>JBBRDA010000094.1:0-12026 GCA_038204335.1 Burkholderiales bacterium
AGCTGTTCGTCGTCGTCAATCAGCAGGATTTTGCTCATGCCTGATTCTGCCGTTGATTGTCTGCCGTTGATTGATGGCCACCAAAGGTCGCCTACCAGGGATCACGATTTCGGGTGGCGTATTTGCCCACCGCTATCACGATCACAGCAGCCACAGCGTCTATGACTAGGCTAGTCAGGCTGATCAGGTCAACCACGCCAGCCTTTGCGGCGCTGCATCAGCTCGCGCACTTGTTGCTGCTGGGCCGGGGTCAGGCTGTCGTAAAAGTCAGCCGCAGCAGCAATGACTTCAGGGCTTTTGCTGCGCAGTGCGCCGGTTTTTTCTTCAACCAGGGCTTGGGCTTTGACCCGGTCCATCGTGGTGCCCGCCACCAGGCTTTGCAGCTCGGCCCGTGGGTCGGTGGTTTTGCCCATCAAGGCGGTGCGCTGTTCACGCAGTTTGTCACCCAGCACGCTCAGGCGTTGCTTTTGGGCGTCGTTCAAGTCGAGTTTTTTGCCAGCGTAATCGACCATTTTAGCCTGCTTGGTGGCCATGTCAGCTTCAGTCATCGTTCCGCCATGGCGGCCGCCCGAGCAGGCAGACAGAGAGCCAATGACGAGCGTGGCACCGAGGGCGGTAGCCAATGTGCGTTTAATCCAGAGTTTCATGATGCGTCCTATCAAGGGTTGTTGAGAAGCCTGTATGGTGCTTGCTCAACCCATGAAAATCTTGTCTAGGGCGTGCCGAAATGTTTCGGTTTATTTCAAGGGCACTTCTTCTTGGCCAAACTTCAGGTGTTTTGGGGGGGAAAGTTTAAGCCGCCTCAAGCAAAAACTCGACCTTGACCGCCTCAAATGGAAACACGATACCGCCACCTTGGTCACGGTCAATCACACCCGCCTTGAGCAGAGCGGTAATGTCGGCATGTACTGCTTTCACGTCACGTTCAACCCGGCGGGCAGCTTCGCGTATCGACATGGGGCCTGCACCGCACAAGGCTTTGAGCAATTCCCAGCGCTTGGCCGTCAGCACCTGCCAAAGAAGTTCGGGCGTGGCAAAGGTAATGCGCGTGTTGCGCTCGGGCTTGCCGGACTTCCACGACTGCACAAAGCGGGTCATGGACTCGTCTGGCGAGCTGACTTCAAGAATGACTGTTTTCATGGTTCCACCTTGCTATGTCTTTTTGAAAATCTACCATCAGCTTTTCTGGTGAGACGAACTTGTAGCCGCTTTCAACAAGGCCGAAATGCCGATGGTCGCCTTTGCCAATCTCGTTGTCTAAGCGCACCACGCATACCTCGTCAACTACATACGTTAGTCGGTATTTGTAGTCGTGCTGTGACCCCGCAACGGGTTTTGGGACTTGCCAAAGCACCAACTCAGCAAAAGAGGAGGGCGAGTAAACGATGCGTCGTCGTGCAATCAGCGTTGCTTTCATGTTGGAGAGTATGACAACAGATCAGCCGCGTTGTCAAGTGCTCCAACATCGGTCTTTGATTAATCAGAATTCAATCCATCCACCGCCTGAAACATTGCCTGGCGCGCCTGGCTGACGATCTGGCCGCGCCACAGGTCGGTGTCTGTGTAGAACGCAGCCAGCATTTGGGCTTTGATTTGCTTTGCAAGCTCGGGCGGAGCTTCTGGGTGGTTGTTCAGCCAGTGTTCGGCGCGCAGGGCGCCCAGCACTTCCAACACCGGTACGGTGCCGTATTCCATCGCGATGCCGGTGTATTCGGCTTGGGGTGCTTCGTCGGCAATCGAATGCCACATGAGGCCGGTTAAGAAAGCTGAGGTGGATGAGCCGTCGTAGATCGACGTGATCGGCGTGGCTGCATGGCCATCTTTGCCACCGCCCCACCAGCTACGTGCCCGTGCAATGGCTGCAGCATCGTCTTTGCCAGCCCAAATCCGCTCGCCGTGGCCGCTTGCGCCCAGGCCGGTGTGCAAGTCTATCCATGCGACGCGTTTGGCCTGTGCCGCATGTTGGCGCAGCACGCCGCGCAGGGTGAGGTTGCTCCAGGTGGCGCTTTGGCCGCCGAAAAACATGCCATCGGCAAACTCGTGCTGACCTTGGGTAATGGCCGATTGGTAGGCTGCCTCCCCATTTTTGGCAATAAATTCGGCAACCGCAGCTTGGTTGGCGGCATTGGGTGGCCACTGCTCTGGCAAGATCAAGGCATGCAGCGCGCGGTAGGCAGCGTTGTCTGGCAGGGGCTGCGAAAAGTCTTGAAAGTTGCGGTTCAGGTCGACGTTTTCGTGGGTGGTGCGGCGGATGTGTGAAAAGCCGTAGGGGTTCAGCGCATGGATGTAGAGCACCGCTGTGCCAGACGAACCTGTTTTGGCCCTAGCCTTTTCAAGCCAGTCAGCATCATGCAGCGCATGCACCTGCACGCCGCTGCCGCAATAGCCTTCAGCCCCGTGACAGGCGCTGCTGATGATCAGCAGGTTTTCAGCATCTAACGGGCCGTCCCGCACCACGTCCATGGCCAAATCTTCGCCGTCACGACCCCTGGAAGGGTGAGCATGCGATTGAACAGTTAAACCAGCGCTGGCTGCAGCTTCTAAAAACTTGATGCGAGCCTCTGCATAGCTGCCAGAGAATGCTTTTGGGATAGAGATCATCGGTTTTTACCTATAAAAAAGGCTTTTAGCCCAATAAATTCGGGCGCAAGCAGCTACTTTATCAATAGCGTTAATGAATGTGTTGCGAATCACTGTGAATCTTCACGTTGCCGCATAAAACTGGCAAACCGGGGTATGCCGCTGTCGTTCAGGCCGCGGTAACGGTAAGTGACCTGGCTGCCCACAGCAGGCGGGTTTTGCCGCTGGGCATCGTTAAAACCTGTACCCAGCTTAAATCTTTTGGCGGGTTGACTGTTTGCAGACGGTATCTCAACCAGCAGCGCGCCCATCTGGCCTGCGTACTTGCCTTTGCCCGGTATGTGCCCAATCACTTTGGCTTCGGCGTCGTCATGGGTTTTAACTTTCAACAAATCGTCATTGCGTACACCTTTGTACAGCGAGCTGCCCCGGTGCAGCATCAGGCCTTCAGCGCCTGATTTGGTGATCTGTTTCAGTTGGTTTTGTAGCGCTGCGTGGCTGGCGACTTTGCTTTGCGCGACGGCTTCTACCCACGGCACCGCCAGCTTGGCCACTGCGCCGTTGAGTGTTGTTAGCCGTTCAGTGAAAGTGCCCGGCTCTGCGGGCAAGTCAAACACCATGAACTTGATGCCGCGCCAAGCCGCATCGTCAGGCGTTTGCTGCCGCACGGTTGATACCGCTTTTTGAAACTGCCCGCGCCCGGCCCACAGTTCGCCATCCATCGGGGTTGTGGGCCAATTGGCGGTAAACCAAGCTGGTGCATTGATGGGTTGGCCGCCGCGTGTCAGCAGTTTTTTGCCGTCCCAATAGCCGCGAACGCCGTCATATTTTTCACTTACCCAGTAGTCAGCCAGCGCGACGCCGGGGTGGTAGACATTGGCCAACATCAACGGTGGCTTAGCGCCGTTGACGTCGGCCGCCAGCGCCACAGGCTGGGCGCTGTAGCCAAATGCCGCAATCAGTGCCACTGCGATGCTACGTTTTAAGTAGCTGCTCGCGCCCAAATTGATTGGGCTACAGGCCTTTTTTATAGGTAAAAACGCCAAAATTCAGCCGCTTATCGTGGGTTGACTGGGTTTCTCAGGTGTTTTCAGCAATCCCGCCCACCACCTGGCTAAAGCCGCCATCGACGTAAGTGATCTCACCCGTCACACCGCTGGACAAGTCGCTGAGTAAAAACGCCGCCACGTTGCCCACTTCTTCAATCGTCACGTTGCGGCGCATCGGTGCTGCGGCTGCCACTGCGCCTAATATTTTGCTGAAACCCGCAATGCCGCTGGCCGCCAGGGTTTTGATCGGCCCGGCGCTGATGCCGTTCACGCGAATGTTCTTTGGCCCCAGTGATTCAGCGGTGTAGCGCACCGAGGCTTCAAGACTCGCTTTGGCCAAGCCCATGGTGTTGTAGTTGGGCAGCACGCGCAGCGCGCCCAGGTAGGTCAGCGTCAGCAGGGCTGATTTGTCGTTTAAGTAAGGCAATGCAGCCTTGGCCATCGCCGGGAAGCTGTAGGCGCTGATGTCATGGGCGATTTTGAATCCTTCGCGCGACAAGCCTTCCAGAAAGTCGCCTGAAATCGCCTCTTTGGGGGCAAAGCCAATGCTGTGTACAAAGCCGTCAAACTTGGGCCAAACCTTGGCCAGGTCGGTGAACAGCTGGGTGATTTGCTCGTCGCTGCCCACGTCGCAGTCAAAAATCAGCGTTGAGTCAAAGTCTGCCGCAAACTCGGTGATGCGTGCCTTAAAGCGCTCACCCACATAGGCAAAAGCCAGCTCTGCACCTTGGGCCTTGCACGCTTTGGCGATGCCGTAGGCGATCGAGCGGTTGCTCAAAACGCCGGTGATCAATAATTTTTTACCGGTTAAAAAACCCATGACGTATTCCTTGTGAAAAATCTTGCAGAATTGTGACATGCGCGTATTACTGATTTTATGGATGTGGATGGCGGCTTCCAGCTCTTGGGCAGCGCACGCCTACGCCCAGTTTGGCGACATCAAATACCCGCTTGGCTTTACCCACTTCAGCTACGTCAATCCGGCTGCGCCCAAGGGCGGCGAAATCCGCATGGTGCCGCCCACCCGGCCCACCAACTTTGACAAGTTCAACCCTTACACGCTGCGCGGCACCGCGCCCTATGGCATCAGCACGCTGATGGTTGAAAGCCTGCTGGTGGGTAACTCTGAAGAGCCGACCACGGCTTATGGCTTGCTGGCTGAAGATGTTGAAGTCGCGGCAGACAAACTATCGGCCACGTTCAGGCTCAACCCCAAAGCCAAGTTTCATGACGGCTCGCCGGTATTGGCGGCCGATGTGCTGCATTCGTACACGCAACTGGTCAGCAAATTGGCCGCGCCGCAGTTCCGCACGATTTATGCGGAGGTCAAAGGCGTGGTTGTGGTGAGTGAGCGGGTGGTGCGCTTTGACTTTGCCACGCCCAACCCGGAGCTGCCGCTGGTGGTGGGCGGCATGCCGGTTTTTAGCGCCAAGTGGGGCGCAGGCAAACCGTTCGACAAAATCGTTGCCGACATACCGATAGGCTCTGGCCCCTACAAACTGCCCAACAACAAAATGGGCCGCGACATCACCTATGTACGCGACGCCACTTACTGGGCTGCAGACTTGCCGACGCGCAAAGGGCAATTTAATTTTGACCGCATCACCTTCAAAATTTACTTAGATGAAACCTCGCGTTTTGAAGGGCTGAAGGCCGGTGAATATGACTTCATGCGTGAATTCATCTCACGCAACTGGGCGCGGCAGTACACCGGTAAGCAGTTCACGTCGGGCGAGCTGGTCAAGCGGGCGTTTGAAAACCGCAACCCTGGCGACTTTCAGGGCTATGTGTTTAACCTGCGCAAGCCAAAGTTTCAGGACATTCGGGTCAGGCAGGCGATTGGCTTGGCGCTTGATTTTGAATGGATGAACCGCCAGCTTTTTTACGGCATCTACAAGCGCGTGAACGGCTACTTTCCGAACAGTGAGTTTCATGCCGAAGGTCTGCCCAAACCGGACGAGCTAGCGCTGTTGGAGCCATTACGCGACAAGCTGAAGCCAGAGATTTTTGGCCCTGTGCCGGTAGGCGCCAGTACGCTGCCGCCCGCCAGCCTGCGTGACAACCTGCGCAAAGCCCAGGCGCTGCTTAAAGAGGCTGGCTGGGAGTACAAAAACGGCGCGCTGCGCAACGCCAAGGGCGAAGCTTTCACGATGGAGTTTTTAAGTGACCAACCCTCGTTGATCCGGGTGGTTGGCCCGTTTCAAAAAGCACTTGAAAAACTGGGCATCACGCTGCAGTACCGCGTGGTGGACTTTTCACTCAGCAAACAAAAAATGGATGCGTTTGATTTTGAAGTCACCACCACCCGTCTGCCGGGCAGCACATCGCCAGGCGGGGAGTTGATCGAGCGCTTCGGCTCGGAAGCCGCCAAAACGCCGGGGTCGTCAAACATTTGGGGCATCGCTGACCCGGCAATCGACGCGTTGCTGCAAAAAGTTGTCAGCGCCACGACCCGTTCCGACTTAGCAGCTGCCATGCGGGCGCTCGACCGGGTATTGACGCACGGCCACTATTCGGTGCCTCAGTATTACGGCGATGCGTTTTTAATTGGCTACCGGCCCGGGCAGTTTGTCTTGCCGCCCACCATTCCGCCTTACTACGATGCTGGCATGTGGGCCATGTCCGCTTGGTGGGCTTCTGGAAAGAACAAGTAATGGCCAGCTACATCCTCAAACGCCTGTTGCTGATGATCCCGACGCTGTTCGGCGTGCTGCTGCTGACGTTTGCGATGGTGCAGTTTGTGCCTGGCGGGCCGGTGGAGCAAATGGTGGCGCAATTGCAGGGACGTGACTCGGGCGGTGAAAGCGCCGCCGCTACTGGTGCCGGCTATCGCGGGCGTCAGGGCGTGGACGCCAAACGGATTGAAGAAATCAAGGTGCTGTACGGCTTTGACAAACCGGTCCACGAGCGTTTTGTGCAAATGATGGGGCAGTTCTTGCGCTTTGATTTGGGCAAAAGCTTTTACCAAAACAAAGATGTGTGGCAACTGGTCAAAGAAAAGCTGCCGGTGTCGATCAGCCTTGGGCTATGGACGTTTTTTATCAGCTACCTGATAGCGGTACCTTTGGGCGTTGCCAAGGCGGTGCGGGCGGGGTCGCGCTTTGACTTCTGGACCAGCCTGATTGTGCTGGTGGGTTACGCGATTCCCGGCTTTGTGTTGGGTGTCGCGCTGCTGGTGGTGTTTGGCGGGCAACTGCAGTGGTTTCCGCTGCGCGGGCTGACGTCCAGCAACTGGGAAACGCTGAGCTGGGGCGCTAAAATCGTTGACTATTTGTGGCACATCACGCTGCCCATCATTGCCATGGTGCTGGGCAGCTTTGCAGTGACGGCCGTGCTGACCAAAAATTCGTTTCTGGAGGAAATACGCAAGCAGTATGTGTTGACGGCACGCGCCAAGGGTTTGTCGGAGCGGCAGGTGCTATACAAACATGTGTTTCGCAACGCGCTGATCCCCATCATCACTGGGTTCCCGGCGGCATTTATTGGCGCGTTTTTTACCGGGTCGCTGCTGATAGAAACGCTGTTTTCGCTCGACGGTTTAGGCCTGCTCAGTTATGAAAGCATTATCCGGCGCGACTACCCGGTGGTACTTGGCACGCTGTATTTGTTCACGCTGATTGGGTTGGTGACGAAACTCATCAGCGACCTTTGCTACGTACTTGTAGATCCCCGAGTGAAGTTCGACTGATGACGGCACTTTCACTTTCCCCCTCCAAACGTGCTTGGCTGCGCTTTAAAAAGAACAAGCTCGGCTTTTGGAGCTTGGTGATTTTCTCAACGCTTGTTGTGTTGAGTTTGCTGGCCGATGTGCTGTCTAACGACAAGCCGCTGGTGGTGAGCTACAAAGGCGAGATTTACTTCCCCATCGCCAAAGACTACTCAGAAAAAACCTTTGACGGCGACTTTGCGACGCCGGCGGACTACCTAGACCCGTTCATCAAAGAAAAACTGACCACCGCACCCAATTGGGCCATCTACCCACCCAACCCGTACGGCCCCAAAACCATCAACTATTTCGCCAAATTTCCAAATCCGTCAGCACCCTCCACAGACAACTGGCTAGGCACTGACGACCGGGGGCGTGACCTGCTGGCGCAGCTGATTTACGGCTTTCGCCTGAGCGTGCTGTTTGGGCTGGCGTTGACGGTGATTGGTGTGGTGATTGGCGTCATTACCGGGGCGATTCAGGGCTACGCGGGCGGTAAAACCGATTTGGTCGCGCAGCGTTTTATTGAAATCTGGGGCTCCATGCCCGAGCTGTATTTATTGATCATTTTTAGCGCGGTATTTGCGCCCAGTGTCGCGCTGCTGCTTTTTTTGCTTAGCCTGTTTGGCTGGATGGGTTTGTCTGACTACGTGCGTGCCGAGTTTTTGCGTAACCGCCAATTGGACTACGTTCGCGCTGCGCGGGCGCTGGGGGTGAGCAACCTGCAAATCATGTGGCGGCACATTTTGCCGAACAGCATGACGCCCGTGGTCACGTTTTTGCCGTTTCGCATGAGCGCGGCGATTTTGGCGCTGACGTCGCTCGACTTTTTGGGCTTAGGTGTACCGCCCGGAACGCCGTCATTGGGCGAATTGCTCAGCCAAGGCAAGGCAAATATTGATGCGTGGTGGATTTCACTGTCAACTTTTGCGGTGCTGGTCATCACGCTACTGCTACTGACCTTCATGGGGGATGCGCTGCGTGATGCGCTTGACCCCAGGAAAGCTGATCTGTGACTAGCCCACTTCTTGACGTTAAAAACCTGCGAATCTCGTTTGCAGGCAAAGAAGTCGTTCACGGTATCGATTTCAGCATCGCGCCCGGCGAAAAGCTCGCACTTGTTGGCGAATCAGGTTCAGGCAAAACCATCACCGCGCTCAGCCTGCTGCGTCTGGTGCAAAACGCTGAAGTGACCGGTAGCGCAGTGTTCCAGTCGCCCAAAGGTGAAGTCGAACTGCTGGGCATGCCTGAGCGCCTGCTGCGTGGCATTCGCGGGCAAGACATTGCCATGATCTTTCAGGAGCCGATGACAGCGCTCAACCCACTGTTCACAGTGGGCAATCAGATTGAAGAAATATTGGCCTTAAAGCAAGGCCTAGACCAATCAATTCGCGCGCAAGCAGCTATTAAATTGCTAGCAGATACAGGTATTACAGAGCCAGAGAGGCGGGCCAAATGCTTTCCGCATCAGTTATCAGGCGGGCAGCGCCAGCGTGCCATGATCGCCATGGCGCTAGCCTGCCAGCCCAAACTGCTGCTGGCCGACGAGCCGACCACGGCGCTGGACGTGACGGTTCGTACGCAAATTCTGGATTTGCTGGGCGAGCTCCAGCGCAAGAACGGCATGGCCGTACTGATGATCACGCATGACCTGAACCTGGTGCGGCGCTTTGCAGATCGCATCGCTGTGATGGAAAACGGCGTGATTGTGGAGCAGGGTGCTGTCAGTGCTGTATTTGCCAACCCACAGCACGCCTACACACGCAAATTGATGGACAGCAAACCAACCCGTGATGTGCAGGAAACACCCGCCAACACGTCGCTGCCCGCCATGATGCAGGCCAAAGACCTGCGCGTTAGCTACCCGGTCGGCTTGCCTGGCTTCAAGGGCTGGTTTAAAACTGGCGAGTTTGTGGCAGTGCAGGGCGCCAGTTTCACTGTTCCGGCCGGGCAAACATTGGGGGTGATTGGCGAGTCAGGCTCGGGCAAGTCCAGCCTAGCGTTGGCGGCGCTTGGGTTGCACCCGTCAAAAGGTGACTTGACGATGGCGGGCATGATGTGGAGCGACAAAGCAGCCAACAACAAAGCCATGCGCAAAGCCGTGCAAGTGGTGTTTCAAGACCCTTTTTCGTCGCTGTCCCCCCGCATGACGGTTGAGCAGATTGTGGGCGAGGGCTTGGTGGTGCATCAACCCAACATCAAAGGCACAGAGTTGCAGCAACGCGTGGTGCAGGCGTTGGCAGAAGTCGGCATGCTTGACGCACAGTTCCCCGGCTTGCTGCAGCGCTACCCGCATGAGTTTTCAGGCGGGCAGCGTCAGCGCATTGCCATTGCCCGGGCGCTGATGGTTGAGCCGCAGCTGCTGGTGCTGGACGAGCCCACCAGCGCACTGGACGTGACGATTCAAAAGCAAATCTTGCAACTGCTGCAGCGCCTGCAACGCGAGCGCGGCCTAAGCTATTTGCTGATCACCCACGACGTCGATGTGATTCGCGCCATGGCGCACCAAGTCATGGTGCTCAAAGACGGCGTGGTGCTGGAGGCCGGCCCGCTGGCACAAATCATGGATTCGCCTGAGCACCCGTACACCCGCACGCTGGTGGCTGAACAGGGGTAGTTTGCTATAAATATGGGAGCTGCTTGCGCCCGTAATGATTGGGTTAGAGCCGGTTTTTAAGGGTATTTTTCCCTATTGGTCGGGACCTTGGGCATACCAGTTCTCCACTTTCAAGTTGGGTACGCGAGAGAACTCGCGCGTGTTGCGAGTAACGACCGTGAGATTGTTAGACAGGGCAATGCCTGCTATTTGCACGTCGTAGGGGCCTATTGGGGTACCTTGGGTGTGCAGAAGTGCGCGAACAGATCCTGCTTGCTGGCTGGCGGCAAGGTCGAAGTCTAAAACGGCATACCGCTTACGTAGGTTCAACACATAGCTGTCCATTTTGATGCGGTTGTTTGATTTACCCATGCCGTATTCAAGTTCAAACAGATTGATGGTGGACAGCGCGATCTCGCTGTCAGCCTGTGCGGTCAGCCGCGCTAGGCAGTTGCCTAAACGCTTGAAAACATAAATCAGCGTGTCCGTATCGAGCAGGTATTTCAAAACGATTCTCTTGGTGTGTCAGTTCCAAGGCCGGTGTACCTGTCTTTCAGCAGCGCGTCCCAACCATTGGGCGCATCAAGTGATTCGTCCTTCATGCTGTCTATCTCTGCAAAAAATTCATCCCAGCTTTGTTTGGGTCTTTGTTTTTCAGCCTCAGCAAACTGTGCAAACCATTTGCTGACCGATATTTGCATACGCGCTGCTGCTAACTTGGCGGCCGTCAAGGTATCTTCTTCTAAATAAATGGTGACTTGCGACATCGTGAGCTCCTTAAATAATTATATTTAAAATTATACCTAAATATAAATTATGTTTGGACGGTCTGAATCTTATCTTCCGTTACTTTCGGCTGTCCCAAACTTCGCAACACATCCCGCACCATCTGCGCCCGGTCTTTGGCTTCGGGCAAGTCTTTCTCAATCCGCAATTTTTCATTACCGGCCAGCTTGATGTGCCGGTTTTTTTGAATCAAATGCATGATGGCCATGGAATCGATGGGCGGGTCTTTTTTGAAGGTGATGTTGATCACGCCGGGCGCCGCATCTACCTTGACCACGCCGTATGGCTTGGCAATCACCCGCAGGCGGTGCACGTCGATCAGCGTTTGGCCTTGCGGCGGCAGTTTGCCAAACCGATCAACGATTTCTTCAAGCAGCGCGTCAATTTGGTCGGTGTTTTTGGCTGTGGCCAGCTTTTTATAAAAACTCAAGCGCAAATGCACGTCGCCGCAGTAGTCGTCGGGCAGCAGTGCGGGGGCGTGCAGGTTGATGTCGGTGGTCACCGTCAGCGGGTTCAGCAAATCGGGTTCAATGCCAGCCTTCAGGCAGCGCACCGCCTCCCCCAGCATTTCGTTGTACAGCTGAAAGCCGATTTCCATCATGTTGCCGGACTGGTTTTCACCCAGCACCTCGCCCGTGCCGCGTATCTCCAGGTCATGCATGGCCAGATAAAAACCTGAGCCGAGCTCTTCCATTTGCTGAATGGCCTCTAGCCGTTGCCCGGCCTGTTTGGTCAGGCCTTCAATGTCGGGCACCATCAAATACGCATAGGCTTGGTGGTGGCTGCGGCCGACGCGGCCCCGCAACTGGTGCAACTGCGCCAGGCCAAACTTGTCTGCGCGGCTCATCACAATCGTGTTGGCGGTGGGCACGTCGATGCCGGTCTCAATAATGGTGGAGCACAGCAGCAGGTTGTAACGCTGGGCGATGAAGTCGCGCATCACGGCTTCCAGCTGGCGCTCGGGCATCTGGCCGTGGGCGACCGCAATGCGGGCTTCGGGCAGCAATTCTTCTAATTTTGCGCGGCGGTTCTCGATTGTCTCTACCTCAGTGTGTAAGAAGTAAACCTGTCCGCCGCGTTTCAACTCACGTAGCACGGCCTCGCGGATCACGCCGTTGCCCTCGGTGCGCACAAAGGTTTTGATGGCCAGGCGGCGCTGCGGTGCGGTGGCAATCACGCTCAAATCGCGCAGGCCTTCCAGCGCCATACCCATGGTGCGGGGAATGGGGGTGGCGGTGAGGGTCAGCACGTCCACCTCGGCGCGCAAGGCCTTCATCTGCTCTTTGTGGCGCACGCCAAAGCGGTGCTC
>JBBRDA010000095.1:0-11700 GCA_038204335.1 Burkholderiales bacterium
GGGGAACTGGCTTAAAAAGGTGGCGCCGAAAAACCACATCCAGCTGATACCGAGCATCGACCGGAACACCACAATATTTTCGTTAGCCAGTTTCAGGTTTCGCCAAGTTTCTGTAATGGGATTCCAGTTAATTTTTAAATGTGGATCGGTCGCTGGTGCCAGCGGTATGAACTGCGCGACCAAACGGCCGGCCAATGCCACGGCGACACAAGCGACGGCGACATAAGTCGGCCCAACCTGCGGTATGGCAATGATCAGGCCACCCACAATATTGCCGAGCAAGATGGCAACAAACGTACCCATCTCCACCATGCCATTGCCGCCTGTCAGCTCACGTTCACTCAAAGCCTGCGGCAAGTAAGCAAACTTGACGGGGCCAAACAATGTGGAATGCAGACCCATTAAAAACGTGCAACCCAACAACACGGGCACTTGAACATCGACGTTGTCGATCAAAAAGCCAGCAGCGGCAACCAGCATGATCACCACTTCCAGATTTTTGACGAAGCGGATCACTCGGGTTTTTTCAAACTTGTCGGTCAGTTGCCCGCTGGTCGCTGAGAACAGCAAAAACGGCAGGATGAACAGGGCGCCAATCACCAACCCGGCCAACGCCGGCGGTAACCAGCTCACACTGAGCTGGTAAGTCACCATCACAGTGAAGGCAAATTTGAACAGGTTGTCGTTCGCCGCGCCCGAGAATTGCGTCCAGAAGAAAGGCGCGAAGCGGCGCTGCTTGAGGAGCGCAAACTGATTCGGGTGGGGCTCCAGATTGACCTGCTGCATGGGTTCCTCGAAAACGTTTTTATGTCGCTGTAAACACCGTCAACACCCCGGTGTAGCCATACAAGTGGTGGCGCGCAATTTCACCGCCGGCAAAAAACCCCACCAGTGGCACATCGCCCAAGGCGCGGCGCACGATTTGCAGCTCGGCACTCGGTGCGCCAAAGTGCGGGCCGCCGCGCCCTGCGCAGCTCACGTAGATGGCGCCGGCGATGCGCCGAGCCGGGTGCGGCGCTGACTCAGCCTCAGGCGCGTTCAAGGCACTGGCGACCTCAACAGTTAGCTCTTCGGGCTCCAGCTCTTCGCGGATTTCAGCGCAGACGCGAATCAAATCAGCGCGTGCAGCCTGTGCATTGCGCTCGCAAAACGCCAGCGCCATGCCGACAGACGGCGTGCCGCTCACTGCAATGCCTTTGCGGCCCGGGTCCAAACCAATGATGTGACGTACCACCACATCGGCACCAAACTGTCCGGGGTAGCGCAGTTGCCCGTCGTTGAAGGCCTCTGCCGGGTTGCTCAAGCCGACCAGCGTGTTGCGTACTTTGGCAAGCGCTTCGCGGGGTTGATCCAGCGTGACGTTCAAGGCCGTCAGCATCACATCCAGCGCTGGCTCTCCGCCAAGGCCAGTCACCACATTGCCTTCGCAGGCCGTGATGTCATGACTCTTTGAAACCGGCTGGCAACCCTGCGTGACACGAGACATCAGCGCAGCGCCTTGCGCAAACGCCACCCCGCTCAAGCCGCCGCTAAACACGCCGCCAGCTGCGCCATGGCCTTTGACATTGCCGTAACCGCTGAGTGCAAACTGTACGGTCTTGGTGCGGCTGGCTGCCAGCCCGCCAAACACGTAGCCACTGCTTGTGCGCTCGGCCATCTCGGTAATGAGTTCTGCGACATCGGGCGTGCTGGAGTCGGCGTGTATCAGCGCCGTGTGGCTTTTAAAGCGGCCACTGGCCTCTGGCGGCAAGGGCGACACACCTGAAAAAACCCGGTACTGGTCGTGCGGCAAGTCGCACAGCATGACCGCCAGCGCGGGTTCATCAAAATACTCGACGTTGTTTGACGCGATGCCCACGCCCACGGTGCCGGCCCAGTCGGCCACCTCGGGCAGCTCGGCCGTCAGGTGGTCAAGAATGTCCTGGGCATGCGCTGCGTAGTGGTCTGTGATGTAAAGCAGACCCAGCGTGGGCGCTGCGGCGTAACCTGGCAGCGCCATGTGCGCACGAAGTTGCGCCAGCACCAGGCCAGCCGCCATCGGCCATTGTGGGTGGGTGGCATGGCCATAGGGGAAAAGCTGCATGCTGGGTCAGATCCAACAGGTGAAAGGGTTTATCGGGATGTCTTACGCGCTGCTTTGGCGGCGGGTCTTTTTGCGGCGGGCTTGGCCTTAGGCGTAGCTGTAGAGGTCGGTGTAGGCCAGGCTTGCGCGCTCCCAAACACTGAAGTTTTTGCGGTATTCATGGCGGCGCGGCCCGCACCAGCAACCGTTTTGCCCGCATTGCTGGCCATCCCCTTGGCCAGGCCGGTTGCTGTCTTCATGGCATCTTTGGCCAGTCCGGTGGCCATGCTTTTGGTGGCGTCCATGGCGGTTTTTTTGGCGGCGTCTTTCATCGCGTCAGCGGCGATGGTTTGAAACTGCTGCGTCAGCGCACCCCACCACTGCATCGGATCGACCACCCCCGCAGCTGGGGCGTCGGCCGCGGGCTTGGCTTTTGCAGTCGCTGCTTTTTTGCCAAAGCTGGTCGGTGGCACCTCTAGCCCGGCAAAGGTTTTGGCCTTGTCGGCCATGCCTTGCACGCCGCCTGCCAGCGTGTCAGACACCTTGAGTTTGAAGGCGTTGGCCACGTCGCCCATGTTGAAGTTCATGCCTTTGAGCGTGGCCAGCGTCATCTTTTGCACTTCGAGCGCTTGAATCGTCGCCTTGAGGGCGGTAGCGTTCTGGTCGAGCCAGAACTGAACCGATTTCAGCTCCTGAATACGCTTGTCCAGCTCTTCAACGTTCAGTGTCGGTGCCACCCAGTTGCCCAGATTCGGCAACTGCGGAATTCTTTCAGCAGCGCTGCCTGCCGCCTGTGTTGCGAGGTTTTGCAAAAAGTCAAAGCCCGGCACAAACTTGCCGAAACCCGAAAATGCTGAATTGTCTGAATCGCTCATGGTTGTCTCCTGCTTTAAATGGTGTCGCCTTCATTGTGCAACGCTCGCGCTTGAGTTCAAAGTGTTTTAGCCCGATCCGCACTGAAAAACCCCTGTTTTCAGTCATTTTTACCTATTAAAAGTGCCTAAAACCCAATTAATACGGGCGCAAGCAGCTACTAATTTAATAGCAAATATCAAGTTGCTCGAAGCAGCATTGCGCCTGATAAGCTTACGCCATGAAAAGCCTTTTCCACCTCGCCTTCAATGTGACTGATCTGAATGTGGCACGCCAGTTCTACGGCGGCCTGCTGGGCTGCAGCGAAGGGCGCAGCACAGCCACCTGGGTTGACTTTGATTTCTTCAGTCACCAGATCTCGCTGCACCTGGGCCAGCCGTTTAAAACTGAAAACACTGGGCGCGTGGGCGACACGCTGGTGCCCATGCCGCATTTCGGCGTGGTACTGGCCTTGCCGGATTGGCAGGCCATGGCTGAGCGGCTAAAGGCCGCCCACACCGCTTTTGTGATCGAGCCCCAGATGCGTTTTGCCGGCCAGCCCGGTGAGCAACACACCATGTTTTTTCTGGATCCCTTTGGCAACCCGCTGGAGGTAAAAGGCTTCAGGTCTCTTGACACACTGTACGACGCCTAAGCCATGACTTACACCTTTGCCTCCGCGACCATTTTGTTGCTTTTGATCACTGACCCGTTCGGCAATATCCCGATATTTGCCAATGCTTTGAAAAACGTTGCGCCCCAGCGCCGACCGTTGGTGATCTTGCGCGAAGTGCTGATTGCTTTTGGCCTGCTGCTGCTGTTCATGTTTATCGGCGAGGCTTTTCTGCGTGTCATGAACCTGAGCGCGCTGGCGCTGCAAATTGCGGGTGGCGTGATCTTGTTTTTGATCGCCCTGCGGATGATTTTCCCGCCGGCAGTGGTGGTGGATCTCCAGGCGCTGCAGGCCGAGCCGCTGATCGTGCCGCTGGCCGTACCCGCCCTAGCAGGGCCATCGGCTTTGGCAACCGTTTTACTGCTGGTCTCTCAAGCACCAGATCGCCGATGGGAATGGATAGCCGCCCTCAGCGTGACCATGGCCGTCTGCGCCGTGGTACTCGTCATGGCCGAGCGTATTCAGCGCGTGCTGGGCGAACGTTTTGTGGTGGCCGTTGAGCGGCTGATGGGCTTGATACTGGTCGCGGTCGCTGTTGAGATGCTGCTCAGGGGTATCAAACTGTTTGTGCAGCAGGTCGGCCAGGGCTAGATAGAACGGCGGCGCCTGGCCGGCCAGGGCGCTCAGCCCGGCCGCAACTCTGCGACGGTCTGCTCAATGGCCCCAAACACGCTTTGCCCGTCTTTGCCTTTGACTTCAATGCGGATGGTGTCGCCAAACTTCATGAATTCGGTGACGGGTGCGCCGCTTTCGATGGTTTCAATGGCGCGTTTTTCCGCGATGCAGCTGTAGCCGTGGGCCCAGTCTTTGTTGCTGACCGTGCCTGAGCCAATCACGCTGCCCGCGCGCACGTTGCGGGTTTTGCAGATATGGGCAATCAGCTGGCCGAAGTGAAAGGTCATTTCTGGCCCGGCCTCGCACATGCCGACTTTGCGGCCGTTCCAGGTGCTTTGCAGCGTCATGTTCAGACGCCCGCCTTGCCATGCATCACCCAGCTCATCAACCGTCACGGCAACCGGGCTGAAGGCGGTCGCGGGCTTGCTTTGCACAAAGCCAAAGCCCTTGGCCAGCTCGGCCGGGATGAGGTTGCGCAGCGACACATCATTGGCCAGCATGACCAGCCGGATACCGTCAATCGCCTGGTCGGGCCCGGTGCCCATACCGACGTCAGCGGTGATCACAGCGACCTCGGCTTCAAAGTCAATACCAAATGCCTCGCTGGCCGCCACCACATCGTCGCGCGGACCGATGAAGTCGTCGCTGCCGCCCTGGTACATCAGCGGGTCGGTGTAAAAAGTCTCAGGCACTTCAGAGTTGCGAGCCTTGCGCACCAGCTCAACGTGGTTGATGAAAGCTGAGCCGTCGGCCCACTGGTAGGCGCGCGGCAATGGGGCCATGCACTGGGCGGGCTCAAACGGAAATGCGTGACGTGCCTTCCCGTTATTGAGCGTTTCATACAGGTCCTGTAGCTGCGGCGACAGGAAGTTCCAGTCGTCCAGTACCTGCTGCAGTTTGGTGGCAATGCCAGTTGCATAATGCGCCGTTGACAAGTCGCGTGAGACGATAACCAACTGGCCGTCGCGTGAGCCGTCTTTGTAAGTGGCGAGTTTCATGGTGGCTCTTTCGGCAAATTAAGTGGCATGTAGAGTGGCTATCGAAGTTACGATATGTGAAATCGATTTACCTAAAAGTAATTATAGAGAACTCATGAAGGCCAAACCCGCCCCCTTGATGCCAGCCTATGCCGACCCCGAGCCGCAACGCGCTGGCATTCAGTCGGTCGAGGTGGGCTTCAGTTTATTGGAAGTGTTGAGCAACGCGGGCAGCGCCCTGATGCTGCGCGACTTGGCGGCTCTGGCGGGCATGAGCGCCGCCAAGGCGCACCGCTACTTGGTCAGTTATCAACGACTGGGCTTGGTCGTCCAGGACGCTGGCACGACCCGCTACGACCTGGGGCCTGCTGCGCTTAAGTTGGGGCTCGCTTCGCTGTCAAGGATTGATGCGGTTAAGTTGGCCAGAGCGCGGCTCAGCCCTCTGATGACCCAAATCGGCCAAACGCTGGCACTCGCGGTTTGGGGCAACCAGGGCCCATGCATGGTGCATTGGGAGGAGTCGCCGCAGGCCGTGACCGTCAGTTTGCGCTTGGGCGATGTGATGCCGCTGCTATCGTCAGCCACCGGGCTGTGCTTTGCGGCCTTCATGGCAACGCGGCAAACCGCTGTCCATACCCGGCTCAAGGGTTTGCTCAAGGATGAGCTGGCGCGTGCGCACAAGCTGGGCCGACGCGACCTTCCCGCCGATATGGCGCAGGTCACCAAATTGCTGGACGAGGCACGCAGCCACGGCGTGGCCAGGGTGGTCAACACGCTGCTGCCGGGCGTGGGCGGCTTTTGCGCCCCGGTGTTTGACGCCGACGGCCACATGGTGCTGGGCATGGTTGCGCTGGGCTCGCTCAGCACCTTTGACGCCGACTGGGCGGGTGCCGTTGCCACGCCGCTTAAAGCCGCAGCCCGGCAACTGTCAAGCGATCTGGGCTACATTGCGGCATGACAAGCCCTGGCGAGCAAGCGTATTCAGGCGCCCCCGGATGGCGGCCCCTGGCGGCATTGGCCGCGCTGGTGGTGGCCGCCCATGCGCTGGTGCTACAGGCCTCGCCCGCGCACCTCGGCATCCATCCGGGCGACGACAGCGCAGCCGGTAAAACCTTCATCACGCGCAACATTGAGCCTGCGCCCGCGCCTACCGCAGCGCCAGCACCGGTTGCCGCGCCAAAACCGGTAAAAGTGTCTCCAAAGGCCCCAAAATCCCCATCAAATCAGCCTTCAGACCAACAAATACGGGCGCAAGCAGCTCCTGAAATAATAGCGTTGCCAGAACCTCCGACAGCCTCGCCCCCCGCTGATCAGATGCCGGTTGAAAGCGCCGCAGCCAGCACGACCACCCAGGCCGTTACAACGCCTGCCGTTGGCCCCCCAACTACGCCAGTCACTGCCATCCGCCTGCCGGGGTCGGTGCGCCTGGAATACAAAGTCGTCGGTTTGTCAAAAAACCTGAATTACCAGGCAGATGCAGAGCTGGCCTGGAAGACCGACGGTGACAGCTACCAAGCCATGATGAAAGTCAGCGCCTTTTTGGTCGGTTCACGCAGCATGACCAGCGTTGGCAAAATAACCGGCAGCGGGCTGGCACCGACGCGCTTTGCCGACAAGTTCAGGGCCGAGCTGGCGGCCCATTTTGAGCCCGAAAAAGGCAAAATCGTATTTAGCGCCAACACACCCGATGCCCTGTGGGTCGAGGGGGTGCAGGACCGGGTCAGCGTGTTTTTGCAGCTCGCGGGCATGCTGGCCGCCAGACCGCAGGACTTCCCGCCCGGCAGCAACGTCACTTTTTTAACCATTGGACCGCGTGAAGCAGACAGCTGGACCTTCGTCATCGAGGCCGAGGAAAACCTAGACTTGATGGGTTCGCCACTGGCCGCCCTCAAACTCACCCGCAAGCCGCGCAAGGAGTTTGACCAGAAAGTGGAGATCTGGTTTGCGCCGTCACTGGGTTATTTGCCCGTCCGCAGCCGCATCACCCAGCAAAATGGCGATTTTATTGATCAGCAATTGACTGACGTGGTCAAAAGTTTGTGACGTAATGCACGCCAGAGGCGGAATAACCCTGACAGCCTTGAAGTTGGCACTGACGTTGCTATATGCAATGTCAGTGCATGCTTAGAATGCAACAAGGACCCAACCCAATGCAAATGCTTTACGACTCAGAATCCTTTGTGGTGGTGCAAATTCACGCCAACGCCCCTGAAGCGTCTGCGCCGCCACCCACCATCCCGCACATGGCCCGCAACGGATTTGAAATTGTGGACAAGCGTTCTGGCAAAGAGGTGTACCTGGACGGCTCTTGGGCTGAAATGTTTCAGCAACGTTTGAGCGCCTGGCAGCTCAACACACCGACCCAGCAAGAAATCGAAGACACGCTGGAAGGCTACAGCGGCTTGGCCACCACGCCGATTTCGTTGCACTAGGCTACCGCCTCATTGCCTGATCTCACTGAGGCCATCTCAGTGAAAGCCCGATTCTCTACCGCCAGGTTTTGCGGCATAGTTCATGCTTTCTCCTGACCTTGTTGCTCAATTTAACCGCCAATTTTGATGGCGTAAAGGATTCCTCATGAAACTAAAACTTGCCCACTGCAAACTTGCCGTTCTGGCTGCCGCCATAGCCATCGCGCTGCCCGCCAGCGCCAAAACCTTCAAATGGACCAGCGCCAGCGACATCCCCACGCTGGACATCCATTCACAAAACAACGCGTTGGGCAATGGTGTTCATGCGGCGATCTATGAGTCGCTGGTGTACTACAACAGCAAAACCTTCAAAATCGAACCACAACTGGCCACCAGCTGGACGCTGGTCAACCCCACTTTGATGCGTATCGAGCTGCGCAAGGGCGTGAAGTTCAGCGATGGCAGCGCACTGATTGCGGATGACGTGGTGTTTTCCATCAACCGCTCCATGGCCAAAACCTCGAACTATGGCGTCTTTGCGCAGGGCATCGACAAAGTCACCAAAACCGGCGACTCAACGATTGAAATCGCGCTAAAAGCACCCAATCCGGTGCTGATGAACCAGCTGACTGAGCTGCGCATCATGAGCAAGGCGTGGTCCGAGAAAAACAAATCCACCGAGCCCAAAGACATCAAAACCAAGGACGAGAGCTTTGCCCACCGCAACGCCATGGGCACAGGGCCCTACATGGTTGAAAGCTGGCAGCCCGATCAGAAACTGGTTTTCAAGCGCAACCCTAACTGGTGGGGCAAGCTCGAAGGCAATGTGACCGAAATCGTTTACACGCCGATCAAGTCTGAAGCCACCCGTGTTGCCGCTCTGCTGTCAGGCGAAGTCGATTTTGTGCTGGACCCGAGCCTGCAAGACTTGCCACGCATGCGCGCCAACAAAGACCTGAAGGTGCTGGACGGCGCCGAAAACCGCACCATCTTTTTGGGCATGGACCAGTTCCGCGACGAGCTGGTGGGCTCCAGCGTGAAGGGCAAAAACCCGCTGAAGGACGTGCGCGTGCGCAAGGCGCTGTACCAGGCCATTGACAGTGCCACACTCAACAAAGCGATCATGCGCGGCCTGAGCCAGCCGACCGGCACGCTGATCTCGCCACAAGTCAATGGCTGGACCAAGAAAGTCGATGCCCGCTGGCCGTTCAACATTGAAGCCGCCAAAACATTGCTGACCGAGGCAGGCTACAAAGACGGTTTTGAGATCGACTTTGCCTGCCCGAACAATCGCTATATCAACGACGAAGAAATTTGCCAGGCCATCACCGCCATGTGGTCAAAAATTGGTGTGAAAGCCAAGCTGCGCACGCTGCCGCTGGTCACCTACTTCCCGATGATTCAGCGCTACGAAGCCAGCATTTACATGCTGGGCTGGGGCGTACCAACCTTTGACGCGCTGTACAGCTTGCAATCCCTAACGCGCAGTGTAGGTGCGGGTGGCGATGGTAATTACAACGTGGGCCGCTACTCCAACCCGCAAATGGACGCGTTGGTTGAACGTATCAAGAAAGAAACCGATGCAAAAAACCGGCTTGATTTGATTGAAAAGGCACTGGAGTTGTCGCACACCGATGTGGCTTATCTGCCTCTGCACAATCAGATCATCCCTTGGGCGCTGAAGAAAAATGTCGACGTGGTTCACCGTGCCGACAACCGCATTGACTGGCGTCTTGTGAAGGTCAACTGAGGCGAGCCCGATCGACTGAAAGCGGCTTGGCGCCGCTGACCACTCGCAAAAAGGCCTTCTCCGGGCCTTTTTTCATGTCACTTGCCTGACAAACCATGGCCAAATCCAGCCAAACCTAAGGTATCTCCTGTGCTGGCGCGCAAGTTGCTGAGCTAGTATCGGTACAGACTCCCATCCGCCTATGCTCTCATTTATTCTCCAACGCCTGTTTCAAGCCGTGATCGTGATGGTTTCGGTGGCGTTTATCTCTTTTCTGCTGTTTCAGTTCGTTGGCGATCCCGTGGTTTTTTTGCTGGGGCAAGACGCGACACCGCAGCAAATCAGGGAGTTGCGGGCCGACCTGGGGCTAGACAAATCCTTTGTGGTGCAGTTCTGGAACTTTCTGGCCAACGCGGTGCGTGGTGAATTTGGCCTGAGCTTGCGCCAGGGCGCGAAGGTCTCACGCCTGATTGCCGAACGCTTGCCCGCAACCCTTGAACTGGCCGGCGTAGCTGCGGTGTTGGCGCTGGTGCTGGGCATCCCGATGGGCGTGTATGCCGCGCTCAAGCGCGGGACTTTTTTAAGCCAGCTGTTCATGACGGTGTCCCTGCTAGGCGTGTCGCTGCCGACATTTTTGGTCGGTATTTTGCTGATTTTGCTATTCGCTGTCGGCCTGGGCTGGTTCCCCAGTTTTGGCAGGGGCGATGTGGTGCAGATTGACTGGTGGAGCTCGGGCTTGCTGACAGCCAAGGGCTGGCATCACATTGTGTTGCCTGCCATCACGCTGGCGGTATTTCAGCTCACGCTCATCATGCGGTTGGTGCGGGCCGAAATGCTGGAGGTGCTGCGCACCGATTACGTTAAGTTTGCGCGAGCCCGGGGCTTGTCTGACACCGCCATCCATTTTGGCCACGCGCTTAAAAACACACTGGTACCTGTTATCACCATCACCGGCCTGCAACTCGGCGCGTTGATTGCCTTTGCCATCATCACCGAGACCGTGTTTCAGTGGCCGGGCATGGGCCTGTTGTTTATACAAGCCGTGACGTTTGCCGACATTCCTGTGATGGCCGCCTATCTGTGCCTGACGGCGCTGATTTTCGTGGTCATCAACCTGGTGGTTGACCTGCTTTATTTTGTTGTTGACCCGCGCCTGCGCGTGGGCAAGTCTGGAGGCCATTGATGCTGACTGCTGTAAAACCCGCCCCCCTGATGGCTGCTGGCCGCGCTTTCGCCGCCATTAGCCAGTTTCACCCTGAGCTGACGGCTTTCAGGCGTGATTTGCACATTCACCCCGAGCTGGGTTTTGAAGAGGTTTACACCGCGGGCCGCGTCAAACAGGCGCTTGAGTTGTGCGGCGTTGACGAAATTCATACCGGTATCGGCAAGACCGGCGTCGTGGGTATTATTCGCGGCAAAGGCCGCACGGCCAGCAACCCCGGCAACATGATTGGCTTGAGAGCCGACATGGATGCGCTGCCGTTAACCGAGCACAATGCCTTCGGCTGGAAGTCCGGCCAACCCGGCAAAATGCACGCCTGCGGCCACGACGGCCACACCACCATGTTGGTCGGCGCGGCGCGCTACTTGGCCGAGACGCGCAACTTTGACGGTACAGCGGTGCTGATTTTCCAGCCCGGCGAAGAAGGCTACGCCGGCGCCAAGGCCATGATTGAAGACGGCCTGTTTGACCGATTCCCGGTGCAAGCCGCTTACGCCATGCACAACTGGCCGTCTATGCCAGCAGGCACAGTGGGCGTGAATCGCGGCCCCATGATGGCCGCTGCCGACCGCATCACGATTACCATTACTGGCAAAGGCGGTCATGGCGCGCACCCCTACATGACCATCGACCCCGTTTTGGTGGCCGCCCACATCATCACAGCCGCACAAAGCATTGTCAGCCGAAACGTCAAGCCGCAAGACAGCGCCGTGGTCAGCATTTGCGCGATGAATGCCGGTGACTTGGGCGCGATGAGCGTCATCCCCGGCACCGCCACGCTGGTCGGCACGGTGCGCACTTTCAGCCCTGATGTACAAGACACGATCGAAAAGCGCCTGCACACCCTGATTGCATCCGTGGCAGAAGCTTTTGGTGCCACGGCCAGCATGCACTACGAACGCATTTACCCGGCGACCATCAACACGCCGGTCGAGGCGATGTTTGCTGCGGACGTGGCTGCCATGTTGATCGGCGAAGACCAGGTCACCCGCGACATGGTGCCCAGCATGGGTGCTGAAGACTTTTCATTCATGTTGCAGGCCAAGCCCGGCGCTTACTTGCGGCTCGGTCAGGGCGATGGTTTGGGTCAGGCGGGCTGCTTTTTGCACAACAGCCGTTATGACTTCAATGACGAGGTGTTGCCGCTGGGGGCAGCGCT
>JBBRDA010000096.1:0-11631 GCA_038204335.1 Burkholderiales bacterium
GCTTCGTCCGTGGCCGATTCGAGGGCTCAACACCACCCCCCATACCCCGCAAGGGTTGGGGGTTTTTGTTGAAATAGGTTGATTAACGGTTCCACGAAATATATTTTTTCCCCTGACGCTGCTAATTTAGTTGGTGTTCACTAACAAAATTTTTAAGTAAAACCCGTCGCCTGGTTGGAACGAGAGGTACTTTTTTATGTTTTCGGATATATCAAACCCACTAAAATCGACAATCAACTGCTATTTTGAGTTATCACCTGTTGATCCACAGATCACCCACAAGTTGTCCAGAGTAGTTAAGTTCAAATTGTGAATAACTTGTGGATAAATTTCATGTTGCTACCTTGCAACGACAAAAATATGGCTGTTTTGGGGCTGTCCTTGGTTGGCTTTTTGCCTACAATGAAGTTCCAACATAGCAGTTGCCATAGATTGTTGGTTCAGGGCGCGTCGCAAACCGACGCGCCCTTTTTTATGTTTCAACTGCAATGGCAACACTGCTGTTCGCAATACTTTCAAGCACTTAGGCGTTCTCGTTGATGAATCACATCAGAAATTTTTCGATCATTGCTCACATTGATCATGGCAAGTCCACGCTTGCAGACCGATTGATTCAACGCTGTGGTGGTTTGCAGGATCGTGAGATGAGCGCTCAGGTCCTTGACTCGATGGATATCGAGAAGGAGCGTGGGATAACCATCAAGGCGCAGACCGCTGCGCTCAAATACAAGGCACTTGATGGGCAGGTTTACAACCTGAATCTGATCGACACGCCAGGCCACGTCGATTTCTCTTACGAGGTCAGTCGTTCGCTATCGGCATGTGAAGGCGCGTTGCTGGTGGTTGATGCATCGCAAGGTGTTGAAGCGCAAACCGTCGCCAACTGTTACACAGCGCTCGACTTGGGTGTTGAAGTCGTGCCAGTGCTCAACAAAATGGATTTGCCGCAAGCCGATCCGGACAACGCCAAACAGGAAATCGAAGAAGTTATTGGCATTGACGCGACCGATGCGATAGCCTGCAGCGCCAAAACCGGCATGGGTATAGATGAAATCCTTGAAGCCGTCGTGGCGCGTATCCCGCACCCGAAAGGCAACCCTGACGGCCCATTGCGCGCGATGATCATCGACAGTTGGTACGACGCTTATGTCGGCGTGGTGATGTGGGTGCGGGTGGTGGATGGCCGCCTTGCAAAGGGGGATCGCATCAAACTGATGGCCAGCGAGGCCATGTACAACGCCGAACAGCTAGGCGTGTTCACACCTCACAACGAGCCTCGCCCATCGCTGGAAGCTGGCGAGGTTGGTTTTGTGATTGCCGGCATCAAGGAGCTGCAAGCAGCGCGAGTCGGTGACACCATCACGCGGATCAAGGCTGGCAGTGGAGGGCTGGCCTACACGGCGACCGAAGCCTTGCCCGGCTTCAAGGAAATTCAACCCGCCGTTTTTGCGGGTTTATACCCATCGGAAGCCAGTGAATACGAGTCGCTGCGCGACGCGCTTGAAAAGCTCAAGCTCAACGACGCATCACTGCACTACGAGCCTGAGGTTAGCGAGGCGCTGGGGTTTGGTTTCAGGTGCGGCTTTTTGGGCCTGCTACACATGGAGATCGTGCAGGAGCGGCTGGAGCGTGAGTTCGACCAAGACCTGATCACCACGGCACCCAGCGTGGTGTATGAAGTCCTTCGCGCAGATGGCGAGATCATCAAGGTTGAAAACCCATCGAAAATCCCGGATGCCGGGCGCGTCAATGAAATCCGCGAACCCATCGTCACCGTGCATTTGTACATGCCGCAAGACTACGTGGGCGCTGTCATGACGTTGGCAAACCAAAAACGAGGTGTCCAACTCAACATGGCCTACCACGGCAAGCAGGTCATGTTGACGTATGAAATGCCACTGGGCGAGATCGTGCTCGACTTTTTCGACAAGCTCAAATCGGTGTCGCGCGGCTACGCGTCTATGGACTACACCTTCAAGGAGTTTCGCGCATCCGATGTGGTGAAAGTCGATATTTTGCTCAACGGTGAAAAGGTCGATGCTTTGTCGATCATTGTTCACCGCAGCCAGTCGGCCTACCGCGGACGTGCCGTGGTGGCCAAAATGCGCGAGATCATTTCACGTCAGCAGTTTGACGTTGCCATTCAAGCGGCCATTGGTGCCAACATCATTGCGCGTGAGACAATCAAGGCACTGCGTAAAAACGTGATCGCCAAGTGTTATGGCGGTGACATTTCACGTAAACGCAAACTCCTTGAAAAACAAAAAGCGGGTAAAAAACGCATGAAACAAATCGGATCCGTTGAAGTGCCACAAGAGGCATTTTTAGCCATTTTGCAGGTGGAAGACTGATGTCTGCAGCGATCACAAAATCGATGAGCGGCATCACAGCAGTCGTGTTGGCTGTATTTGTCGGTTATGGCGCGTCCTGGTACTTTGGCCTGGTCGATGGAAACTTTTCGCTCCTGCTGTTTTTGTCGGCAGTCGTCACGGGTATTTACTGGTTGGCTGAGCGGTTTTACTTTTTGCCGCAGCGCTACCAAGCGGTTGCAGCGCTTGAAGCGGCCACTGATAAACGCCATGCCGAGCTGGCTGAAAAAGGAATCACCCAAGTCGACACGGATCTCAACGAAGCCAAAACGCGCCTGATCATGCAGCCTTGGTGGCTGGACTGGACGGCTGGTCTGTTCCCCGTCATCATCGTGGTGTTTTTACTGCGTTCTTTCTTGTTTGAGCCTTTCAAAATCCCTTCGGGCTCTATGATTCCGACGCTGCTGGTCAATGACCTGATTCTGGTCAATAAATTTCATTATGGCGTGCGCCTGCCGGTCATCAACCTGAAGGTGCTTGACAACAACAGCCCCCAGCGCGGCGATGTGATGGTGTTTCGCTATCCGCCCAAACCAAGTCTGGACTACATCAAGCGGGTGGTCGGCGTTCCAGGTGACGAGGTCGCTTACCTCAACAAGAAGCTAACCATCAACGGCACGCCACTGCGTAAAACCGCCTTGCCTGATTTTTTTGATGAAGACATGCTGCGGTATTCAAAACAGTTTGAAGAAACCACGGGCAGCAAAAAATACCGCTTGCTCAATGACGACGACCGCCCGGCTTTTATCCCCGGTACAGAAGACTTCCCGGCCAAGCAAAATTGTCGTTACAGTAGTGAAGGTGTGGTCTGCAAAGTGCCAGAAGGTCATTACTTCATGATGGGCGACAACCGCGATAATTCGCTGGATTCCCGTTATTGGGGTTTTGTGCCGGAGAAGAACATTGTCGGCAAGGCGTTTTTTGTCTGGATGAATTTTGGTAATCTGAAGCGTATCGGGTCCTTTGATTGATTCGATTTTCTAACGTGTCTATGGGTTCAAGCAGGAGAAGCATATGAACAGCAGTAAAAACAAACAACATGGCGTGTCATTGATTGGCCTTCTGATTGTGGGCGGTACCTTGGTTTTTATGGGCATCGTTGGGGCCCAAGTGGCACCTACCTATGCTGAATATCGGACGATTGACAAAGCTGTTGGTAAGGTGAAAAGCTCCAGTTCCACGGCAGAAGCGCGCAGCAGTTTCGACAAGGCGGCTCAAATTGACGACATCAAATCCATTACCGGCAAGGATCTGGTGTTCACTCAGGAGGGCAACAATATGGTCATCTCCTACGCCTACACCAAAGAAATTCATTTAGCAGGTCCAGCGTATTTGCTGATGAAGTACGCAGGTCGTTCTAACTAAGTGCGTGCTGGCGCTGCCTTAAGCCCTAGCTTGCTGGCGTTGCAAAAGCGCCTGGAGCACGCTTTCTCAAATTCCCAATTGCTGGTGCAGGCGCTAACGCACCGCAGCTTTTCGTCTGATCACAACGAGCGACTCGAGTTTTTGGGTGACTCGGTGTTGAATCTGGCGGTCGCTGGTTTGTTGTACGAGCGGCTGGGTGAGCTCCCCGAAGGAGATTTGTCACGCGCCCGGGCTAATCTTGTCAAGCAGGAAACCCTGCACCAGGTGGCAGTGTCATTGGGTCTGCCTGACCTGCTCCGCCTTGGTGAAGGTGAGGCCAAGTCGGGCGGACAAAGACGCCCATCGATACTGGCTGATTCCTTAGAAGCGCTGCTTGGCGCGGTATATCTCGATGCTGGCTTTGATGCAGCCTCCAGTCTGGTCCGCCGCCTCTTTAAAGATGTTGAAATCAACGCCACGATGCAGGCTATCGGAAAAGACCCGAAGACTGAGCTTCAAGAGTGGTTACAAGGCAGAAAAATGAGCCTGCCTATATACCGTATTGTGGGTACTGAGGGGGCTGCACACAAGCAAACCTTTGACGTCGAATGCGAGATCATTGAATACCGCCGTGCGGAACGCGGTACCGGTAACTCCCGCCGCGCAGGAGAGCAGGCGGCGGCGACGGCCATGTTGGCTTTTATCAAAACACTATGACCGACAAAAAATTGTCCCCTGACGAAGTGGCCGCACAGGCTCAAGCCCAAGCGGTCGAGGCCATGATGGCCAAGGCTTTTTCGAAGCGAGCCAGTACTGAACCGTCGCAGCAGCCAGCGAACGCTCATCCCTTAGAGGCCCAGCGCTGCGGCCTGATCGCCATCGTCGGAAAGCCGAATGTGGGCAAGTCAACCCTGCTCAATGCGCTGGTTGGCCAAAAGGTCAGCATCACCTCACGCAAGGCGCAAACCACCCGTCACCGCATCACCGGTATGAAAACGGTGGGCCCTACACAATTTGTATTTGTCGACACGCCGGGTTTTCAAACCCGTCACGGCAATGCACTCAACCGCTCGCTCAACCGAACCGTGGTGGGCACTGTCAACGATGTGGACCTGATTGTGTTTGTGGTGGAGGCGGGGCAGTTCAACCAGGCGGATGAAAAAGTGCTCAGCTTGCTGCCACCCGGTACGCCGGCCATTTTGCTTGCCAATAAGTTTGACCTGATTCATCGCCGGGGTGACATTGCGCCGTGGCTTCAAATGATGCAAACCAAGCGCGACTTTGCCGAGTTTGTGCCGATGTCTGCCAATAGCGCCAAGGATGTAGAACGCGTTTTCGGTATCTGCGAAAAATATCTCCCCCAGCAAGCTTGGATGTACGAGGCAGACGCCTTGACTGATCGGAGCGACCGTTTCATGGCTGCAGAGATGATTCGAGAAAAGCTTTTTCGCCTGACCGGCGATGAACTCCCCTATACCTCCACCGTCATCATCGACAAGTACGAGCAAGAGGGCAACCTGCGCAAGATCGCCGCCACCATCGTCGTCGAGCGTGACGGCCACAAAGGCATGATCATTGGCGACAAGGGTGAAAAACTCAAGCGCATGGGCACCGAGGCGCGGCATGAGCTGGAGGCGCTGACGGGAAATAAAGTGTTTTTAGAAATTTGGGTAAAGGTTCGTTCAGGTTGGGCCGATGACGAAGCCAGGGTCAAGACTTTCGGCTATGAGTGAAAGTGGTGCCCCCACGCTTTCCCACTTCGTGTGGACGCTGCCCCCCGAGGGGGCCGCTGTGCCTACAGACTGGCAAAGCCAGATCCGTGGCCCCTGCTTGAATTAAGTCATTCATCCTTATGGCCATTAAGCGTATCGCCGACGAGCCTGCCTACGTCCTGCACCGCTACGACTGGAGCGAGTCCAGTCTGATTCTGGAAGTTTTCACCCGTACTTATGGCCGGGTGGCGCTGATTGCACGCGGCGCTAAAAAGCCCAGTTCCAGCTTTCGCCCGATTTTGCTGCCGCTGCAGCCACTTCATATTGCGTTTGGGGGCGATGCTGAGATCCGAAATCTCAAAAGCGCGGAATGGCAGGGCGGCCACGTCATGCCGACGGGTGACGCGCTGTTATCTGGCTATTATTTAAATGAACTGCTCATGCGGCTGCTGGCACGTGACGACCCCCACCCGGTGTTGTTTGATGCCTATGCTGCCACTGTGCAACTGCTGGCCAGCCAAAGCATTGACACGCTGCAAGTCGCGCTCAGGGCATTTGAGCTGCGGCTTTTGCGAGACATTGGTTTTTTACCCTTGCTGGACGCACAAACGGCGACGCTGGCTACGCTAGACGCAGAGACTCCCTATGTACTATTGGCCGAGGCCGGTTTGCGAGAAGCGCATGACGACGACCGCAGCGCGCTTAGCGGTACGCAGTGGTTGGCAATACAGCAGGCGCTCGACGGCGACGCACCTTTTGTAGACACCATGCACGCTTGCGTCAACCACTTGCCCGAACTTAAAACCCAGTTGCGCGCTCTGCTGCACTACCATTGTGATGTGAAGGTGTTGAAAACCCGCCAGATGATGATGGAACTTCAATCGCTATAACTCATGACCCATAAAACGGCTTTATCAGTCAACGTCAACAAGGTTGCCTTGGTGCGCAACACCCGCCATCTGGGTATTCCCGATGTGGTGCGCGCAGCGCGACTTTGCCTAGAGGCAGGGGCCCGTGGCATTACGGTTCACCCGCGCCCCGACGAGCGTCACATCCGCAGCGCTGATGTGTTTGAAATAGCCGCCATGATGAAAGATTGGCCAGACCGCGAATTCAATGTTGAAGGCAATCCGTTTCAAAATTTGATGGGTTTTGTGCACGACTTGTCGGCACGCGGGCTGCCCATCCACCAATGCACCTTTGTTCCAGATAGTGAGGACCAGTTCACCAGCGACCATGGCTGGGTGTTTCCGGATGATGCCGAGCGCCTTAAACCGCTGATTGATGAAGTCCATGGGCGCGGCGTGCGCGTCAGCCTCTTCATGGACCCGATCCCTGAGGCCATGGCTGCAGCCAAGGCCGTGGGTGCAGACCGGGTTGAGTTTTACACCGAAAGCTACGCCAGCGCCTTCAATTCCCCTCAAAAACTAGAAGCATTAAGCCGGTTTACCCAGTCAGCACAAGCGGCAGCCGCTATCGATTTGGGAATCAATGCAGGCCATGACTTGAACCGTGACAACCTCACAGAGTTTTTAAAAGCCGTGCCAGGCGTGCTTGAAGTCTCTATCGGCCATGCGCTGGTGGCTGATGCACTGGAGTTGGGCTACGCCGCAACAGTGCAAGGCTATTTGCGTTGTATAGATCAGGCGTTTGCCGAAAAATGATCTTTGGTATTGGCACCGATATCTGCGATGTGCGCCGAATCCGGGCCAGCGTTGAACGCCACGGTGAGCGCTTTGCTAAAAAGATATTGTCTGAAGGCGAGATGCAAACCTGGCAAGAACGCAGCGCCCGCTGGCCAGACCGCGGTGTCAGCTATCTGGCCACACGGTTTTCTGCCAAAGAGGCCTTCAGCAAAGCCATCGGCATGGGGATGCGCATGCCCATGACCTGGCGCAGCTGCGAAATTGCCAAAGAAGCCAGCGGTAAGCCTTGCATCGTGTTGCACGGTGCCTTGAAGGACTGGTTTGAAGCGCGCCAGTTGACGGCCCATGTCAGCGTGACAGACGAGACCGACTACGCTGCCAGTTTTGTTGTCATTGAGCAGTAAAAGTATCGAAGAATGGTCATTTTTATCCATAAAATAGGCCGTTAGGTCAATAAATACGGGCGCAAGCAGCTCCTAAATTAATAGTAAATTAAATTCATATCATGACCCAGCACGCGCCCCTTATCATCGACATTGAAGGCCAGAGCCTGACCAAGGACGACCGCCGTCGCCTTAAAAACCCTTTGACGGGCGGCATTATTTTGTTCGCCCGCAATTGGGACAACAGGTCCCAACTGACTAGCCTGTGCGCCGCGATTAAAAGCATTCGCAAAGACCTGCTGATTTGCGTAGACCACGAAGGCGGGCGGGTGCAACGCTTCAAAACTGATGGCTTTACCCACCTTCCACCCATGCGCGCTCTGGGTGAGCTGTGGATGAAAGACCAGCTGGCTGCGACCAATGCGGCCACGGCATGTGGCTATGTGCTGGCTGCCGAGTTACGCAGTTGTGGGGTCGATTTCAGCTTTACGCCCGTGCTCGACCTGGACTTTGGTGAAAGCTCAGTCATCGGCGACCGCGCCTTTGGCCGTGACCCGCGCGTCGTGACCTTGCTGGCCAAAAGCCTGATGCACGGCCTGCTGCAGGCTGGCATGATGAACTGCGGCAAGCATTTCCCTGGCCATGGCTTTGTCAAAGCCGACTCGCACCACGACATCCCGGTTGACAAACGCAGCCTCAAAGCCATTTTGGCGGACGATGCCGCACCTTATGAGTGGCTCAACACCACGCTGACCAGCGTCATGCCCGCGCACGTTATTTATCCCAAGGTCGACAGCCGCCCAGCCGGGTTTTCAGAGCAGTGGCTGACCTATATTTTGCGCGGTCAGCTCGGCTTTGGCGGTGCGATTTTCAGCGACGACCTGAGCATGGCCGGTGCCCGCATCATTGACGGCAAACAAGTGTCGTACACCCAAGCTGCTGTGACGGCATTGAACGCCGGCTGCGACATGGTGCTGCTGTGCAACCAGTCGGTGGATGGTGGCAAGGCCGTTGATGCCCTGCTGGACGGCATGACGGAAGCGCTGCTCAAAGGCCGCTGGGAAGCGCTTGAATCCAGCGAGCTGCGCAGGCTGGACTTGTTGCCAACCAGCAAAGCCCATGCGTGGGACGACTTGATGCTCCATCCCGCCTACATGCACGCGATGGGGTTGCTACCGTGAACATGATCCTTCGTTGTGCGGCCACGCTGCTCATCGCTGCTGGGCTAGGCATCCCCGTGATGGCTCAAACCACTGCACCCGTGCACGTTGGCTCCAAAATCGACACAGAAGGCAAGTTGTTGGGCCACATGATCGTGCTGGCACTGGAGGCCAACGGCATCAAAACCACCAGCAAAGTCTCGCTTGGCAACACCCAAGTTATGCGCGGTGCTATCACCGCTGGCGAGATTGACATCTACCCCGAATACACCGGTAACGGCGCTTTCATCTTTGCTGAAGAAAAAAGTCCGGTCTGGAAAAATCTGCAAGCGGGTTACGAGCGCGTCAAGACGCTCGATTTTGCCAAAAACAAAATTGTCTGGCTGGCGCCCGCACCTGCTAATAACACTTGGACGATAGCTGTTCGCAAAGACGTGGCCACAGCCAACAAGCTGGTGACATTGGCTGACTTGTCCCGCTGGCTGGCGTCGGCGCAATACAAGCCGGGCCAATTCAAGCTGGCTGCCTCGGCAGAATTTGTAGAGCGACCCGATGCGCTGCCTGCTTTTCAAGCAGCTTACAGCTTCAAGCTCAAGCCCGATCAGTTGTTGACTTTGGCGGGTGGCGACACCTCAGTGACCATTCGTGCGGCCTATGAAAAAACCTCTGGTGTCAACGCTGCCATGGCTTACGGCACCGATGGTGCGGTTGCTGCCCTCGGTTTGGTGACTCTGGCAGACCCGCAAAGTGTCCAAGCTGTGTATGCACCTGCGGCTATCGTCAGAGAAGACGCGCTCAAAAAGAACCCCAAAATTGCCGAGGCGCTGGCACCGGTTTTCAAGCAGCTCGACAGCCCGACCTTGCAGGGCTTGAACGCGAAGATTCAGCTTGAAGGCCAGGATGCCAAAAAGGTTGCTGCGGATTTTTTAAAGTCTAAAGGCTTGTTGAAATAGCCTTCAAGCATGGCCCCACCAAGCCGCTTGAACCCGTTGCTGACCAGCTTGTCAGTGCTGCTGACAGCAGTTTTATTCGGCCTGCCATTTTTGCGAGAGGCGCCCAATCGACTCGTATCGGGCCAAGCGGTGTATGTCTCATCCATGGTGCATGGCTCTGTCTGGCTATTGCTGGCCGTCCTGGGTGCCGCGGCCCTTGTAGCGTCCTTCAAGCCAACCCGTTTTTGGCTGGCGTCGGTGCTGGCGATCTCGGCGGCGTTGATACCCGGCTTGCTGTGGCTGGCTGCCAGCCACGCCAATGCCACCGCCACAGCACCCGGAACTGCATCCATGGCCCGCACTTCGTTTGGCAGCGCTTTCTGGCTTGGCTTGGTACTTCTTGCGTTTTTGGCGAGCAGCGCGCTGCAGCAACTGCGTGCCACCCCCCTGCAACGTACCGCGCTGGGTACGCTGGTATTGTTCGGCTTGTGGGCGATTCTCGGCAGTGGTGTCAGTGACAACTTGTCGTTGGTCAAGGAGTACGCCCAGCGTGCAGACGATGTTGCGCCGCTGCTGGTCCGCCATGTCCAGATTGTTTTGCTGGCGCTCGCGTTCACAGTTTGCTTCGGCTTAGGGTTGGGTTGGCTGGCACACGTCAATGCAAAATGCGGCAGAGCCATGCTGCCTGTGCTCAACATCATTCAAACGATACCTTCGATTGCGCTGTTTGGCTTGCTGATGGCGCCTTTGTCTTTGCTGGCGGCTAGTGTGCCCGCTTTGGGTCAGGCGGGCATCAGTGGTGTGGGGCTGGCGCCAGCGGTGATTGCCTTGACCTTGTACGGCCTGTTGCCCCTTGTGCGTTCTGTTCTGGCTGGTCTGCAGCAAGTGTCAGTACCCATGCGCAGCGCTGCGACTGCATTGGGGCTCACGCCGTTTCAGGCGCTGATTTATATCGAGCTACCGTTGGCGCTCCCCGTCGTGTTGGGGGGCGTGCGCACAGCGGCTGTGGCCAGTGTGGGGCTAGCGGCTGTCGCTGCGCTGATTGGTGCGGGCGGTCTGGGCAGCGTTTTGTTTGAAGGGCTGTTTAGCAATGCGCAAGATCTGGTGCTGCTGGGCGTGCTGCCCATTGTCGGGCTTGGGATGCTGGTAGATGCCGTGTTTAAGGTGCTGATCGGCTTGGCCAGAGCCAGGGCGCATTCGTCATGATCAAACAGCTGTTGACGCAGCCCTTGCTGTGGGTAGCGCTGCTGCTGATCGCTTGCGTTTTGGCGATGCCCTATTCAACACCGTTGTTTGCTAGCCTTTTCCCTCAGCTTGACAGGCCGCTGTACCTGCAAGAGCCGTTTGCCGCGCTCCTGTGGCAGCATGTTTTGCTGGTGGGCGCGTCTAGTCTATTTTCTGTGGCGGTGGGGACAGCGATCGGTATGGCCATTACCAGGCCGTCAGGGCAAGCCTTCAAGCCGCTGGTTGAAACCGTTGTGGCAACCAGCCAAGCCTTTCCGCCCGTTGCGGTATTGGCGCTGGCGGTGCCGCTGGTCGGTTTTGGCGAGCTGCCTGCACTGTTGGCATTGGCGCTGTATGGCTTATTGCCCGTGGTGCAAGGCACTGTCAGCGGCTTGCAGGGCGTGCCAGTATGGCAGCGGCAGGCTGCATTCAGCTTGGGCCTGACTGACCGCCAGTGTTTGCTCTATGTTGATATTCCGCTGGCGCTGCCGGTATGGCTGTCTGGCGTGCGTACCTCCGTCATCATCAATATCGGCACCGCTGCCATCGCATCAACAGTAGGCGCAAAAACACTCGGTTCCCCCATCATTGTTGGTTTGAGCGGTTTCAATACGGCCTACGTTTTACAAGGTGCGATCGTTCTAGCCCTGTTGGCGGTCACTGCTGATTTGGCATTTGACTTGTTTGCGCAGCGACTCAAACCATCCGCCCTTTGTTCTCAACCACCGCACAACCCGTGATACGCCAGACATTGCCCTTTTGCCGCTGCAGGCTGTAAACAGCCAGGTAGGAGTTGCCACTGGCATCCAGCATCTGTACCCGCTGCACCACCTCGTCGCCTTGACCTTCCGCCTTTAAAAA
>JBBRDA010000097.1:0-11373 GCA_038204335.1 Burkholderiales bacterium
GCGCTGCGTGACGAAACCGGCTGGAAGCTGTCAACCACCCGGGCCGCCGCGACCCTGATGGGATTGGTCAACGCTCTAGCGTGGGACGCGTCAACGGACGACGTGCTTGATTGGCTGAAAAACGCGCCAGCTTTTGATGCGGTGCTGGTCACCCAAGCCGAGATCGCCTTGAGAAAAATCGGCAGCCGAACTTGGCGGAGCGTGCCTGTCAGCCATCCCGACATTGCGCCGATTGCGGCTCACGCAGCGGCGTTGCGCACAGCGCTACAAGCTGGCCGTCCGCTGGCCGACTGGCTGAACGCCTTGGGCGATGCGCTGAAAACTTCAGGACAATGGGAGCCCCTAGCAGGCGATGCGGCTGGTATGGCTGTGATTGCAGCGCTGCACATGCGCGAAAGCGGTGACCCGGTGCACCTAGGCAATCCGCGCATGAGCCTGCAAGACTTCACCCGTTGGGTGAGCCAGACGCTGGAGGCCGCCAACTTTTCACCCCCGCATCCGGCCCAGGCACAGGTCGTGATTTTGCCGCTCAGCCAACTTTTGGGTCGGTCCGTGCAGGCCGTGGTGTTGCCCGGCTGTGACGAATCTCGTTTGCCAGTGTCGCCCGAGCCGTCCGGCCCTTGGACACCCGCGCAGCGTGTGGTGCTGGGTTTGCCGTCCCGCCAACAGCTGGCCGATGACCAACGCGCCGCCTGGCGCTACGCCTTGACCGCACCGCACTTGGACGTGCTTTGGCGCTCGAGCGAAGGCGGTGAAAGCCTGATGCCCAGCGGCTATGTGCAAGAACTGTTGCTTTTGCAATCCATGACATGTGCGGCTGACCCAAGACCGGCGCGCACCGTCTGGGTTGAGCAAACTCAGCGGCCTATGCCGACCAGCCAGGCGCTGCCTGTCGCGAAGCTTTCTGCCAGCGCTTACGAGGACCTGCGCCGATGCCCGTACCGTTTTTTCGCGCTCAGGCAACTCAAGCTGCAAGAGGCCGACGAACTGGACAGCGAGCTGGGCAAGCGCGACTTCGGCAATTGGCTGCATGGGCTGCTTAACATCTTTCATGAGGCATTGAAAGCAGCCCCAACGTCCGAAATTCGGGCGCAAGCAGCTATGATTAATATAGCTGCAGATGAAGCCACGTTGGCCTTGGGTTTGAGTGCTGATGAGTTCCTGCCATTCGCCGCCAGTTGGCCCCGAGTGAGGGACGGCTACCTTGACTGGCTGGCGGCCCACTCAGCCACTGGCGCAAGCTATGCAGAAGGGGAGGTCTGGAAAGACATGCCACTGGGCCCGCTGACGCTGGTCGGAAAAATCGACCGCATTGACCAGATGCCAGATGGCAGCCGTTGGGTGATCGACTACAAAACCGAGGCGTCTGAAAAGACCAAGGCGCGTATCAAAGACGCAAGCGAAGACACCCAGCTGGCCTTCTACGCCGCACTGCTGCATGACGACACGCTGTCTGCCGCTTACGTGAATCTGGGCGAAAAAGAACCCACGAAGACCCATTTGCAAAGCGAGATTGTTGACCTGCGCGACGACCTGATCGGCGGGATTTTGAGCGACATGGCGCAGATTGCAGATGGCGCGCCGCTTCCCGCGCTGGGTGAGGGCAAAGCCTGTGATTTTTGTGCCGCCAGAGGTTTATGCCGTAAGGACTTTTGGACTGTATGACCCAAACCGTCACAGCGCAACCCGCTTACACCCACAACGGCCTGAGCATTTCAGCCGATGCTTTTTACGCCATCGCCTGCGACCCACGCCGTAGCGTGGCGGTCGAGGCCTGCGCAGGCGCTGGCAAAACCTGGATGCTGGTCTCCCGCATGGTGCGCGCGCTGCTGGAGGGTGATGTGCAGCCACAAGAAATTCTGGCTATCACCTTCACTAAAAAAGCCGCTAGCGAGATGCGCAAACGGCTTGACGAGTGGCTGAAAGAGTTTGCCCATGCAGATGATGAAACGCTTGCCAAGGAACTCAGAATTCGCGGTGTGGTAGGTCATGCTGGAGGTAAAAGTGGCCTGCAGACCAATGAATCCGGGCGCAAGCAGCTATCAAATTTATATGCTCAGGTGCTGGCTGGTGGTCGCCCAGTGCAGATCAGAACCTTTCATGGCTGGTTTGCCGCCTTGCTGCGCAGCGCGCCCATGGCCACCTTGCTGCACCTTGGCCTGCCGCTGAACTACGAGCTGCTGGAAGACGACAGCCGGGCCAAGTTGCTGGTTTGGCGGCGCTTTTATGCCGCTTTGCTGAACCAGCCTGAACTTAAGGCCGATTTTGAAAGCGTGGTTAGGGCGCATGGCCGGTTTCAAGCCGACAAGGCCCTTCAGGGCGCGCTTGACAAGCGCACAGAGTTTCAACTGGCTGACGCGGTGGGCGTGGTGGACAGCTCGGTGCAGCATTTCAGCGTGCAATTTCCGGAGTTTGCCGGTTTGGTGCTGCCAGAAGATGCCTTTTATAAATCCGCTGCCCATACGCTGATGCTCGCCGCAGCCAAGGCTCTGGGCGGTGCGTCAGCTGTCACTTTTTCGGCCAAAGGCGCGGAACTGGAAGCCGCTTTGACCGCAAAGAACCCCGATGCAGTGCTGTTAAGCCTGCTGACGGACAAGGGCACGCCGCGCAAGTTTGGCGAAAAAATTATCGGCATAGGCACGGTGCGGGAAGCGCAAGGACTCGCCCTGCGCGTTGCTGACGCAAGCTTGCAGCATCAGGCGTGGGACTACCAGCAACGCATGGCACGGCTCAGCAGATTGCTGCTGGCCGAGTTTGCCGCGCTCAAGCGTGAGCGCGGCTGGGTAGACATGAATGATGTGGAGCGTGCCGCGCAAACCATGCTGAGTGATGAGGTGTTGTCAGGCTGGGTACAGGAGCGGCTGGATGCACGCATCCGGCATCTGATGATTGACGAATTTCAGGACACCAACCCGCTGCAGTGGCAGGCGCTGTCGAGCTGGCTCAGCGGTTATGGTGGGGCAGGGGCTGGTGCGGCAAACCCGCCCAGCGTCTTCATTGTTGGCGACCCCAAACAGAGCATTTACCGCTTTCGCCGCGCTGAGCCGCAGGTTTTCATCGCTGCGCAGAATTTTGTGCGTGCTGCGCTGGGCGGCGACCTGCTCGCCTGTGACCATACGTGGCGCAACAGCCTGGCGGTGGTTAAAACCGTCAATACGGTGATGGCTGCGGCGCTTGAGAGCGACAGCTATGAAGGCTTCAGGCCACACACCACGGCGTCGGTTCAGCCGGGCAGGGTGATCCGGCTACCACCTATTTTGCGCGTCGCAAAAAGCCAGACGGATGAAAGGCTGGAATGGCGCGACAGCCTGACCGTGCCGCGGGAGTTGCCGGAAGAAACGCTCAGGACGCTTGAAGCGCGGCACTCTGCAGCCTGGGTAGCCGGCCAAATCGCCAGCGGCATCAAACCAGCCGAAATCATGCTGCTGTCCCGCAAGCGCGCCAGTCTGCTGCCGCTACTAGACGAGCTGCGTGCCCTGCACATCCCGGCGCAAATCGGTGAAAAAACAGAGCTGATCGACTGCTGCGAAGTACTGGACCTGGTGGCGCTGCTGGATGTGCTGGTATCGCCCCAGCATGATTTGTCGCTGGCGCGGGCGCTGCGTTCGCCTTTGTTCAACCTGAGCGACGCTGCCCTGGTTCAAATTGTGCTGGCCAAAACCAGCGCCCAGCAGCCGTGGTTTGAAGTGCTACAAAATAATGAGCGTTTAGCGCCCGAATTGATTGGGCTAGGGACTACTTTGATCCGCTATAAGGCGCTGGTAGATACCTTGCCCCCGCACGATGCACTGCAGGCCATTTATAGCCAAGGCGATGTACTGGCCCGCTTTGGCGCGGCTGCACCGGCCACCAGCCGGGCGGCGGTGTTGTCCAACTTGCGGGCACTTTTGTCCAATGCGCTGCAACTGAACGGGGGTCGGTATGCCACGCCCTATGCTTTTGTCCGGGCGCTCAAGGCCGGTGGTTTGCAGGCTCCGGCGGCTGTCAACCCCAACGCTGTGCGCCTGCTCACCATTCACGGTGCCAAAGGGCTAGAAGCCGAGGCCGTGCTGCTGCTCGACACCGACACCGCAGAGCGCAACGCCGCCAGCATGAGCGTGCTGGTGGACTGGCCAGGAGAGGCACTCGCACCACAAAAGTTTGTGTTCTTGATCAGCGAAAGCGCACCACCCGCCTGCGCCAGGCAATCACTAGCGTCTGAAAAAGCCGCTCGCCAGCGTGAAGAGCTCAACGCGCTGTACGTCGCCATGACGCGGGCTAAAAACACGCTGGTCCTGTCGTCGATCAAGCCCCATCGCGAAGCGCCGGGTAGTTGGTGGCAACGCCTGCAGGGTTTGGCGTCCGAGGAACTGGTGGCGGCCAGTAGCCTTGGCAATGAAAGTACCGAGCCTACCGAATTTGCCTTACCCGACTTGCCGGCATTCACGACAAGCGACAGCCCGCTGCAACTGATACCCGACGAGGACTCACCCAGTGCTCGCGTCGGCAAAGCCATGCACCGACTGCTGGAGCGGGATGACCTCAGCGAAAAAACCACCAGCCGTATTGCGCGTGAATTTGGTTTGACACCCGAGCAGTTGCACGAGGCCCAAACCAAAGCCCAGCGGATCAAAACCGGCGCGGCTGCTTGGGCTTGGGACGCAGCGGTCATTGCGTGGCAGGGCAATGAGGTGGAGTTGACGCACCAATGCGAAACCTTCAGGCTGGACCGGCTTGTCAAGCGTCAGGACCCCGGGCACGAAGGTCACTGGTGGGTGCTTGACTACAAGTTAGCCGCCCGCCCGGAACGCCAAGGCGAACTGGTCGTCAAAATGCAAACTTACAAGGCGGCTCTTGCTGCCATTTACCCCCACCAGGTGGTCAAAGCAGCGTTTCTGACAGCCGCTGGCGCTGTTGTGATGGTGGACTGATCCGGGCGCTGCGGGGTCAGAACGAGCGAAGTTTGCTGATTTCTGTAAAACTCAAATCTCCTTTCATTCAGCATGACTATTAAACAGACAGGAAAAACCATGTTTAAACCATTTGTACTTTCACTGGCCGCGTTGACAGCCAGCTTCAGTTTGCTGGCTCAGGCACCTTCGCCGAGTCCGCCAGCCGCGCCCCAAGTGCGTCTGCGCGCCACCATTGAAAAAATTGATGCGCTGAGCATGACTGTCAAGGAGCGAAGCGGCGAGGTGATCACCCTGGTGCGGCCTGCCGCTATGGAAGTGTCCGAGGTCTACCCGATTGCTCTGTCTGATATCAAAGCCGGTAGCTACATCGGCACGGCTGCCATGCCGCAGGCCGATGGCACGCAACTGGCGCTTGAAGTTTTGGTGTTTCCTGAAGCCGCGCGCGGCGCAGGCGAAGGCCATCGCCCTTGGGACTTGCGGCCTGAAAGCACCATGACCAACGCGACTGTGGCCGACTTGGCGGCGGCTCCCAGCAGCGTGCCTGGTGGGCAAAAGCTGACGCTGAAATACAAAGACGGTGAGAAAGTCGTCATTGTTCCGGCGGGTGTTCCGGTCGTGAGTTTCAAGCCCGGCAAGCAGGACGAAGCGCTTCTCTTGGTGCCAGGTGCCAAAGTGCTGATCACGGCACAAGAGCGCGATGGCAAACCCACCGCGTTGCGTGTCTTGGTGGGTCGAAACGGTTTCGCGCCACCGATGTGATGGCTGTCTGAACCTAGCAGTTTGAGGCAATCCGGGATAATGTGGGGCTAAATCAGATCTGCGAACCGTTTTGAACGTTTCCAAGCCTTTTTTAGCAGCAGAAAATCGTTGTATACCAATAAAAATGGGTGCGAGCAGCTCCCGAAATAATAGCGTCCGGATCCCCTCTTTTGAATCAAATTCCCACCAGTTCTGCCTCGCCGGTCAAGATCGTTGTCATCGGCGGTGGCCCAGCTGGCCTGATGGCGGCTGAAACCATTGCCAAGGCTGGCAGCGCGGTTCAGGTGTCTGTCTATGACGCGATGCCCTCTGTGGGACGTAAGTTTTTGCTCGCTGGCAAGGGTGGCCTGAACCTGACGCATTCTGAGAGCTTTGAACCGTTTGTCAGCCGTTATGCCCAAGCAGCGGGTCATCTGCAGCCCATGCTGGCTGCTTTTGGCGCGCAGCCATTGCGCGACTGGGCGCAAGGCTTGGGCATTGAAACTTTTGTCGGCAGTTCGGGCCGTGTTTTCCCCAAAGACATGAAAGCAGCGCCCCTGCTTCGCGCTTGGCTGCACCGACTGCGCGCTTCAAGGGTGCAATTTTTCATGCGGCATCGCTGGCTGGGTTGGGCGCAAGACGGCAGTTTGACCTTTGCCACGCCAAGTGGCGACGTCCAGGTTCAAGCGGACGCCGTGGTGCTGGCGCTCGGCGGCGGCAGCTGGGCACGGTTGGGCTCAGACGGTGCCTGGGTCCGGCTGCTGGCAGAGAGAGGCATTGGTGTCGCGCCTCTCATGCCGTCAAACTGCGGCTTTGATGTCGCCGGTTGGACGCCGTACTTCGTCGATAAATTTGCCGGTCAACCGTTCAAGTCAGTGGCGATTCATTTCACCGATTCGCAAGGCCAGACTTTTAGCCGCAAAGGCGAGTTTGTGGCCACAGCTACGGGTTTGGAGGGCAGCCTGATTTACGCGGCGTCCAGCCTGCTGAGAGATGAGATTGCCAAAAACGGCAAAGCCACCTTCATGATCGACTTACTGCCGGGCATCACAACAGAACAGGTGCTGGCAGAGGTGCGCCACCCGCGTGGGTCCCGCTCGCTGTCTAGCCACCTAAAAAGCCGCTTGAAAATCGACGGCATCAAGGCTGCATTGCTCTACGAACTGCTCGACAAACCCTCTGTCAACGACCCGCTGAAGCTGGCCACGGCCATCAAGGCGCTGCCTGTCACGCTGGTAACCACGCGACCTATCGACGAAGCCATCAGCAGTGCAGGTGGTGTGCGTTTTCAAGAGCTGGATGTGCATTTGCAGCTCAAGGCAGAAGCTGGTTTTGCCGCCCCCGTATTTTGTGCTGGTGAAATGCTCAACTGGGAAGCACCTACGGGTGGCTATTTGTTGACAGCCTGCTTTGCCAGCGGTCAAAGCGCGGGGCAGGGTGTGCTTGCTCATTTTGGGCTGCCTGAAGAAGCCTAGAACCTAAAGCTACCTCTTGCTTACATTTGGAAACCTATTCCCCTCAAGCCCATTCACCTATTACCAACACCCCCGCGGCATACAATGTTCTGTTACATCACCCGTTGGTATGTGCGGTGAGACTTTTGCTATTTCGTCAACGTTATTTTGGAGTTTGCCTGTGTTTATTTCTTCTGCCATTGCCCAAACCGCCCCCGCTGCCGCTGGTGGCGGCGACATGATGTCTTCTTTGACCGGCATGCTGCCGCTGGTGCTGATGTTTGTCGTGCTGTATTTCGTCATGATCCGGCCTCAGATGAAAAAGCAAAAGGAGCACCGCGCCATGATTGATGCGCTGGCCAAAGGCGACGAGGTCGCGACCGCCGGTGGCTTGCTCGGCAAGGTCACCAAGCTGGGTGATTCGTACCTTACGCTGGAACTGACCCCCGGCATGGAAGTGCAATTGCAGCGCAGCGCAATCGTGCAGGTGCTGCCAAAAGGCGCTATCAACACCTCCAAATAACCTTTATCGCCCAGCGCTGCACACATGAATCGTTATCCGGTCTGGAAATATGCCATTTTGGTGGTGGCGCTGTTGATTGCCATCATCTACACCTTGCCGAACCTGTTTGGCGAAGCCCCTGCTGTACAGGTGTCCAGCCTCAAGTCGGCCATCAAGGTGGACAGCACCACCGTCACGCGGGTTCAGGACGCCTTAAAAGCAGCGAGCATCACCCCAGACGCGGTGGCACTTGATGGTACTTCGGTGAAAGCCCGTTTTGGTGATACCGACTCCCAGCTCAAGGCCAAGGACGCGATTCAAAAAGCTCTCAATCCTGAAGGTACCGAGGGCGCGTACATCGTTGCGCTTAATTTGCTGTCGCGTTCACCGGCTTGGCTGACAGCGCTGCATGCTGCCCCGATGTACCTGGGGCTTGACCTCCGCGGTGGTGTCCATTTCATGTTGCAGGTGGACATGCAGGCTGCGTTGACCAAAAAAGCGGAATCGCTGGCAGGTGATTTGCGCCTGGTTATGCGCGAGAAAAACGTTCGTCACTCGGGTATCAGCCGCAATGGGCAATCGATTGAAATCCGCTTTCGCGATACCCAGACGCTTGCCGCCGCCAAGGCCTTGATTGAAGAGCAGTTTGCAGATTTGCAAAGCCGCGATGTGCCTGAGGGGGTGGAATACAAGCTGACCGCGACCATCAAGCCAGAAGCCGCACGCCGCATTCAGGACCAGGCACTCAAGCAAAACATCGTCACCCTGCATAACCGCATCAATGAACTTGGGGTGGCCGAGCCGGTCATTGCCCAGCAGGGCCTAGACCGCATCGTGGTGCAACTACCCGGCGTGCAAGACACGGCCAAAGCCAAGGACATTTTGGGCCGCACCGCCACTTTAGAGATGCGCCTGGTTGATGAAAGCGCCGAGGGCCGCGCGGCTGAAAACAACTCAGGTGCGGTGCCATTCGGCTCTGAGCGCTTTTTGGAGCGTGATGGCCGGGCTGTAATTGTTAAAAAGCAGGTCATCATCACGGGTGAAAACTTGACCGATGCCCAGCCCGGTGTCGACTCGCAAAGTCAGCAACCTAAAGTTGACTTGACAGTCGATGCCAAAGGCGGCCGCATCATGCGCGACACCAGCCGCGAGAACCTGAAAAAGCGCATGGCAATTTTGCTGTTCGAAAAAGGCAAGGGCGAGGTTCTGACAGCCCCGGTCATTCAAGGGGAGTTGGGTAACCGTTTTCAAATCTCGGGGTCTATGAGCTTGGCGGAAGCCAACGACTTGGCGCTGCTGCTCCGAGCTGGCTCGCTGGCTGCGCCGATGGAAATCATTGAAGAACGCACCATTGGCCCCACGCTGGGTGCTGAAAACATAGCCAAAGGCTTTCGAAGCGTCACCTATGGATTTGCCGTCATTGTGATTTTTATGGCTGGTTACTACATGCTCTTCGGCGTGATTTCCGGCATTGCACTGGCAGTTAACTTGCTGCTGTTGATTGCTATTTTGTCCATGTTGCAAGCCACGCTGACATTGCCCGGTATGGCTGCCATGGCTTTGGCGCTGGGTATGGCGATTGATTCGAACGTGCTGATCAACGAACGCATTCGGGAGGAACTGCGCAACGGCGCTTCGCCGCAAGCGGCTATCCACACCGGTTACGAGCGGGCTTGGGCGACGATTTTAGACTCCAACATCACCACCCTGATTGCCGGTTTTGCCTTGCTGGCGTTTGGCTCCGGTGCGGTACGCGGCTTTGCCGTGGTGCATTGCATCGGCATTTTGACCAGCATGTTCTCTGCCGTGTTCTTCTCGCGCGGACTCGTCAACCTTTGGTATGGGCGGCAGAAAAAGCTCAAATCGGTTTCAATCGGGACTGTCTGGCGCCCAGCACCTGCAGACGGCGCAAGCAAGCAGCCGGCATAACCAGACAAAAAAAGAGTTCATATGGAATTTTTCAAAATTAAAAAAGACATTCCGTTCATGCGGCATGCGGTGATTTTTAACGCCATATCGTTTATCACTTTTGCGTTGGCGGTGTTCTTTTTGTTTTCACGCGGGCTTCACCTGTCGGTTGAATTTACCGGTGGCACGGTGATGGAGGTCAGCTACTCGCAACCTGCTGAGGTGGAAAAAATCCGCAACACGGTTGCTACGCTGGGTTTTACCGATGTGCAGGTACAAAACTTTGGCACAGCACGTGACGTGATGATTCGCCTGCCAGCCCAAAAGGGTGTCAGTACGGCGCAGCAAAGTGACAAGGTGATGGGAGCGTTGAAGGCGCAAGACCCGGCGGTGCAGTTGCGCCGCACTGAGTTTGTTGGGCCATCGGTCGGTGAAGAACTGGCTCAAGACGGTTTGAAGGCGCTTGGCATGGTGGTGGTAGGCATCATGATTTACCTAGCCTTTCGCTTTGAGTGGAAATATGCCGTTGCAGGCATCGTCGCCAATTTGCATGATGTGATCATCATTCTGGGTTTTTTCGCCTTTTTCCAGTGGGAATTCTCGCTTTCGGTTCTGGCCGCAGTGCTGGCTGTGCTCGGTTATTCAGTCAATGAGTCGGTGGTGATATTTGACCGGATTCGTGAAAACTTCCGGCGTTATCGCAAGATGACCACCACAGAGATCATTGACAACGCCATCACATCTACCATCAGCCGAACCATCATCACCCACGGCTCGACCGAAGTCATGGTGCTGTCGATGCTGCTGTTTGGCGGGCCGACGCTGTTTTACTTTGCGCTGGCCTTGACGATTGGTATTTTGTTTGGCATCTACTCGTCAGTCTTTGTGGCTGCCGCCATCGCCATGTGGTTGGGCATCAAGCGTGAAGACTTGGTCAAGGTCGCAGTAAAAAAGGACGAAGACCCGAACGATCCGAACGCGGGCGCCACGGTTTAGACTGCTGCAACTTTCTATCAGCGAACTGTGGCCAGTCCCAACAACCGATCCAATCCTCTTGCGGGAAAGGCGCGCGAGATTTTCGCGACGCATGCCGCGAAAGCTCTACCGGAATTAGCCAAGGCCATTCTGGAAAAGTTGTCGGTGCTGGTAGACCAACCCGCCAGTGCGCCAGTGGCGCAGGATCGTAGGGACGCCTGGCTGGCGTTTCAATCAGCGGGTAAAACCTGGACCAACGCGACCAACAAGTCCTGGAGATTGGCGATTGACCAGCCGCCGCAATCAGTCGGAACCATGTTCGATGTCGAGAACGGGAAATTCGAATTGATGGACAACGAGGTGATGGAGAACAAGATTCTTGCGTCGCGACTCGGCCTGCGCATTCTCGATGTGGTGAGCTGGGAGCTCAATGACCTGCGGCTGCGGGTCCAAAGCTTGGACAATATCCCCGAGCTTGAGCCCAACGACATCTTGCGGCCAGAAGTGCTTTCTAGGCAGATGATCGAGCAATGGACAACCGCAGGTTTGTCGCGCGACACCTGGGTGGCCACCCAAGATGTGACCCAAACCCGCATGGCCGAGCATTTGTTGGAGGCCTATCACCTGGCCAACGAGTTTTTGGTTCAGCAAGGTGTGATGGCCGAAATTGATTTGCGCCCTCTTGTCAAACGTACTGCGTCTAGCATCATCAAAGGGCAAACATCCCCGGGTAGTCCAGCGGCGTCTACAGACCGTGGACCAGCCAATACAGGGCCTGGTTCAGAGGGTAGTCAGTACGCTAGCGGTCGGGGCAGTAGCTATGGTGGCGGCTATGGCGGTGCTGGCAATGGTGGTGGTGGTGGTTCCGGTGGTGGCGGTGGTGGTGGTGGTGGTGGTGGTGGTG
>JBBRDA010000098.1:0-11133 GCA_038204335.1 Burkholderiales bacterium
CCAGATTGTTTGTCGGCGCTCATTTTTTGCAATTTTTTGACCATGGTGTTCTCCGTTGGGTTGAATCACTTTTGTGACTGATACATGACTAATGTAAATCCACGGCTGTTGGTTCGGTAGGTGCTGACTTCTAGAAAACTAGGGGGCACTGCCTATAACGCCTTGTTGCAGCTGAGATAGTGCCTTATCGCGGGTTTTCGCTGAATAGGAAAACGTGTTATTCAGGCAAGAATCAAGGGCTGAGCCGTTTGCACCCAACAACAAAAGGAAACACAAAATGCACTACTTCGTCACCGGAGCCACGGGCTTCATTGGCAAACGCCTAGTCAAGAAACTCTTGGAGCGAAAAGGCAGCACGGTGTACTTCCTGCTGCGCAAGGAGAGCGCAGGCAAAGCCGCTGCGCTGCGGGAGTATTGGGGTGTTAGCGCCGCACGCGCTGTGGCTGTGCATGGTGACTTGACGAGCAAAAAGCTGGGTGTGAGTGCTGATGACGTCAAAAAGCTCAAAGGCCAAATCGACCACTTCCACCACTTGGCTGCGGTGTATGACCTAGGGGCTGATGAAGAGAGTCAAATCGCTGTCAACATTGATGGCACGCGCAACACAGTTGAGTTTGCCAAGGCCATTGAGGCGGTTCACTTTCATCATGTGTCGTCGATCGCAGCGGCGGGCCTGTACGAAGGCGTGTTTCGCGAAGACATGTTTGAAGAGGCTGAAAACTACGAGCATCCGTACTTCAGAACCAAGCACGAGAGCGAGAAAATCGTACGCAAGGAATGCAAGGTGCCGTGGACAGTGTTTCGCCCAGCGATGGTGGTGGGTGACAGCACCACTGGTGAGATGGACAAGATCGACGGGCCGTATTACTTTTTCAAGTTGATTCAGCGCATGCGCCAGCTGCTGCCGCCGTGGATGCCGTCAGTGGGGCTGGAGGGCGGGCGCGTCAACATCGTGCCGGTTGACTTTGTGGTCGATGCGCTAAACCACATCAGCCACCAGGCTAACGTTGCCAAAAAGTGCTTTCATTTGGTGGACCCGGTGGGTTACCGCGTGGGTGATGTGCTGGATATTTTCAGCAAGGCGGCACATGCGCCAAAAATGAATCTGTTCATCAATGCAGCTTTGCTTGGTTTCATACCGAAAAGTGTCAAGAAAGGCTTGATGGCGCTAGCGCCGGTACGCCGCATTCGCTCTGCCGTCATGAAGGACCTCGGCGTGCCCGAGGACATGATGACCTTCATCAATTACCCGACGCGCTTTGACAGCCGCGACATGACGGCAGCGCTGAAAGGGTCAAACATTACATGCCCGAATTTGCATGACTATGCCTGGCGTTTGTGGGACTACTGGGAGCGTCACCTGGATCCAGCGCTACATATTGACCGCTCGCTGAAAGGCACCGTGGGCGGCAAAGTGGTGCTGGTCACAGGCGGCTCGTCCGGCATTGGCCTGTCGGCCTCCTGTAAGTTTGCTGAAGCGGGCGCCATCACCATCATCTGCGGCCGCGGTGAAGACAAATTAGCCGAGGCCAAAAAGGAAATCATCGCCTTTGCCGGCAGAGAGGCACAAGTGTTTACCTATTCGGTCGACATCGCTGATGGTGACAGTTGCGCAGCGTTTATCAAAACGCTGGAAGAAGTTCATGGCGGCGTTGACTTTTTGATCAACAACGCGGGCCGCTCCATCCGCCGCGCGATTGAGGCCAGCTACGACCGCTTTCATGACTACGAGCGCACCATGCAGCTCAACTACTTTGGGTCATTGCGTGTGACCATGGGCCTGCTGCCAGGCATGGTGGCCAAGCGCAAAGGCCATGTGGTGAACTTGAGCTCCATCAGCGTGTTGGTCAATGCGCCCCGTTTTTCAGCTTACGTCGCATCTAAAGCAGCACTTGACGCATGGACAGCCTGCGCCGCCAGCGAGTTTCAAGACCAAGGCATCACCTTCACGACTGTCAACATGCCGCTGGTGCGTACGCCCATGACAGCACCTACCAAAATCTACGAAAACATGCCACTGTTAGACCCGCAAGATGCTGCCGACATGGTGGTACAGGCGTGTATCAACAAGCCAACGCGGGTGGCCACCCGGCTGGGCACTTCGGTTGCGTTGCTGCATGCTGTTGCGCCGCGCGTCACCCAAATCATGATGAACACGACCTTCAGAATGTTCCCCGATAGCTCAGCAGCCAAAGGCGCCAAAGGTGAAAAGGCCGACAAGCCTGGCCTGTCCGCCGAGGCAACAGCGATGGCCGAAATGATGCGCGGCATTCATTTCTGATAATTTTTTGACCTAAAGGGCATGGGATAATTTGTAGGCAGCCGACTGGCGCTGCTTACAAGGACTCTCATGCTTTTGGTGACGGGCGGCGCTGGTTTTATTGGTTCAAACTTTGTGCTGGACTGGTTTGCGCAGTCTGATGAACCCGTCGTCAACCTTGACAAACTGACCTATGCCGGCAACCTTGAAAACCTGTCTTCGCTTGGTGCCGACAGTCGGCATGTGTTTATCAAAGGTGACATTGGCAACTCGGCGTTGGTCGCACAACTGCTGGCAACACACCAGCCGCGAGCCGTCGTCAATTTTGCGGCAGAGTCGCATGTAGACCGCTCCATCCACGGGCCCGAAGACTTCATTCAAACCAATATCGTGGGGACGTTTCACCTGCTAGAAGCGGTGCGCGCCTATTGGGGCAGTTTGACAGGCGAAGCCAAGTCCGGTTTCCGCTTTTTGCACGTGTCAACCGACGAAGTCTATGGCTCGCTGGGTAAAGATGATGCCGCCTTCACTGAGTCGCATGCTTATGCTCCCAACAGCCCTTATTCAGCCAGCAAGGCCGCCAGCGACCATTTGGTGCGTTCGTACCACCACACCTATGGCTTGCCCGTCTTGACGACCAATTGCAGCAACAATTACGGCCCGTATCACTTCCCGGAAAAGCTGATCCCGCTCATGATCGTCAACGCTTTGGCGGGCAAGGCCTTGCCTGTGTATGGCGACGGCCAGCAGATTCGAGACTGGCTGTACGTCAAGGACCATTGCACTGCCATTCGCGAGGTTCTGGCTCGGGGCAGGGTAGGCGAGGTCTACAACGTCGGCGGCTGGAACGAAAAGCCCAATCTCGATATCGTGCATGCCCTGTGCCAGCTGCTGGATAAGTTGCGGCCAAAAGCCGATGGCGGCAGCTACCAATCGCAGATCACCTACGTCAAAGATCGTCCAGGCCATGACAGGCGTTACGCCATAGATGCCAGCAAAATCGAGCGAGAGTTGGGTTGGCGACCGTCAGAGACTTTTGAGACCGGACTTCGCAAAACGGTGGCGTGGTACCTGGCCAATCCAAACTGGGTAACCAACGTGCAAAACGGCAGCTACCTTGACTGGACGACCCAACAATATGGCCAAACTCCAGAGGCCGTGGTTTGAAAATATTACTTTTTGGCGCGAACGGTCAGGTCGGTTGGGAGTTGCAGCGAAGCCTGAGTCCGTTGGGTGAGGTGGTGGCTCTTGATCGCCACAATACCGAGCTGTGCGGAAATCTTGCCAATTTGAAAGGCATTGCCGACACGGTACGGCTGGTAGCGCCCGATGTTGTTGTGAATGCAGCCGCCTACACGGCTGTTGACAAGGCAGAAGGCGACGTTGAAGTTGCACACCTCGTTAACGCAGCTGCGCCTGGCGCACTGGCTGAGGCGGCTGCAGCGGCGGGCGCGTGGCTGGTGCATTACTCGACGGATTACGTGTTTAATGGCAGTGGTAGCGAACCATGGGTTGAAACCGACGCTACCGGCCCTTTGAATGTTTATGGCAAAACCAAACTGGAAGGCGAGCAACTCATCGCCCGCCACTGCGCAAAGCACCTGATCTTTCGCACCAGCTGGGTGTACGCCGCTCGCGGCGGAAATTTTGCCAAAACCATGCTGCGCCTTGCAAAAGAGCGCGACACCTTGAGCGTGATCAACGACCAGTTCGGGGCGCCTACCGGCGCAGATTTGATTGCCGACGTGACAGCGCACGCCGTGGCGCAAATTCACCGCCTTTCAGGCTCTGCCGGCGTCTATCACTTGGCTGCGGGCGGCGAAACCACCTGGTTTGAGTATGCAAAATACGTTATAGACCAATTAATACGGGCGCAAGCAGCTCCTGAAATGATAGTGAACAAGATCAACCCGGTTGCTACCAGCGCCTTCCCCACAGCAGCCCAGCGGCCCCATAACTCACGCTTGAACACAGCTAAACTCCAGCAAACGTTCGGCCTGCGACTGGCACCTTGGCAGCAGGGCGTGGCGCGCATGCTCGCTGAATCACAATCACTTTAAATATGACAAATCGCAAAGGTATCGTTCTCGCTGGTGGCTCTGGTACCCGCCTGCACCCCGCCACATTGGCCATGAGCAAGCAACTGCTGCCCATTTATGACAAGCCCATGGTTTACTACCCGCTTAGCACCCTGATGGTGGCGGGGATTCGTGAGGTTCTCATCATCAGCACCCCGCAAGACACCCCGCGTTTTGAGCAGCTTCTTGGTGACGGTTCCCAGTGGGGAATGCGGCTTGAGTACGCCGTGCAGCCCAGCCCGGACGGGCTGGCGCAGGCCTTCATCATTGGCGAGAAGTTTTTGGCGGGCGCGCCCAGCGCCTTGGTGCTGGGAGACAATATTTTTTATGGTCACGACCTGCAAACCCTCCTGCGCAAAGCTGACGTCAATGAAGAAGGTGCAACCGTGTTTGCCTACCACGTCCAAGACCCTGAGCGCTATGGCGTGGTGGCCTTCGACGCCTTGGGAAAAGCCAGCAGCATTGAAGAAAAGCCCGTTGTACCCAAGAGCAACTATGCGGTCACAGGCCTTTATTTTTATGATGCTCAGGTTGTAGAGATTGCCAAATCCATCAAACCAAGCGCCCGTGGCGAACTTGAAATTACAGCGGTCAATCAAGCCTATCTTGAGCGCAGCCAGCTCAGCGTGCAAATCATGCAGCGAGGTTACGCTTGGCTGGACACCGGCACACACGACAGCCTGCTTGAAGCGGGGCAATTCATCGCCACGCTGGAGCACAGGCAAGGCCTGAAAATCGCTTGCCTAGAAGAAATCGCTTGGCGCAGCGGTTTTATTGATAACGCGCAGCTCGCAAAACTGGCGGCGCCACTGGCTAAAAACGGCTACGGCCAGTATTTACTCCGCCTGTTGAGCGAGCAAGGCTCAATATGAAGGTTACCGCCACCAGCATTGCAGACGTTCTCATCATTGAGCCCAAAGTCTTTGGGGATTCTCGCGGGTTCTTTTTTGAAAGCTTTAACCAGCGCGAGTTCAACGCGGCAACGGGCACGGACTTTAATTTTGTTCAAGACAACCACAGCCGGTCAGAAAAAGGTGTGCTGCGCGGGCTGCACTACCAGCTGGGCCAGCCGCAGGGCAAGCTGGTCAGGGTGGCGCGGGGCTCGGTTTTTGACGTGGCGGTCGACATTCGGCCAGCATCGCCTACCTTCGGTCAGTGGTTCGGCATCGAATTGAACGAACACGATAACCGTCAGCTTTGGGTGCCGCCCGGCTTGGCGCATGGCTTTTTGGTGCTCAGCGAAAGCGCTGATTTTTTGTACAAAACCACGGACTATTACGCGCCCGCACTGGAACGCTGTATCTTGTGGAATGATCCGGACCTTGGGATTTCGTGGCCTTTGGAGTTGGCTCCTAAGCTGTCTGCGAAAGACATGGCAGCGGCTACTTTCAAGAACGCTGAGTTTTAGATCCCAGGTTCCCGCTATTTGCTGGGTGGTTGGGGTGGGCAGTGGATGCGGTTGGTCTTAATGAACCACACCATGCCCAAGCAAGACCTTTAGGCCAGTCAGCCAGAGGATCTTGATGTCAAACCAGAAAGACTGCTTTGCCAAGTATTCAGCGTCAAGCGCCACCTTTTCTGGTATGGGCAACTCATCCCGGCCATTGATTTGTGCCCAGCCTGTCAGCCCTGGCACTAGATGATGAACATTTTTTTGCGTCCGTAAATCAATCAGGTCTTGCTGATTGAACAATGCTGGACGCGGACCCACAAAACTCATATCGCCTATCAGAATGCTCCATAACTGGGGCAATTCGTCGAGGCTGCTTTTACGTAAGAGCGGCCCAATAGGGGTGAGGTGCGCAGCGGGATCAGCCAGCAAATGCGTCGCAACTTCTGGCGTACCGATGCGCATGCTTCGAAACTTGGGCATACTGAAAATCTTGTTGTCGCGACCAACCCGATCAGACCAGTAAAGGATAGGACCCGTTGATGTCAGTCGCACCAGTAAAGCGACAACCAGCAAAGGTGCAGCCAGAATCAGAGCAAACAGCAGTGCCAGTAAAAAATCAAATAGCCGCTTCAATGACTAACCTCGTGCTTCATGTTCGGTAGTTCCTTGGGAACCTGTTGTGAGTTTTACTTGCAGGTAAGCAGTGGCAAACCGCGCTAAGTGCGAAAAGCCATGCTATTTGGCGCTTGCGGTGGCTATCCTATGTTCAATACAAGAAGCAAGTTTAACCTGTGAGCTGGTTGCCAAATGCGCTCGGTCATTGTTCAAAAGTCCTTTTTGCGAGGTCTGCACAGGTCCGGTTTAGTCTTGCTAACTGCATACAATACCAATGATTTCCATAGATTCAGCCTCGCGCCCCACAACATGCATGACTATCCAGTAATCGTCGATCGAAAAATTCGTGTTGCTGTCGTTGGCTGTGGCCGAATTTCAAGCAATCATTTTGACGCCATTCAAAAGCATGCTGATCGCCTAGAGCTTGTGGCTGTTTGCGATACCAGCGCCTCAGCGCTAGAAGCAGCAGTGGCGCGTACGGGCGTACCTGGTTATCGCAGTCTTTCTGCCCTGCTTGAAAAAACTGCAGCCGACCTCGTGGTTTTGGCAACGCCCAGTGGTTTGCACCCTGAGCAGGCAGTGCAGGCCGCTCAAGCTGGTCGCCATGTGATGACTGAAAAGCCGATGGCAACTCGCTGGCATGACGGTCAACGCATGGTTAAAGCCTGTGACGACGCCAACGTTCGGCTGTTTGTGGTCAAACAAAACCGCCTGAATGCCACTCTGCAACTGCTCAAGCGCGCGGTTGAGCAAAAGCGTTTTGGCCGGATTTACATGGTCAACATCAACGTGTTCTGGACGCGTCCGCAGGCTTACTACGACAGCGCGGCTTGGCGCGGTACCTGGGAATACGATGGCGGCGCTTTCATGAACCAGGCCAGCCATTATGTTGACCTGCTTGATTGGCTGATTGGCCCTATTGAGAGTGTGCAGGCCTACACCAGCACACTGGAGCGCAATATTCAGGTTGAGGATTCCGGGGTGTTGAATGTCCGCTGGCGCTCCGGTGCGCTAGGGTCAATGAATGTCACCATGCTCACTTACCCGAAAAACATGGAAGGCAGCATCACCATACTTGGGGAAAAGGGTACGGTTCGGGTTGGCGGCGTTGCGGTGAATGAAATCCAGCAATGGGACTTTGCCGAGCCGCATGATGATGACGAAAAAGTCAAGGCGGCCAGTTACGAGACCACCTCGGTTTATGGCTTTGGCCACCCCCTTTATTACAACAACGTCATCAATACATTGCGCGGTGAAGCAGAGCCACAGGCTGATGGGCGTGAGGGTCTGAAGGCACTCGAAGTGCTGATTGCCGTTTACTTGTCTGCCCGCGACGGTAAGCGGGTACCGCTGCCGCTGGACTACTGACAGCCCTTCAGCATGAGCGTTAGCATTCACCCAAGCGCCATTGTTGATGCAGGCGCGCAAATCGGCACTGGCAGCAGGGTCTGGCACTGGGTACACATCTGTGGCGGTGCCCAAATCGGTAAAGACTGCTCACTCGGCCAAAACGTGTTTATCGGAAACAAAGTCGTCATTGGCAATAACGTCAAAATACAAAACAACGTATCGGTTTACGACGGCGTAGAGATTGAAGATGATGTGTTTTGCGGCCCCAGTATGGTTTTTACCAACGTTTATAACCCGCGCTCGGCCGTTAGCCGCAAAGACGAATACCGCGCCACTCTCGTACGCAAGGGGGCCACGCTCGGCGCCAATTGCACGCTTGTGTGCGGTACGGTGGTCGGTGAATACGCCTTTGTCGCTGCGGGCGCGGTGATCAACCGTGATGTCAAACCCTTTGCCCTGATGGCCGGCGTGCCAGCGCGCCAAATCGGCTGGATGAGCCGTTTTGGTGAGCGTCTTAAGCTGCCCTTAGCCGGCAATGCAAGCGCTACCTGCGCCCATACAGGCGACCTTTATCAGCTCACCGACGGGCACTGCACGTGCCTTGCAACATGATTCCCTTTGTCGATCTTAAAACTCAATACCAAGCGCTCAAGCCGCAAATCCAGCAGCGCATGAATGCCGTGCTGGACCATGGCCAATACATCATGGGCCCCGAGGTGCGCGAGCTTGAAGAGCGCCTCGAAGTCTATTCAGGCGCAAAGCACTGTATTACCTGCGCCAGTGGCACCGAGGCCTTGCTGATGAGCCTGATGGCTCTGGGTATCGGGCCCGGTGATGAGGTCATTACTACGCCATTCACCTTCGCTGCCACAGCTGAGATGGTTGTCTTGCTCGGCGCAAAGCCAGTTTTCGTGGATATTGAGCTGGATACCTGCAACATCGACGTCAGCCTGATTGAAGCCAAAATTACGCCCCGCACCCGGGCCATCATGCCCGTCAGCATGTACGGGCAAGCGGCAGATATGGATGAAATCAACGCGATTGCCGCACGCCATGGCCATATCCCGGTGATTGAAGACGCGGCGCAAAGCTTTGGGGCTGACTACAAGGGGCGCAAGAGTTGCAACTTGAGCACCTTTGGTTGCACCAGTTTCTTCCCCAGCAAGCCACTGGGCTGCTATGGCGATGGCGGTGCGATTTTTACCAACGACGACGAACTTGCAAAAGCCTGCCGCGAAATCCGTGTGCATGGCCAGAGCGCCCGCTACGTGCACACCCGCATCGGTCTTGGGGGCCGGATGGACACCCTTCAATGCGCGATCGTGTTGGCCAAGCTGGAGCAATTTGGCTGGGAAGTCGCCAGGCGACTCGAGATTGGGGCGCTCTACAACGCTACACTTGACCGGGTCGGCATACCGACGGTTCGCCAAAAGGCAGATAGAAGCAGCGTTTTTGCCCAGTACACGGTGTTGGTTGACAACCGGGATGCGGTACAAGCCAGTTTGAAAGTTGCAGGTATTCCCACTGCGGTGCATTACCCCATCCCTCTCAACTTGCAACCGGCCTATGCACATTTGTGCTGCCCCGACTGCACGCCCAACGCTGCCCAAGTCGCCAAAAAAGTCATGAGCTTGCCGATGCACGCCTACCTTTCAGCGCAGGATATTGATCACATCGCTTCTGCCGTTGTTGAAGCGATTTGCTAAGAAGGCTTAACTGAGATGCGTCAGATTTTGAAGATTATTAAACGAGGTAGTTGATGGAACTCAAAGGAAAGAAACTGGTGCTTATAGGTGGTGCGGGCCTGATTGGCTCACACACCGTGGATCACCTGGTCAAAGAAGACGTCAAAGAAATCGTCATTTATGACAACTTTGTACGTGGCCGAGTAGAAAACCTGCAAAACGCCCTAAAAGACCCCCGCGTCAAGATCTTTGAAGCGGGCGGCGACGTACTACAGACCGACATTCTTGAAGCCGCTCTGGAGGGCGCTGACGGCGTTTTTCATCTTGCGGCCTTATGGCTGTTGCAGTGTCATGAATTCCCGCGTAGCGCCTTTGACGTTAACGTGCGCGGCACCTTCAACGTCATGGAAGCTTGCGTCAAAAAAGGCGTCAAGCGCCTCGTTTACTCGTCTTCTGCATCGGTCTATGGTGACGCGGTTGAAGAACCCATGACTGAAGATCACCCCTTCAATAACCAAAATTTTTACGGCGCTACCAAGATTTGCGGCGAGGCCATGCTCCGGCCGTTTCACTTCCGATATGGCCTTAACTACGTTGGCTTGCGCTACATGAATGTGTACGGCCCGCGGCAGGACTATCACGGTGCCTACATTGCCGTCATCATGAAAATGCTGGACGCGATTGACCGGGGCGACAGCCCGACCATCATGGGCGACGGGTCTGAGGCATTTGACTTTGTGGCAGTTGAAGATTGCGGCATGGCCAACGTCTGCGCCATGAAGGCCGAAACCAAAGACCGCTTTTACAACGTCGGTACGGGCAAGCGCACATCACTCAAAGAGCTGGCTGAAATGCTTTTGGTGCTGACCAATTGCAAAAAGCCCATCACCTATGCACCGCGCAGCCAGGCAACGCTGGTGCGTAACCGCATTGGGTCCGCCAAACGCGCCAGCGCTGAAATTGCTTTTACTGCGGGCATCGATTTGATGGACGGCTTGAAGCGTTTGATTGACTGGCGTGCTAGCCATAAGGCCGAGGTTGCAGACCGACGTCGGTCGGTAGGTCTTGAGGCATGAGCATGGCTGTAAAAATGAATGTCCCTATCGCCCGCACAGCGCTTACTGAGCCAGAAATTCAAAGCGTGCTTGAGCCGTTGCGCAGCGGTTGGCTGGTACAAGGGCCCAAGGTCAGGGAGTTTGAGGAAAAGTGGTCAACGTTTACCGGTGCCGGGCATTCCATTGCTGTAACTTCGTGCACCACTGCACTACATCTGTCGCTTGCGGCTTTAGGCTTTGGCCCGGGTGATGAAGCGATTGTGCCCGCCTTCACCTGGATATCCACCGCCAATGTGATCGAGCACCTCGGCGGAAAGGTGGTGTTCTGCGATATTGATCTGGCCACCTTCAACTTGGACGTGAGCCAGCTTGAAAAACTCATCACACCGCGTACCAAAGCCATTTTGCCGGTGCATCTGTTTGGCCTAGCTGCCGATATAACACCGATTTTGACCTTGGCCAGAAAACATAATTTGTGGGTGGTGGAGGACGCGGCTTGCGGCTTTGGCTCTAAATACAAAGGCGATTACGTTGGAACCTTAGGCGATACCGGTTGCTTCAGCTTTCACCCCCGTAAAGCCATCACTACCGGTGAAGGCGGGATGATCACCACCAACGACTCAAAGCTGGCCGAAAAGCTGCGGCGCCTGCGCGACCATGGCGCGGCGATGTCTGATTTGCAGCGCCACCTGGGTGC
>JBBRDA010000099.1:0-11044 GCA_038204335.1 Burkholderiales bacterium
AAAAAGGTAGCAGCCAAAAAAGCAGCTCCCGCCAAAAAAGCTGCGGCCAAAAAGCCAGCAGCTAAAAAGGCGCCTGCTAAAAAGCGTACCCCGAACGCCGCGTTCATGAAGGCATTGACACTGAGCCCGGCATTGGCCGCAGTGTTGGGCGACAAGCCACTGCCGCGCACCGAGATCGTCAGCAAGCTGTGGGTCTACATCAAGGCCAACAAACTGCAAGACCAGATCAACAAGCGCATGATCAACGCCGATGCCAAGCTCAAAGCTGTTTTTGGCAAAGCGCAAGTCTCGATGTTTGAGATGGCTGGCCTGATCGGCAAGCACGTCAAGTAATCTGCCTTCCGGTAGAGAACTAAAAAGCCGGCGAAAGCCGGCTTTTTTTATACGCTAAAACTTTTGTGGCCTGATCACCTCAATGCTGGAGAAAAACAGACTCACTCCGTAGTGACTGGCATATTGGTCAATGACGTGGCTGGCCAAGGCGTCGGCTACTGCCTCGTCGCAAATAATTTTGATCTCGATCATGCGGTCTGCATCCCAGCTTCCTTCATGGGTTGCGTATTGGGATCCGCCACGAACGTCATACACGGTATACCCCTGCGCACCCAAACGCCTCGCATCGCTGATTAATGACTTTTCGAGCACAGCCTCGGTGATGATGACCAGCAGTTTTTTTTGATGTTTAAGCATAGTTCTTGACTCAAGTGGGCAGGAGGTTTTGAGCGACGATCATCCGAGATATTGAGCCAATTTCAAATACAGCGGTATTCCGAGCAACACATTGAACGGAAAAGTGACGCCCAAAGCGGCAGTGATAGACAAAGCGGCATTGGCCTGCGGCACCGCAATACGCATGGCCGTGGGCGCTGCAATATAGCTGGCACTGGCGGCCAAGGCCGCCATGATGGCGATACCACCCGTGCTCAGGCCAAGCGCTTTGCCGCCCAGTGCGCCCAACAACGAAAGGCCCAAGGGTGCCAACAAAGCGAACGCTATCAGTTTCATACCGTAGCGTTTCAATTCGCCCAGTCTGCCCCCCGCTACCAGCCCCAGTTCCAGCAAAAACAGCGCCAGTACCCCTTTGAACAGCACGGTAAAAAGTGGCGCAATCGGAGCCGTACCGGCCTCGCCCATCATCGTGCCAATCGTTAACCCCCCTACCAGCAGAAAAACAGATTTCCCTAGAAAGACATCATGCGCCAGTGCGCCCCAAGCAAATCCTGCCTTGATACCTGCAGCACCAGCCTGTTTTTTTTCAGTCCACCGCGCTAAGGCAATCCCCATAACAATCCCAGGTGCTTCCAACAAAGCAACCCAAAGGGCAGCGTGAGCCTCAAACTTTATATTCCGATGGGTCAGGTAAGCACTGGCCACCGCAAATGTCACCACACTGACTGAGCCGTAATGTGCGGCTACCGATGCCGCGTCAAACCCATTGAGCCCAACTAAACGCCTGAGCACAGGGTAGAGCAGCAATGGAATCAACAAACCCAGAGCCAGGCAAAACAGCATTTGAGGAATCACAGCATCAAGGCTTTGCTTTGACAACTCGACCCCACCTTTCAACCCAATTGCAAGCAAGAGGTAAATTGAAAGCGTCTCATACAAAACACCCGGCAGCGCCAAATCACTCTTGAGCAGCCGCGCAAACAGGCCGAGTAGAAAAAACAAAACAACAACGTCGATCATCAAAAGGTCTTTTGGTTAAGTTCCAGGATTTACAAATCTCGTGCCAAGCTATGACTTGCCGATTAATGCGTTCTGGGTGATGGCGGACAGCGTGGTTCGCGTGGTGATGACTTCAGGATCCAGCATGATTTCTATCAGCGTGCCTTCGGCGCGAGCCAACGCGGCCAACAGTTCAGCCTCAAATTGTCCGGTATGAGTTATCCGAACACCCGCATAGCCATAGGCGCGCGCCAATGCAGCAAATTCGGGATTCTGCAAATGTGAGCCGCTTGAATGATTCGGGTATTCGCGCTCTTGGTGCATGCGTATCGTGCCGTACATCCCATTGTTAAGTAACACGATGATGGTTTTGGCGCCGTGCTGCACGGCGGTTGCCAGTTCTTGGCCGTTCATGAGAAAGTCCCCATCACCCGCCATGGTGAGCACCACGCGCCCGGTGGTAATGGCTGCAGCTATACCCGCTGGTACGCCATAACCCATCGCGCCTACCGTGGGGGCCAGCTGCGTTTTGTGACCTTTAACCAAACCGTGGTGTTTATAAAATCGGTGCACCCAGCTGGCAAAGTTTCCTGCGCCGTTGGTCAATACCCCGTCACGGGGTAAATGTTTTTGCAAAAGCTCAACGATGGCAGGCATGTCAATATCGCCCGGCAGTTTGTTGGGCTTCAGGTTCGCTAGGTAGTCTGCGTTTGCATCTTGCGTCCAGCCCTCCCACGGCACATTAACTGGCGCTGTCAATACCTCTAAGGAGCGCGCAGCCGCATTCATGGTGGCGTTGATCGCCAGGTCAGCTTGGTACACCCGGTTCAGCTCTTCTGCACTGCTGTGGATATGCACCAGCTTTTGCTTTGGCATGGGCGCTTCAATCAGCGTGTAATTGTTGGTCGTCATTTCACCGAGGCGCGGCCCAATCGCAATGATCAAATCAGCCGTCTTGACGCGCGCAGCCAGCTTGGGGTTCAAGCCAATACCGACATCGCCCGCGTAAAGTGGGTGGTGATTGTCAAAGGTGTCCTGAAACCTGAAAGCATTGCCTACTGGCAAGCGCCAGTTCTCAGCAAACCGCTGCAATGCCTGCGCCGCCTGTGGTGTCCAGCCGCCACCACCTGCAATCACTAAGGGGCGTTCCGATGCAAGCAGCATTTCGCGTAGGGTGCGCAGAGAACCAGGGTCGCTCCAGGCCTGCACAGGCTCAACGCGTGGCAACGGTTGTGCGGCCGTCATATGGGTCAACATGTCCTCTGGCAGCACCAGCACCACCGGGCCCGGCCTGCCATTCATTGCCGTTGCAAATGCGCGCGCGATGTATTCAGGGATTCGGTCTGCATCATCGATGCGCTCCACTCGCTTGGCAAAGCCGCGGGTAGAGGGACCGAAAAAACTGAAATAATCAACTTCCTGAAATGCCTCCCTGTCACGGCAATCACTGGCCACATCGCCCACCAGCAGCACCAGTGGCGTCGAGTCCTGAAACGCCGTGTGCACACCGATGGAGGCGTTGGTCGCGCCTGGCCCCCGGGTAACCATACACACGCCCGGGCGGGTAGTCAACTTGCCATGCGCCTCAGCCATGTAAGCGGCGCCACCTTCTTGCCTACAGGTGATGAATTGAATCGAGTCACGCTTGGCGTGCAAGCCATCGAGGACGGCCAGATAGCTTTCGCCCGGTACGCCAAACGCATGGGTCACGCCCTGGGCAATCAGGCAATCTACTAATAAGTGTCCAGCAATTTGTGGCGTCATGTGATTTGTTATTAAACGCGGTTTGAGAATTTATTCAGGTGTAGAGCTGTCGCCATCAGCACCACCAGCCTCCATGGCCTGACGCGCCAGTTCTTCATCGCTCAAAGCAGGCGCTTGCTCCAGTGCCGCTAGCTCGTCCAGAAATTCTTGGGTTGGCTCTTCATGCTCCAGTAAAACCTCTTCCAGCTTTTGCTTTCCTGTTTCGACGTGTACAGAGGGCGAATGCAGCTCAGTTGGCGGCACCGGGAATTTTTCTCCAAGTTCATACTTTATTGCCTCGGATTTTTCATCAATCCAGCGGGCAAAATCGCCATCTTGCGGTGTGTTTGAATCGCTCATGCAGCTCTCCTTGTGTGCAGCGGCTTTTGCGCGGTTGGCAAGGCCTGCTTCACACCGTGATTATGGTGGTATCAGCGACACCCTTAAGTTCAATACCCGTCTAAACCAGACTGGAAGCTTGCATTAATTCACCAAACAGTTAAATTACAGCCATGACCATCTCGTCAACAGAATCAATAGAACCGCGCTCTCGTGATGCAGATCGTTCGCAGGCAGCCATACTGAATGCGGCGCGTGATGAGTTTGCAGAGCATGGTCTGGGCGGTGCGCGCGTGGACAGAATTGCCGAACGCGCCGGGCTAAACAAGCGGCTCATTTACTATTATTTTGATGACAAGGAAAAGCTGTTTCAGGCAGTGCTGGAACAGGCTTACCTGCACATCCGCGAGGCAGAGCGCGAGCTTAATTTATTGGCGCAAGAACCTGCTGACGCGATCCGCAGTCTGGTTGAATTTACCTGGAACTATTACCTGGCGCATCCAGAGTTTCTTACCCTGTTAAACAGCGCTAATCTACACCGCGCCCGTCATCTTGACACGTCGCAAAATGTGCGTGACATGAATTCGCCATTGATAGCGACTCTAGGTGAAATTCTGGAACGTGGCCGCCAAGACGGCAGCTTTCGCGGCGGCATTGATCCGCTCCAACTTTATGTGTCGATTGCCGGCCTCTCCTACTTTTACTTGTCCAACAACCACACGCTGTCTGCGATTTTTGGTCGTGATTTGATGTCCCCCAAATCACGCAGTGAACGCCTCTCGCATATCAGTGAAGTTACCCTAGGGTATGTCCTTAGAGCCTAGCCCCTGGCAGGACTTGACCCGAGTGCAGCTGCGTTTTATATTCACCAATTAGTTAACTAAGTTGCTTGAGCTATTTTGAGCAATGTTTTTTTGGTATTTTGTAAACCATTGACCCAGAAGGAGACAAACGTGAAAACTTTCATCACACGGCGGACAGCACTCGCCATCGCCCTTGCCTTGTCAGCCGCTACACCGGCGCTGGCGCAGTGGAAGCCTACCCGCCCCATCACGCTGATCGTGCCATGGGCCCCCGGTGGCTCGACAGACCAGGTCACCCGCGTTACCGCCGCTGAACTTGAAAAGCACTTGGGTCAAAAAATTGTGGTGCTCAACCAGCCCGGCGCGTCCGGCTCAGTGGGAACTAAAAACGCCATGGAAGCCCCGAAAGATGGCTACACCTGGACAGCAGGCGGCGCCAAAGACTTGGGCACCTACAAGGTGCTGGGCATGCTGGACACATCGGCACGCGACTGGAACCTGTACCTCAACGTGGCGCACATTGCGGTAGTTGGCGTAAACGCCGACACACCCTACAAAACCATGACCGAACTGCTAGCCGCCATGAAAGAAAAGCCCGGCGCTATTTCGGTGGCTACAGCAGGTGTCAACTCCAGCGGACATTCAGCCATAGAGGCAATTGCACGCGCGGCTGGTGTGACTTACAAACACGTGACCTATGACGGTGGTGCGCCCGCATCTGTAGCGGCAGCATCCGGGGAAACGCAAGTCACCACCCAGCTTGCAGCCGAACAAACTGACATGATTCGTGCGAAAAAAATCCGACCACTGGCTGTTGTGGGTGACAAGTCCATCGAGATTGAAGGCTACGGCACCATCCCGCCGCTGTCGCAGTTCATTGCAGGCTTTAAAGACCCGATCAACTACTTTGGCATCTTTGTACCAAAAGGCGCACCACCTGAAGTGGCGCAGACGCTAGACAAAATTTGGGCGACCGAGATGATGAAAAATGAGCCCCTGCGCAAATACGCTCAAGCTCGGGGCGCCATGTTTGCACCGATGTCTGGCGAGGACGCACAAAAAGCCGTGTTCCCGGCTATCCAGTCCTACGCATGGACGCAGCAAGCCGCAGGCAAAGCCAAGGTATCGCCCGACACGGTTGGTATTCCAAAGCCCTGACGCATAGCGGGACACACCATGAACGAGAGCGGTAATACCGCCCGCACCGACCTGTTGGGCGGTGCGGGTTGGATGGCCTTTGGCCTGTGGATTTTGATAGAAGCCCTGCGCATGGACCGCTTCAAGTCCATGGGTGCCAGCGTGTACACGATGCCGGGTTTTGTACCCGGCATGATTGGTGCGGTCATCATTGCGCTTGGGCTAATACTGGCGGTGCGTGGCTGGCGCAAACGGGCTGCATCGCAAGACCCGGCAAACCAGGCCGAGCCCTTGATCAACCGCCGCATTGCATTGATGCTGCCGCTGACGCTCGTCTACGCCGTCGCCCTGCTGGGCCGCCTGCCGTTTTGGCTGGCAACAGCTCTGTTTGTCGCTGGCTTTACCTGGGCTTTCACGCCAACTGAGCAACCCAAACTCCGCCGCGTCATCACAGCGCTGGTATCGGGTGTCATCACCACGGCCGTGGTCGTTTTTGTCTTTCAGGAAATTTTTCTGGTTCGTCTGCCCTAGCTGTTGTATGGGTTTTGCTTAGGTCTTGCACAAGGTTTTAAAACATGTTTGACGGACTCATCGCCTTTGGCCATTCGATTGCCACCTTCAGCACGCCCACGGCCATTGGTTATGCACTGCTGGCCTCACTGGTAGGTGTGGTGATGGGTGCCCTGCCCGGACTGACAGCCACCATGGCGCTGGCATTGATGACAACGCTCACGCTCAAACTGCCCGCCAACGAGGCCTTGCTGATTTTGATCTGCACCTATGTGGGTGCCATCTACGGCGGCTCACGGTCAGCCATTTTGCTGAATATTCCGGGCACACCCGCGTCGGCTGCATCCTGCCTTGACGGCTACGCGCTGGCCAAGCAAGGGTTGGCGGGGCGGGCCATGGGCATTGCCACCAGTGGCTCGGTGCTTGGTACCTTGATTGGTATGTTTTTTTTGATGTTTTTTACGCCATATTTGGGCGGTATGGCCCTGAAATTTGGGGCTTATGAATTTTTCTGGCTTGCGCTGTTTGGCGTCATCATCGCGGGTACTTTGACTGGCGACGACCCACTCAAGGGATGGATAGCAGGCATTGGCGGCCTGTTTATCGCAGGCATCGGGCAAGAACCACAGTACGGATATGAGCGCTTTGCCTACGGCGTGCGTGACCTAGCGGGCGGCATTCAACTGGTGCCTGCGCTGGTAGGTGCCTTTGGTTTTGCCGAGCTTTTAACCGCCATGAAAGAGCGCCAGTTGCCCGTCAAAATCAGCGCCTTCGACACCGTGATCCCCAAGCTTGGCGACGTAACGAAGTACTGGCGCACTATTTTGCGTTCAGGCCTGATTGGTACTGGCGTGGGCATTGTGCCCGGCGTCGGTGAAGACGTAGCAGCCTGGTCGTCTTATGCAGCGGCCAAGCGCGCCAGCCAAGAAAAAGAGCTGTTTGGCAAGGGTTCTATCGAAGGCCTGATGGCCGCAGAAACGGGTGACAACGCCTGCGTGCCGGGCGCGATGATTCCAGTGCTCACGCTGGCCATTCCGGGCTCTGCACCAGCGGCAGTGCTGATGGCCGCCATGATCATTCACGGTGTGAAACCCGGGCCGCTGATCATGATTGAAAGCCCGCAGTTTGTGTATGACGTGGTGGCCATGATGCTATTTGCCACCATTGGTATTTTGATTTACGGCCTGGTACTGACAAAGGCGCTGGTGCAAGTACTACGTGTGCCGCAGCACTACATCGTCCCTATTATCTTTGTGTTGTGTGCGGTGGGCAGTTTTGCGATTGCTGGCCGTCTGTTTGATGTTTACGTCATGTTGGCTTTCGGTTTGATAGGCTTTTGGCTACGCCACTACGGCTACCCCATGGCACCGCTGGTGCTGGGCATAGTGCTGGGCGATTTACTGGAAAAAAACCTGCGCCGTGCCCTGCTGCTGTCGGATGGAGACCTGCTGCCCTTCTTCACCCGACCCATCTCCGCGGTGGTGGCTGCGCTGATTTTTGGCACCATCGGCTGGAAGCTCTGGAGCATGCGGCAAAGCAGGCTAAAACCCCTGTCGAGCGCATCATGAAGCTTGCCCTCTGCAACGAAGTCTTGCAACCGCTGGCTTTTGAACAACAGTGTGTCTTAGCGGCGCAACTGGGTTATGACGCGCTTGAAGTTGCACCCTTCACATTGGCACAAGACCCGCAAACACTACGACAAACCGATGCGAACAAGCTGCTGCGCACCGCGCAGTCGCACAGCCTAAGCATATCCAGCCTGCACTGGTTGTTGGTAAAGCCCGATGGACTGTCGCTGGTCACACGAGATGCCGCGCTGCGACAGCGTACGATTGATTTGCTGCGCCAACTGATTGACTTTGCAGGCCACTGCGGTGCCAGCGTGCTGGTACATGGCTCGCCCAAGCAACGCTCACCCGAATCGGGCCAGAGCGTATTGGATGCGACTTTCAGGCTTGAAGAAGCACTGGCCGAACTGGCACCGCATGCGCTTGACGCAGGTGTTACCTATTGCATTGAGCCCCTGTCGCCATTTGAAACCCCCGTCATCAACACCGTTGCAGAAGCCGCTGCCATGGTGGACCGGATTGGCTCCCCAGCGCTGCGAACGATGCTAGATGTCAGCGCCGCATCGCACAGCGAGGCCCAACCCCTCTCTGACGTACTGTCGCAATTTTTAACCAGCGGCCATATTGCGCATGTGCAGGTCAACGACAAAAACCGCCGGGGACCAGGCCAGGGCAATACGCCCCAAGGGCCTGTGCTCCAGGTGCTGCACGACGCGGGCTACAGCGGCTGGGTGGCAGTCGAGCCGTTTGAATATTTGCCTGACGGCCTAGGCTGCGCAGCATTTAGCGCAGGCTATATGCGCGGCTTGTGGTCAGAGTTAGCGAAGGCCAAACCATGACACTACTTCGCCTGGTTTCGGTTGAACTATTTGAAAGACACGTCACACTGCGACTGCCTTTCAAATTTGGCGCAGCTACGGTCACGCAGTGCCCGCAGGCTTTTGTGCGGGTACAGATTGATGTGGGCGGCAAACGTTTTCAAGGTGCAACCGCCGAGCTGATGGTACCCAAGTGGTTTGACAAATCGCCCGCCCTCACACATGAGCAAAACTTTGAGCAGCTCCGTGAAGCATTGCGCATGGCTGCGAAGTCGTATGCAAGCACAAACGATGGGTTAAGCCCCTATGACCTGTCGCAGGCGGCAGGGCAAGCAGCCATTCAAACGGGGGTGGCGCATGGCCTGCCGCGTCTGGCAGCGCAGTTTGGCCCGGCATTGATTGACAAAGCTGTAGCAGATGCAGCCTTGCGCGCAGCCGGTCTGGGCTGGGTTGATGGCCTGCGTGCCAACGTGTTGGGCTATCCGCTTAACAGCAGATTAAACATCGTCAAACCGCTGACGGTTGCGCTACGCCATACCGTTGGCTTGGCCGACAGACTGACCCCCAGCGATCTAGGTACAGACCCGAAAGACGGACTGCCCGCCACGCTGGAAGCGGCTATACAGTTTTACGGTTTGCACCACTTTAAGCTCAAGCTGTCGGGGCAACTGGAAGCAGATATCGACCGCTTATCCCGCGTCAGTGCTGTCCTAGACGCGCAAGCCAGCGACTACCGCGTGACGCTGGACGGCAATGAAAGCTTTGCCGACGCGCAGGCACTGGGTGAGTTTTGGCAAGCACTGGCCAAAGCACCACAAACCACCAACCTGTTAAAGCGCACGCTGCTGCTGGAGCAGCCCTTACCCAGAAGCATGGCACTCAGTGCATCGATTGCCAACTTGGGGATCAGCGTGCCCGTGATTCTGGACGAGTCTGACGACCATGACGATGTACTGGAGCGCGGACTGGCACTTGGCTACAAAGGGATATCCAGCAAGGCCTGCAAAGGTATTTACCGTGCAATGCACAGCTCCGCCCGCATTGCGAAAGACCCGCATCTGCTGCTGTCGGGTGAGGACCTGACGTGCCAGGCGGGCCTGGCGGTGCAACAAGACACGCTGCTGGCTGCCAGCTTGGGCGTGAGCCACATTGAGCGCAATGGCCACCATTACGTTGATGGATTTGGGGTCGCGCCCGAGCAGGAAGCCCAAGGCTTTGCCAAAGCCCACACCGGTTTTTACACCACAGCCCAAGGCCGAGCGCGGCTGGCTGTGCAGTCAGGCCAGCTAGATTTGACCTCGCTTCACACGCCAGGCTTTGCCAGCGCGGCCATGCCGCAGTGGGACAGCCTGCAACCTATCCTTTAAAACTTTTCAGAAAACAACTATGACTACACGATCCTTGGGCATCATCATGCACGGCGTCACCGGACGCATGGGCATGAACCAGCATTTGATTCGCTCCATCGTCGCCATTCGCAAGCAAGGCGGTGTGACGCTGTCTGACGGGAGCAAGGTTATGCCTGACCCGATACTGATTGGTCGTAACGCCGAAAAGATTGAAGCGCTGGCCAAGGCCCACGGCATCAGCCGCTGGGGCACCGACCTTGACAAGGCTCTTGAGAACAAACGCGACACGATCTTCTTTGACGCCGGCACGACGCAAATGCGCCCTACCCTGCTGGCCAAGGCGATTCGAGCGGGCAAGCATGTGTACTGCGAAAAGCCAATTGCCACCAACCTGAATGAAGCGGTGGAGATTGCCCGACTTGCTGAAAGCTCAGGCCTAAAACACGGTGCGGTACAAGACAAACTCTTTTTGCCGGGCCTGCGCAAGCTGGACATGCTGCGCCGCGCGGGCTTTTTCGGCCAGATGTTGTCTGTGCGGCTTGAGTTTGGTTACTGGGTATTTGAAGGCGATCTACAACCCATACAGCGCCCGAGCTGGAACTACCGCAAAGAAGACGGCGGCGGCATGATTCTGGACATGATGTGCCACTGGCGCTATGTACTGGACAACTTGTTTGGCGAGGTCAAATCAGTGTCTTGCCTGGGCGCAACGCACATTCCCAAGCGCTGGGATGAAGATGGCAAACCTTACGAGGCAACAGCCGATGACGCAGCCTATGCCACGGTAGAGCTCACCGGCCACAACGGCGAAACCGTGATTGCGCAAATCAACATGTCGTGGGCGACTCGCGTACGGCGTGACGACTTGGTGACGTTCCACGTGGATGGCACACACGGTTCTGCGGTGGCAGGCCTGTCCAGCTGCCGAGCACAGTCGCGTGTGGCCACACCGCGCCCAGTTTGGAACCCGGACGAAAAGCAAACCATGAACTTTTTTGACCAGTGGCAGGAGATCCCAGACTCACAGGTTTATGACAACGGCTTCAAGATTCAGTGGGAGCATTTCATCCGCCACGTAGTGGAAAACGAGCCCTACAAGTGGACGCTGC
>JBBRDA010000100.1:0-10483 GCA_038204335.1 Burkholderiales bacterium
GCGTCAGCAGCACGGCAGCCACGGCACCTAAAAATGCAGCACCCGTCAACCCCAGCCGCGCAACCCATTGCGTGGCAAGTGGCGACACGCCAAACAGAGCCATGGCCAACGCCACGCCCAGCGATGCCCCTGAGGCACTGCCAAGGAGATACGGGTCGGCCAACGGATTGCGAAACAGGCCTTGCGCCACCGCACCCGCCAGCCCCAGCAAGGCCCCGGCCAGCCACGCGCCTAGCGTACGCGGCAAGCGAATTTCCCAGACGATCAGCATGGCCTGCGGGTCACGCTGCATGTTCGCCACTGATTCAAAACCTGTGCTGCCTACCGTCACCCCTAGCAAGAGCAAGCCGCACGACGCAGCCAGAAGCAGGCCGAATAGAAAAATCACCTGCCGGTTGAGTTGTTTACTCATACGACTCTAAACACTTGGCCATCAAGCGCGCTGCCTCTGCCATGCGCGGCCCGGGCCGCACCACCACGTCTGAATCTCCTACGCCAAAAACACACACGCGGTTGTTTTTAACGGCCTTGATGCTGCTCCAACCGGGGTAGGCCACCGCATTAACCATGCTGCGGTTGCCAATCATGATCACATCCGGGTTAGCGCGCACCACATACTCAGGGTTCAGACGGGGGAACGGGCCCAGCTTGGCGGGCACCACGTTTTTAACGCCTAATCGTGTCAATGTTTCACCAATAAACGAAGACTCGCCCGCGGCGTATGGCCCTCGGCTAACTTCAAAGTACACGCGTGCCGTTTTAGCTTTGGCAGGCAATGATTGCGCAGCCGCCGACACGCTGCTGTCAATGACGCGCCACAAGCGGTCTGCCCCCTGCGCATCAGGCACGTCCAGCAATACACCCAGCACCTTCAAAACACGTTTGACATCAGCATGAGTCTTGGTTTCCAGCGCCACCACCTTGACACCCAGCGATTCCAGCCATTCACTGGAGCGTGACTTGCCGGAGACCAGCACTACGTCGGGCTTCAAAGCCACAATGGCCTCAATGTTTGGGTCCATACCGCCGCCGAGTTTGGGCAGGTTTTTTAAGGCGTCAGGAAAATTTGAGTAACGGTCTACGCCCACCAGCCGCTGGCATTGCTCCATGGCACACACGCTTTCGGTCAGCGATGGCAGCATGCTGACAATGCGCTGAGGCGATTTGGAGAAAGTCACCGTGACACCCCGGTCATCTGTGACTTGCAGAGCATGGGCAGCACTGCAAAAGATCAGCCACAGCATCAGCATCAGCAACTTGTTCATGGTCAGCCTTTTAAAGTCAACGGCAAACCAGCCGCCATGAAAGTCACACGCTCGCATGCGGCAGCTACTTCCTGATTAAGTCGCCCCAGCGCGTCTACAAAGTTGCGGGTTTCGCGACCCATCGGTATCACACCCAGTCCGATCTCGTTGCCTACCAACACCACAGGGCCTGGCGTATTTTTAATTGCTATTAAAAAAATAGCTACTCGCGCCCGTATTTGTTGGTATAAAGCCTCTTTTGATAGGTAATTTTGGCTATTTTCGGCACTGATTGAGCTGTTTTCAGGGGTTTCATGCGGCATCAACATATTGGTGAGCCACAGCGTCAGGCAATCGACCACCACGATGGTCTGCGACGTGCTGTGAGTTTGAATGGCTTGGGCAAGCTCTATCGGCTCTTCAACCGTGGTCATGCCCGGTACGCGTTCAGCTCGGTCTTGCTGGTGGCGGGCGATGCGCTCGGCCATCTCGTCGTCCCAGGCCTGGGCTGTTGCAATCAACACGGCTTTGTGACCAGGAGACTTCGCCAACCATTCACGTGCCAGCAGCTCGGCGCAGCGTGATTTGCCGCTGCGCTGGCCACCCAAAATGAGCTCGCTACGCACTTGCATAGAGTTCGTTCCATTGAAGGATGATCTTGTGAATCTGCTCTACGCCTTCAGTGATAGACGCTGGCCCCGGCTGCAAAATTTCAGCGGATTTGATTTCAAACAACTGGTCGTTTTTAACCGCATTGACTTCTTGCCAGCCGTGCCTGGCGCGCACATGGGCAGGCCTGAACCTGCGGCCACACCAGGAGCCAAAAATAATGTCTGGGTTGCGCTGAACAATGTCGGCGCCATCGGCAATGATGCGGCCCTTGCCCATTGGCTCTTTGGCCAGCTCAGGAAAGCAGTCGTCGCCCCCCGCAATGCCGATCAGCTCAGACACCCAGGCAATGGCGCTGATGTGTGGGTCGTACCACTCTTCAAAAAAAACACGTGGGCGGCGTTTGACTGCGCTGGCTGCGGCTTCAATCTCTAGCAAGCGACTTTGCATCGTTTGAATCAAGGCCAGGCCCTTGTCAGCTTGCCCCACCATCGCGGCCAACTGGTACATCATCGAAAAAATCTCCGCCACACTGCGCTGGTTGAATATCGTGACCTGAATGCCTTTTTTAACCAGCTGCGACGCAATATCGGCCTGCAGGTCTGAAAAGCCGATCACACAATCGGGCTGTAGCTCAACAATCTTGTCTATCTTGGCACTTAAAAAAGCACTGACTTTGGGTTTTTCTTCTCGCGCGCGGGGTGGCCGCACGGTGTAACCCGATATACCCACAATGCGCTGCTCTTCGCCCAACATGTAGAGCCATTCAGTCGGCTCTTCGGTCAGGCAAACGATGCGCTGCGGGCCATAGTTTTGCGCTGCTGGAAAACCGCGCCAGTTGCTTGTTTTATCCAGCATGTCTATCTTTCAAAAACAAGCGGGCTGCTGCTAGCGGGTTAGACGCAAACCACGCATGAAAGTAAGTGGCCTTGACCGAGCCCTTGACATACATCGCTTCACCCTCGCCGCGCAACTTGCGGCCCGGTGCAGCTTGGGTGCGCACCGCTACAGGCCATGCAGTAGCGCAAGTGGAATAGTGAAACGCATGGCCGCGCAGAACACCACCACCGACTTCAAGCTGTTGCGGCCCGAGGGCTGCCAGTCGTTTTTGCAGCGTCACGCTGCCGGGCAGTACGCCCCACATGGGGTACATCGAGCCGTCAGTGGTGGTGAGTGTTTCAAACAGGGCCATCATGCCGCCGCATTCAGCCCAGACCGGTTTGCCTTGCGCCACATGTGTCGTTATGTTCGATTTCATCATCGGGTTGGCCACCAACTTTTCAGCATGCAACTCGGGGTAGCCACCAGGTAACCATAGCGCGTCGCAAGCGGGCAATATCTCGTCATGCAAAGGCGAAAAGTAAACGATCTGAGCACCCATGGCCTGTAGGCAGTCGATATTGGCGGCGTAGATAAAGCAGAAAGCAGCGTCTCGCGCGACTGCAATGGTTTGACCTTTTAATGCGTCCCTTGGGAAGATTGCGTGAGTTGAATCAGGCGCATCAAAAGGCGTACACCAGGCTTGTAAATCATGCATATTCATCTTGCCAAGCGGCGTCTCAGCCAGTGCATCAGCCGCAGCATCAAGTCGCTGCATGGCATCGGTCAACTCACTGGCAACAACCAGACCCAAATGCCGCTCAGGTAGCGTGAAGGCATCACTTCGCATCAGCGCGCCGCGCCACTGGCTGGCGTCCCTCAAGCCAGCCTCAAGCATTTCGGCATGACCAGCGGATGCCACACGGTTGGCAAGCACACCGGCAAAGGCCAAGCCCTCGCGGTAATGCTGCAGGCCCCAGGCCAGCGCTCCAAAGGTTCCGGCCATGGCACTTGCATCAATGACCGCCAGCACGCTCAAGCTAAAGCGCTGAGCCAAATCAGCCGCGCTGGGCTCGCCGTCAAACAAGCCCATCACGCCCTCAACAATGATCAGGTCAGAATTTAGCGCCGCGTCGTACAGGCGCTCTGCACAATCAGCCTCGCCCGTCATCCACAAGTCCAGCTGGTGTACCGGGTTGCCGCTGGCTAAAGTCAGCCAGTGCGGGTCTAAAAAATCAGGCCCGCACTTGAACACCCGCACCCGCCTGCCTTGGCGGGCGTGCAACCGCGCCAAAGCTGACGCAACCGTGGTCTTGCCCTGGCCTGAGGCCGGGGCTGCGATCAGGATGGTGGGGCAAGTTGTAGGAAGACGCTTCAAGACGACTCCGGGTTTACTGTGGCGCCCATGTCACACTCACAAACAGCGAGCGTCTGGCAGTGGCAAAGGTTGCAGCTGTCTGGTACACCTTGTCAGCCAGATTCTCAACCCGCACCAGAGCCTTCCAGTCTTTTGTAAGCGGCGTACTGGCGCTCAGGTTAACCAGGCCATAGCCTGGCAGCTCCGTGGTGTTTGCCGCATTGTCATATCGCTTGGCCGAAAGCAGCACATCGGCAGCCAGCGTCCATTCTCCTAACCGGGCGTCGACACCGAAAGTAGCGTGCTGCTTTGCACGGCGCGGCAACTGCCGGTTTAAGGTAGTGTCTCTCGGGCTCTGAATGTCGAGCGAACCAAAGAAGCGATAGTTCCCTATTGTTTCGCTGCCACTGAAGGTGAAGCCCGTGTACTCGGCCAATGCCGTGTTGGCGTAGCAACCCCGGTTTGCCAAAAGCACCGGCGCTTTACCGTTGGGGCAGGGGCCATTACCTGTGACAAAAGTCAGCAGGTTGGTCATCTTGTTGCGGTACGTCACGACTCCGTAATTGCTGGTGCCTTCGGCATAACGAAGACCCAGCTCAACATTACGCCCCTCCTCGGGCAGCAGCGCCGTGGGTGGCGCAAATACGGTAAACCGCTGGTACAGCGTAGGTACCCTGAACGATGTGCCTGCGCTGCCTGAAATCTTTAGCGCTGGAGTAATGGCGTACGCGTAGGCAGCAGAGCCAGTTAATTTGCGACCAAATTCACTGTCACGGTCACTTCGTGAGTTCAGTTGCAGGGCATGAGCGCCCGCAATCCAGCCGTAACCCAACGCGAAGCTGTCTTGCGACTTATCACGCGTCAGCGATGTAACCCCGGTGGGCAAACCCGTCGTGCCGAGCAATAAAAATTGGTCCGTTTTTGTCTCGAGCGTGGCGTTTATGCTGTGCGCACCAATCTGAACATTGTTTTGCCAAGCGATGCCGTAAATCTTGGTTTGATCAATCGGGGGTCTTAGCGTCGAACCATTGAGCCCATCTTCCCCGCGGTCAACGCTTTCAGAAACTGACAAGCGGGTGCTGTAGTTGTCGGTCCACTTCGCCAACCACTGCACCCCCACTGTTTGCAGGGTGTTGATGCGCCTGAAATCCCGTGTTAGGCCGCTATCGTATTGCGCATCATTTTCATGATTCAGCATACTGGTCTCAATCCGATGAATAGGATCGATCTGAAAGCCGAGCTTGAAATTGACGTTCAAGCTTTTATAGGCATCTGAATCAAGATTTTGACCGACGACCGGTCGAACGTTAAAACCATCGCTGCTGGTCTGTGCGATGCCGACCAAATAATCAACTGAGCCTGTTGCGCCGCTGGCACTAACTTCAATTTTTTGTGTGTTGTAGGAGCCGTAACCCAAGGTGACTGCCGGGCTGAAGCCAGATTGCCCCTTTTTAGTAAAAATTTGAATCGCACCCGATGCTGCATCAGAGCCATACACCGCACTGGTGGGGCCTCGCACGATCTCAATACGGTCAACTTGCGCCAGCGGAATCGCCTGCCAGTTGGCACCGCCGCTGGTGCTTTGGCTGTCAACCCGGACGCCATCAATCAGTACAACGGTATGGCGGCTTTCTCCACCGCGAATAAAGACACTGGTCGAGTTACCGACACCCCCGTTACGCGCAATTTCAATACCGGGCACACGCGCAAGCACATCGGCCAGACCAGAAGCGCCGCTGCGCTCGATAACGTCACGGTCGATGATTGTGACGTCTGCCACCACGTCGCCGAGGGGCTGCGCTGTCCGACTAGCCGTGACAAATGTTTCCTTCAATTGCGGTGGATTGGATTGTGCACACACTGGAAATGCAGCGGCCAAAGCCAAAGGCAGTGCGGCAAGACGCGCACGATAAATACGAAATTTCATGAATAAAACAATCAACAAAAAAACTCTTACTGGCATCCCCGCCAGTGCATGAGCAATACGACGACACGCCTTTTAAAGGACGTACCATCACCTTGTTGGCCGGTATCCGGGCTGACGGAACTACTCTCATCGCCTTCCCAAATGCTTGTTCAAGGCACTCAGTGGCTATTGATGAAAACTGAATACAAGTCAATCAATGACCGTGCACTCGTCCGTTTGACCGTTGCGGGGGCAGCGCAGGTTAAAAGCGATGGCTGTGGGCAGCCAACTTTCTCCTGCTTCCCGTTGAACTGCGGCATGTGAACCACACCGCGAGCACCAACAGCTAAGATTCTAAGCGCAGGGCTGGCCGTAAACCCTACAATTGCATTAGCCATGGCCAATACCACCCAAATTAACCAGATCACGGAGCGCGTAGAGCGTCTATTGCTGCGCTACGAGGAATTGCAGCGCACCAATGCGCTGCTGGCTGATGAGGTTGCGGTTCTTACGCAGGAGCGTGACTCGCTCAAATCGCGTCTGGGCGCTGCACGGGCACGGGTCGATGCACTCTTGGAGCGGCTACCTGAAAACGCCGGCCACAGCCAGGCGTCGCCTCTTGAATCGGTGAGGTCGGCATGATGAAGCAGCTTGAAGTTCAGATCATGGGGCAAAGCTATTTGCTGGGTTGCCCGCCCGACGGAGACGCTAGGTTGCTGGATGCCGTAAACCGGGTTGATTTGGCAATGTGCAAAATCCGGGATGGCGGAAAAATCAAGGCGCGTGACAGGATTGCCGTGCTAGCCGCGCTGAATCTGGCTTTTGATGTTCCTGAGCCGATTCCTGCAGCGTCCTCTGTCACCGAGCCGGGCCAAGAATCTGCACAGCTTGCCGCGCTCCTGCAGCGGCTGGACACCGCACTTGGCCAAGACGGTCAGTTGCTCTAAGCTTTTTAGCTGGCTAACGCCTACAATCGTTTTTGTCTGCGGTACGCGCTGGGCTTTATATTTCCTTGTACCAATGCTTTTAATAGCACGGGCTTGGTAAATTGCTTGGTTGGCGTGCACGTCTCGCGTTAGACGAGCCCAAAGCCAAGCTGCCCTCGCCCACCTGAACCCTGGTTCAGGATGACGGTCCAGCGGTACTTGCAGACACCTTTTTAAAGTCCTCGCTCATTCGAAAAAGGAGGAGGAGTACTCTGCAAGTTGACTGCTGAATGCCAAGGTCAGGCAGCCAAACCCAGTTTTTGCGCCAAACCAATGCGCTGCAACTTGCCTGTCGCACCCTTTGGGATTTCGTCCATGATGAGAATTTTGCGCGGCACTTTAAAGTCTGCGAGTTTGGTGGCCGCAAACTCTCGTATTTCCCGGTCAGTCGCTGTTTTGCCTTCACGCAGCACCACCGCAGCAGCCACTTCTTCGCCCAGCTTTTCATGCGGCATGCCAAACGTCACGACCTGCGCTACAGCGGGGTGGTCCATCAGCACCTCGTCAACCTCGCGCGGCGAGATTTTTTCACCGCCCCGGTTGATAATTTCTTTCAGGCGACCGGTCAGCGTGACATAGCCGTCAGGCGTCATGGTGCCCTGGTCACCCGTGCGGAACCAGCCGTTAGTGAAGCCTTCGGCATTGGCTTTATCGTTGCTCTCATAGCCCAATGTGACGTTTTCGCCACGAATCACAATCTCACCAATTTCACCGGCAGCCAGTAAATCCCCCGTCGTGCTCATGATGGCGACTTCCGGGCCTGCGGCAATGCCAACCGAACCAGGAATGCGCTTGCCAGGAGGCAACGGACTACTGGCCATTTGGTGGGCCGCTTCCGTCATACCGTAGGACTCAATCAACGGCGTCTTGAACACCCGCTCAATCTCGGCGATTACCTGCGGCGGCATTGACGAAGACGACGATCGTATAAAACGCAGTGGATTGGCCTCAATCACATCCATGTTGTTGGCTGCACGTGCCAAGATGGTTTGGTGCATGGTGGGCACCGCCGTGTACCAGGTAGGTTGGCACTCTTTCATCCAGGCGAAAAATTTAAGCGCGTTAAAACCCGGCGTACAGAAAATCATGCTGCCTACAGCCATCGGCGCCAACACACCAGCAATCAAGCCATGAATGTGAAAAAGTGGCATCACATGCAATTCGCGGTCGGTCCTGGTGAGTTGCAAGGTTTTGCTGATATTGCGTGCCGATGCACACACATTGCGGTGCGACAACGGCACAATTTTCGGCCGTGAGGTTGTGCCGGAGGTATGCAAAATCAAAGCGACGTCATCCGCATGCGCTGGACCAGGCGAGGCGGCGTCGCCTTTCTGAGCAGAGATCAATTCAAAATGTCCTGCGCCTTGTTCGGGCAAGGCTTTGAGCTCAATCACCGCTACCCCCAGCTTTGCAGCTACCGCCAGAGCGGGAGTCTCACTGCCTACGGCCACGATCAATGCTTTGGCTTTCAGATCGCTCAGGTAAAACTCAAACTCATCGGCGCGGTAAGCCATGTTGAGAGGCGCAGCTGTACAGGCGCTGGCGACAGCGACAAACGCGGTTGCCATTTCTGGGCAGTTGGGCAGCACGATGCCGACGCGGTCACCCCGCCCGATGCCCATGGCATTGAGGGCGGTCGTGGTTTGTGCGATCAGCGCGTTCATCGCACCATAGGACAGCGGTACGCCGCCGGGTGCCATCATGGCCGTTGATGCAGGCGCTTGCAGCGCAACCATGTCGTGGAGTGTGGTGAAGTGGGTCATGGCTTTAAAGTAATAAAAATCAGGAAATTTTGAGCGTAGCGTTGTGTCGCTGCAGATTCGAGGCCAGCAAGCTGGCCAAAGCGTAAACAGCCTGAATGGTCGGCGTTGGGGTCTGGGTGATTTGGCCCAGTTCCATAACCGAGGCAACCAAGGCCTGCAGTTCGAGTGCCCTGCCTTGCTCCACGTCTTGCAGCATCGAAGTTTTGTGTTGTCCAACGGCCTGCGCGCCGGCAATGCGTTTTTCCAAACTGACCTTGAACTGGACGCCCAACTTTTCACCAATCGCTTGCGCCTCGGTCATCATGCTGGCTGCTAGCTCGCGGGTTGGCGGGTACAAGCAAATGTCTTCAAGCGTCGCGTGGGTCAATGCGCTGATGGGGTTGAAACTCAAATTACCCCATACCTTGAGCCAGATTTCAGACCGGATGTCACTGGACACCGGAGCCTTGAAACCCGCCGCTTTGAACGCATCGCTTATAAGGCGAATGCTGGGCGTGTCACTGCCATCAATTTCACCCAGCGTGAAACGATTACCCTCGATCACTTTGATGACCCCAGGGCGAATCACCTCACTGGCGGGATAAACCACGCTGCCGATGACGCTGTCAATCGGTATGTATTTGGCTATCACGCCATCGGGATCAACAGCGCGAACTGGCATCGCGGTGTAGTCCCCCGCCAGCTTGTAAAAGTACCACCACGGAATACCGTTTTGCATCGTCACTACCCGAGTAGCGCTGTGCATCATCTGCGGCAGGTCTGCAGCCACCGCAGCCACTTGATGCGCCTTCACACCCAGAATCACCACGTCTTGCAAGCCTGCCTCACTGATGCTGGAGGTCGCCTTGATCGGCTTAGCCAGCAGCTCGTTGCCGTTTTCCTCAATCAGCATCAAGCCGTTTTGCTTGACTGCCTCCAGGTTGGCACCCCGAAGTATCAAGGTGACGTCATGTCCATTGAGTGCCAGTTTGACGCCCAACATGCCGCCTATGGCGCCCGCGCCAACGATACAAATTTTCATTTCAAAGGTCTGCTTTGTTTGTGTTTGATGCAGTCAATATCTTAGATACTAACTTCGAAGGTGTTTCGCAACACACCAATGCCGTCTATCACGATTTCCACTACTGTACCCGGCTTGATGGGCAGGACGCCCAGTGAGGTACCACAGGCAATCAGATCGCCGGGGTAGAGCGTCATCTCGCGCGACAAACTGGAGACGATTTGCGCCGGCGAAAAAATCATGTCGCTGCAGGGGTAATTTTGCCGCTCGCGTCCGTTGACCAAGGTCTTGACATTCAGCGTTTTCCAGTCTAACCCGGAGGCGATCACCGGCCCAAAAATGCCAAAGGTATCAAAACTTTTTGAGCGTGACCATTGCGCAAACGAAGTGTCCCGAGTGAGTAAGTCGAGCGCGGTTACATCGTTGACGCAGGTCATACCAAAAATGGCGTCGGCAGCATCATCTTCGCTGAGGTTTTTACAGGTTTTGCCGATCACCAGGCCCAGCTCGCCCTCGTAAACCACACGGCCGTCGTAGCTTGGGGGCACTGTAAACGGTTTCCCGTGCGCGCAATAGCTGCTGGCGGCCTTGATGAACCACAAAGGCTCTTTGGGAATACTCAGGCCTTGCTTGGTAGCTTGGGCATGATAGTTGTTCCACAGGCCAATGAACTTGCTTGGCACACAAGGCAGTGTAGTTGTCACATCTGCCAACAGCAGCGACTGACCGGTGCGCTCAAATGCGCCAAACAGTTCACCCTGACAAACCGCAATACGGTCTCCTTCGAGCACGCCAAACC
>JBBRDA010000101.1:0-10218 GCA_038204335.1 Burkholderiales bacterium
ATGGGAGCCACCGCCCACACCGCCACCGCCCAAGGTGACCGCCGGAATGCCCAGGCTGATCGGCAGGTTGGAGTCGGTGCTGGACGCTGCGATGCTTTTGACTTCGCCGCCGACCGCAGCAACAGCGCGGCGTGCTGCGCTGACCATGGGTGAGTCCGCCGGGCCAGCACCCGCCGGGCGGTCGCCCACCAGTTTCAGCTCGACCTTGATCACGTCTTTCTTGTCCCAGCGTTTGTTTTCTTCATCAGCTGCCTCGCGGGCCAACACCATGATGCGATCTTCGAGTTTTTTAAGTTCTGCAGCGCTGTTGGAGCGCATGTCTAGTCCCAATTCTGCCTCGGCCGCAATCGCATTGACCGACGTGCCACCCTTGAGCGTGCCAACAGTAAAGGTGGTCTTCGGCTCGTCTGTGGTCCGCACGTCGCTGATTTTGGCAATTGCGCGCCCCAGTGCATGGGTCGCGGAGGGCAAGCCAAAGGCAGAAAAGCTGTGGCCACCGGGACCGGTATAAATGATGCGAAAACGGCGGCTGCCGGTGGCCTGATTCACGATGCGGCCAATGTCCAGGCCGTCCAGCGAAATAAAGCCGTCAATCGCCTTGTTGTCACGAAACAGCGCCTTGACGCCACGCAAGTCGCCCAACTCCTCCTCACCCACCGTGCCGACAAACACGATATCGCCGACAGTCTTCATACCGGTATGGTTGAGCGCACGCATGATGCTGAGCAACGACGCCAAGCCCCGCCCGTCGTCGTAAATACCTGGCGCTTCATAGCGATTGCCTTTGATCTTGACCTTGACGTCCGTACCTTCTGGGAACACGGTGTCCAGGTGGGCAGAAACCACCAGAACCGGGCCCTTGCCGCTGCCCTTGCGGACGGCAATAACATTGCCTTCTGCATCAATGCGCGCGTCTGAAAGGCCCAAGGCCAGGAGTCGCTTTTGGTATTCCTGTGCTCTCACCGCTTCCTTAAAGGGTGGCGCGGGTATTTCAGTCAGTTCAATCTGGTCTTTCAGCGTACGCTCGTCATCCGCCTTCAGAAAATCTACTGCCTGTTTCACCTTAGCGTGGGCCGTCAATTTGGCAAAAGCGGCTTCGGTAGCCGCGCCGATGGGCGGCAAAACCGCCTGCGACCAGGCTGCGCTGACCGCCAGTGAAAGTGCGGCAACAGTAAAAAGGCGTCTTAACATTGAATCTCCATGTGTCATTTAAGGAAGGTTGGCAGGCACTGCTTCGACCAACCGGTAAAACATGCCGCTGGCGTCGTTGTCCAGTAGCATCAGGCGGCCCTCGACCACCACCGAATCGATCGAATACTTTACAGCGGTGCGCGCCCGCACCTCCACCACAGCCTCAGGCCCAGCGGTTTGACAAAACGGGCAAGTCGGAGACCAGGCCGAAAGCAGAAAATAGCGGTGAGTCTGACCCGCCTCAATCGGTAAAATGTAGCCTTGCAGCTTGACCAACTTGCCGTTCAGTGGCATCAACGCTTCTGGGAATGACGGGCCCAGTTTGCCTTTGCTCATCTTGATCGTCGCAGCGGTCAACACAGACCACGGGACAGCGCCACGGGCGTCAGGCAGCATAGACTTGGTCGGGTCGTGCGGAGCGGCGGCAATTGCAGTTGCAGAAGGAGTCTGAGCGTGCACAGGCAGCAGCAGCAACCACGAACTCAGAAAAATCGACATCACCCTACATAGAAATAACAGCGTATCAGGCAGGAGTTGTCGCAGCGATTTCATACAAATCAGTTTAGCATCGTGCCCCACATGCCCTCGTGTCGAACAAGCCTGCTAGCCGCATACCGGAAGTTGCATTCAAGCCGCTTGACGCTACGACAGGGCCGGATTCGCCAGATAGAAGCCAAGGCGCTTCGCATGCTAAAGCACCCTTCGCATTCAGACACATTGCGTAGTTTTATTGACACGCTGTAGCACATAAACAGGCAAAAAATACACCAAAAGCGTCTGCTGGCATGCCAGACAGACGCTTTTTTATGTGTCTTTCTTGCTGTAGGCCACTGAAAATTAGCGCTAGCAGCTATTAAACTTGTAGCAGGCTGAAATTTACGCTATATTTACGCATGGGCTTGTGTTGACAAGCAGTTTGTGACTAAATTGTGACCATATTATTTTGACAAGAGGAGATACTTCGATGAGCGCTAAAGAATCCGCAGCTGTTGGCCAGTTGCTAGAACTGCTGGAATCACGTTACGCCCTGCGTGTGATGTGGGCTCTAAAAGACGGCCACCCGCAAACCTTCCGCATTTTGCAAGACAGCGTCGGAACCATCACACCCAACACCCTGAACACCCGTATCAAAGAACTGCGCGCCGCAGGCCTGATGACGCATGGCACCTCTGGCTACATCGTGACAACATTAGGCGCTGACTTGCTCAAACGCCTGAGCGAGTTGCAAGCTTTTGCCACCAAGTGGACGACCAGCCTGAACAAATCAGCAGCAGCCAAGAAAAAATAAAAAGCGTTATTCACTGCGTTTAGACAAAGCAGGCTCAGGGCCTGCTTTTTTGTGTCTGGTCACACACGGTCCTGTACCGACCAGCCTTTTATCCCGTTTTTTGAATAAGCTTATTCCCATAAGAACGACACAAAACTGTATTTTGTTTAACTAAGCAAAGCCACTACATTCTGTGGCTATGTCCGACTTGGCCCCCCTGCTGTTCTCTTCGTTTGCCTATATATTTGCGGGCTTCGCTGTGGGCTTGGTGGTCGGCCTGACTGGCGTGGGCGGCGGCTCGCTGATGACGCCGCTGCTCATTTTCGGTTTTGGCATCAAACCGCACTTGGCGATTGGCACGGACCTGTTGTTTGCAGCCTTCACCAAGCTCGGCGGTACCGCCAGTTTGGCGCGTCACCGCTTGATTGACTGGCCAGTGGTGGGCCAAGTGGCTTTGGGCAGTGTGCCGGCTTGCTTGGTCACGCTGTACGTCTTAAAGCAACTCGGGCCTGCAAACCCGGCCACCCAGGCCATCATGACGACCACGCTGGGCATAGCGCTGCTTTTAACGGCTGCTGCCACGTTGTTCAAAGTCGTTCGCGGCAAAGCTGTGCCCACCCACATTGCGCCTGAGCAGCTCAGCCACGCCACCAAAGCCCGGCATTGGGCGCTGCCCGTTCTGTTTGGCGCGGTGATTGGCACGCTGGTCACCATCACATCGGTCGGCGCAGGCGCCATTGGCGTCATAGTGTTGATGCTGCTTTACCCTGCCCTGCCGCTGCCGCGCATCGTGGCGGCAGACATTGCCCACGCGGTTCCACTGACATTGGTGGCGGGTTTTGGCCATGCGTCGATTGGCTCGGTAGACTGGCTGCTGCTGGCCAAGCTGCTGGCGGGCTCGCTGCCTGGCATCTGGCTGGGCACCGTCCTGATGAAAAAAACCCCCGACCGGGTGATTCGCTCACTGCTGTCCGTCTTGCTGGCTTATGCCGGACTCAAATTGATTGCCATTTAATTCAACCATGTACCAATACACCGAATTCGACCGCCACTTCGTCCAAGCACGCGCCAACCAGTACCGCGACCAGCTCACTCGCTGGCAGGCTGGGCAGTTGCCTGAGGCCGAGTTTCGCCCGCTGCGCCTGCAAAACGGCTGGTATGTGCAGCGCTACGCACCGATGTTGCGCGTGGCTGTGCCTTACGGCGAACTCAACACGGCACAACTGCGTGTGCTGGCAAAAATTGCTAGAGACTACGACCAGCCCAACGCGGCGCTGTTCAATGACGCGCAGACGGCGCAAGACAAACTGGGCGACATCCCGCTGCCCGGCAAGCTGGCAGGCCAGTCTGTCAAAACCCATTTAACCAAAGGCTACGGCCACTTCACGACCCGCCAAAACGTGCAGTACAACTGGATCCCGCTCGACAAGTCAGCCGACGTGATGGACTTGCTGGCCAGTGTCAACATGCACGGCATTCAAACCAGTGGCAACTGCATCCGCAACATCACCAGCGACGAGCGCGCCGGCATTGCGGCTGACGAGCTGGCTGACCCACGCCCGTTTGCAGAAATCATGCGCCAGTGGAGCACGCTGCACCCGGAGTTTGCTTTTTTGCCGCGCAAATTCAAAATCGCCATCACCGGCGCTTTGGAAGACCGCGCCGCCACCGCTTGGCACGACGTGGGCTTGCACATGGTCAAGAGCGATGACGGCGTGCTCGGCTTCAAAGTACTGGTCGGTGGCGGCATGGGCCGCACGCCGATTTTGGCGACCACGATTCGTGAGTTTTTGCCGTGGCACCAGATTCTGAATTACCTTGAGGCCATCGTTCGTGCCTACAACCGCTTTGGCCGCCGCGACAACATCTACAAAGCACGCATCAAGATTCTGGTCAAAGCTGAAGGCCAGTCCTTTGTTGACCAGGTTGAGGCCGAGTACAAAGCGATTGTCGACATCGACGGCGCGCCGCACACCATCACGCAGGCTGAACTTGACCGCGTATCCAGCTCGTTTGTAGCACCCGACCTGAGTTGCAACCGCAGCGATGCTGAAGCAAAAATAGCCAACATCCTGCGCGCCGCGGCTGAAGACGACGTGGAGTTTAGCCGCTGGTTGCAGCAAAACGTCGCCCCCCACAAGAACCCCGATTTACGCATCGTCACCCTGTCGTTCAAACGCCTCGGCCAGGCGCCCGGCGACGCCACCGCTGATCAGCTCGACCTGGCCGCAGACCTGGCAGACCACTATTCAGCCGGTGAAGTGCGTGTGACGCACGACCAAAACCTGGTGCTGCCGTGGGTGCGCTGCGACCAATTGCCCGAGCTATGGAAGGCCGCGCGCAAAGCCGGTTTTGCACGGCCCAACATTCGCCTGCTGACCGACATGATTGCCTGCCCCGGCGGTGACTTTTGCAGCTTGGCCAACGCACGCAGTTTGCCGCTGGCCGAAGCCATCACACGGCGCTACCAAGACCTCGACGAGCTGCACGACCTGGGCGAGATTGACCTGCACATCAGCGGCTGCATCAACTCCTGCGGCCACCACCACAGCGGCCACATTGGCATTTTGGGTGTCGATAAAGACGGCAAGGAGTGGTATCAAATCACGCTCGGTGGCTCTGACGGCTCCAAACTGTCGGGCGCGCCTGCGCTGGGCAAAGTGGTCGGGCCATCGTTTTCAGCGGCAGAGGTACCGGGCGTGATTGAAGCCGTGCTCGATGTGTACCGCGCACAGCGTTTGACAAGCCAGTCAGAGACTTTTATCGACGCTCTCAAGCGCCTGGGCTCCGAGCCCTTCAAGCTGGCTGCCAACGGCGCTCGCCACGCAGCTGACCATGCGGAGACCGTGTAATGACTATGAAATTAATAGCTGCTTGCGCCCATATTCAGGGTGCTACAGGCCAAAATGATGCCCCAAAAAGCATCAACCCAAAGACACTTAAGCTTTCCAATTCTGACGATCCACGCGATGTATCGCTGGCTGGCGTTGAAAGCATTGAGCTGGACTTCCCCAAGTTCACCGACGGCCGCGCTTTTAGCCAGGCGTTTTTGCTCAGCCGCCGCTTGGGGTTTAAAGGCGAGATTGTGGCCACCGGCGACGTGCTGATTGACCAGCTCGCCCAGATGCAGCGCAGCGGCTTTACCACCGCCGTGCTGCGTGACGACCAGCCGCTAAACGTGGCCGAGCGTGTGCTGGCCGCCTACCCCGGCTTCGACGTGGGTGCGTATCAGGGCGATGCCGTGCAGGTTAGCCCGCATTTTGTGGCAGCTTGAGGTGACCATGAACCTCACATCTGTCAACTTGTCAGAAATCAACGCCGAGCTGGGCCGCAATGCCCAAGGCTTGGTGGACTGGGCTGTAGGCTTAAACCAAAGTGCCATCATCACCACCAATTTCAGGCCGTTTGAGGCGGTCATCCTGCACCTGGTGACGCGCGCCAACCCCAAGGTGCCCGTGGTCTGGATGGACAACGGCTACAACACCGATGCGACCTACCGTTTTGCTGACGAAGTGACCAAACTGCTCAAGCTCGACTTGCACATATACCTGCCACGCCGCTCGCGTGCGCACCGCGAAGCTGTTGAAGGCGCGACTCCGGCACTTGACGACCCGCGCCATGCCGCTTTCACCCAAGAGGTCAAGCTCGAGCCCTTCACCAGAGCCCTGCGCGAGACCGCACCCAAAGTCTGGTTCACCGCCCTGCGCGCCACCGACACAGCCGTGCGCGCCCAGATGGAGCCTGTCAGCGTGAACCCCGACGGCCTGATCAAAGTCGCGCCCCTGCTGCATTGGTCTTCAAAAGACCTTTACCAGTACTGCGAGATTCACGGCCTGCCCAACAACTTCGACTACGTGGACCCGACCAAGGGTGAAGACAACCGCGAATGCGGCCTGCATGTCACGCACTGATATCGGCCACTGATTTTGACCACCGAAAACACACTATGAACGCCAGAACTGAACCCCAATTGCTGAGCCATGTAAATAGCTTAAGCAATGCGCACCTTGACGCGCTTGAAGAAGAAGCGATATTCATCCTGCGTGAAGTTGCAGCTGCTTTTGAGCGACCCACCTTGTTGTTTTCAGGCGGCAAAGACTCATTGGTACTGCTCAAGTGCGCTGAAAAAGCCTTTGGCGCTGGCAATTTGCCCTACCCACTGTTGATGATCGACACCGGCCACAACTTTTCTGAAGTGACCGACTTCCGCGACTACCGCGCCAAGCAATTGGGTGCCAATCTGATCGTGCGCAGTGTTGAAGACTCCATGGCGCGCGGCACGGTGCGCCTGAGCCACCCCGGCGAGTCGCGCAATGTGCATCAGTCGGTCACGCTGTTAGAGGCGATTGACGAGTTTCGCTTTGACGCCCTGATTGGCGGCGCAAGGCGTGATGAAGAAAAAGCCCGTGCCAAAGAGCGAATTTTTTCGCACCGCGACGCCTTTGGCCAGTGGCAACCCAAAGCGCAGCGCCCCGAGCTGTGGACGCTATTCAACACCCGCATCCAGCCCGGTGAGCACTTTCGCGTTTTCCCGATCAGCAACTGGACAGAACTCGATGTGTGGCAATACATTGACCGTGAAAACATCGAGCTGCCCAACTTGTACTACGCCCACCAACGCCAAGTGGTCGAACGCAAAGGTTTGCTGGTTCCGGTGACTGAACTCACGCCCCTCAAAGACGGTGAAGTGGCCATTGAAAAAACCGTGCGCTTTCGTACCGTGGGCGACATCACCTGCACCTGCCCGGTCGACAGCCCGGCATTGAATGCTGCTGACGTGGTGTTGGAGACTTTGGCTGCCGATGTCAGCGAGCGCGGTGCAACCCGTATGGACGATAAAACGTCTGACGCGTCGATGGAAAAACGTAAAAAAGAGGGGTATTTCTGATGAGCGCCGTACTGAACAACCCAAAAGCCGACGTGATTGCCGAAACCGACACCCGTGCCGCCCTGCGCTTTGTCACCTGCGGCAGCGTAGATGACGGCAAAAGCACGCTGATTGGCCGCTTGCTGGTTGACAGCAAAACCGTGCTGCAAGACCAGCTGGCAGGCGTGCAGCGCGGCGGGCAGACCGATTTGGCGCTGCTCACCGACGGCCTGCAGGCCGAGCGCGAGCAAGGCATCACGATTGATGTGGCTTACCGCTACTTCAACACCGCAGCACGCAAGTTCATCATTGCCGACGCACCTGGCCACGAGCAGTACACCCGCAACATGGTCACCGCCGCATCGAGTTCTGACGCTGCCGTGGTGCTGGTCGATGCGACCAAGCTCGACTGGCAAGCCGCCTTGCCCGAGTTGCTGCCGCAAACCCGTCGCCACAGTCTGCTGGTCAATTTGCTGCGCGTACCCGCGATTGTTTTTGCCGTCAACAAGCTCGACGCAGTCGCCAACCCGGCCTTGGCCTTTGCCAACATCAGCGCGGCACTGACCCAGTTTGCCAATGACGCAGGTATCGCTTTCAACGCCATCGTGCCCATTTCAGCCCTGATTGGCTTTAATGTGGTGGATAAAAACCCCGGTTGGTGCAATTACAACGGGCGCAGCCTGCTACAAATATTAGAGCAACTATCCAGTACGCCTGCCGATACGCAGCAGCCGTTCGCCTTTCCGGTTCAGTGGGTAGAGAAGTCAGCTTCGTCAAGCGCCGACACGACCCAAGGCCGCCGCATCTTCTGGGGCCGCATCGCCAGCGGCAACGCCCAGCCCGGCGTTGAGGTCACCGTCATGCCCAGCGGCAAAACCGCCACCATCGCGCAGGTGCTCAGCCACGCGCGTCAATCCAAAACCGTAGCAGCCAACCACAGCGCAGGCATCATTTTGGACCGCGAACTCGATGTGTCGCGCGGCGACTGGCTTCTTCAAACCCCCACGCTTGTCGCTTCGCGTACTGCGCTGCCCCCCGAGGGGGCTCTCGCGCCTAGGGGCGGCCCGTCGGCGCTCGGCAACGATCCAGCCAACCCCGGTACCCGCGACATCACAGCCACCGTCGCCTGGATGGACGAAGAGCCGCTGGTCCCCGGTCGCCTGTACTGGGCGCTGCACGGGCATCGCTGGGTCAAAGCCAAAGTCAAGCGCATCGTCAGCCACATCAACATCAACACGCTTGAAAGCACCAACGCCACACAACTCGACGCCAACGCCATTGGTGTGGTTGAGCTGGCACTTTTGACCCCAATTGCCGCCCTGCCCTACAAGCAATCGCGCGTGCTGGGCTCCCTGATTCTGGTGGATACCGCCAGCCATAAGACCTCGGGCGCAGCCTTGGTGCTTTAAAGCCTTTAAAATATCAAGCAAAATTGCAAAATTACTCGTCGCCCGGGCGCTTCTAGAAATTCAGATTTTCAAGATGAAGTGCAAGGCGCACGGAGCGCAGGACACCGGAATGCACTGCTGTGCATGAGGATTCCGAGCACCGCGCAACGCAGCAATTCGCCTGAAAAATGAATTTATAGAAGTGCCCAAATGACTCATATCGTTACCGAATCGTGCATCCGCTGCAAATACACCGACTGCGTGGACGTTTGCCCGGTCGATTGCTTCCGCGAAGGCCCCAACATGTTGGTCATTGACCCGGACGAGTGCATTGACTGCGCCGTTTGCATCCCTGAATGCCCGGTCAACGCCATTTATGCTGAAGAAGACACCCCCGCAGACCAGATGCATTTCATCAAGCTCAATATTGAGTTGAGTGCCGCAGCAGGCTGGAAGAGCATCACCAAGCGCAAAGCACCGCCCGCCGACGCCGATGACTGGAAAGACAAGACAGGCAAGCTGTCAGAACTCGTTCGCTAAGCATGGTCCAGACTGACGCGCTCATCATCGGCGCGGGCCCAGTCGGACTATTTCAGGTCTTTCAGCTCGGCCTGCTAGAAATCAAATGCCACGTCATTGACGCACTGCCCGCGCCCGGCGGCCAGTGCATTGAGCTGTACCCCGACAAACCCATTTACGACATACCCGGCACGCCGCGCACCACCGGCCGCGAGCTAACCGCCAGCCTGCTCGAACAGATCAAACCCTTCAACGCGCCGTTTCACATGGGTCAGGTCGTCAGCCAGATTGACGCGCAACCGGACGGCAGCTTTCAGGTCATGACCTCCAAAGGCCAGCATTTCAGCACCAAAGCCATCATCATTGCCGCAGGCGTGGGGGCTTTTCAGCCCAAGTTGCTCAAGCTTGACGGCTTGGAGAAATTTGAAAGTTCACAGCTTTTTTATCACGCGCTGCCAGCTAGCTCGGTTGGCCAGCATGTCTTGATCGTCGGCGGTGACGACGCAGCGCTTGAATCCGCCATCACGCTAGCCACCGCAGGCCAAGCCAAAAGCATCACCCTGCTGCACCGCCGTGATATTTCGGCATCAAACCAAGCCGCCCCCGCACTGGTCGCCCAAGTCCAAGCCCTGGCAGACGCCAAAGCCTTGCAGTTGATGGTCGGGCAAGCTACCGGGTTTGAAGAGCATTCTGGCAAGCTCACCGCCGTGCAAGTTACCGGGGTTGACGGCCAAACCCGGACCGTACCAGCCAGCCAACTGCTGGTGTATCTGGGCCTGTCACCCAAACTGGGGCCGATTGCCGACTGGGGCCTCGCGATGGACCGCAAACACGTCGCGGTCGATACAGAAAAGTTTGCCACCAGCGTCCCCGGCATCTTTGCGGTGGGCGACATCAACAGCTACCCAGGCAAGAAAAAGCTGATTTTGACCGGCTTTCACGAATGCGCGCTGGCCGCTTTTGGCGCAGCCAGCATCGTGTACCCA
>JBBRDA010000102.1:0-10188 GCA_038204335.1 Burkholderiales bacterium
TTAGAGTCTGCAAGCCGTGCTGGTGTAAGCTAAAACCATGACCGAACCGCTGAGCCCTGCCGACATCTCCCGCATCATCGAAATGGCATGGGAAGATCGCACCACGTTCGAGGCCATTGAGCTGCAGTTTGGACTGAACGAATCGGCGGTGATTGCCTTGATGCGCAGCGAGATGAAGGCGTCGTCGTTCCGGATGTGGCGCAAACGCATGGCGGGCCGAGTCACCAAACATGCGGCGCTGCGGCCACCCGAGATGAACGACGGCGGGCCGCACATCGCGCGGCACAGAATTCCTCAGCGCTAGGCTTGCTTTTGCTGTTTTTCGGTGCTGTTAGCCACCGCCGCTAGGCCTTGCAGCACATCGCCCACCACGATCACGCTCGGGCTTTGAAGGCCTTCTCGCTCAATCGTGGCCCGCAAGCTGCCCAGTGTGGCAACCGCATGACGCTGGCTGGGCATGCTGGCGTTTTGAATGATGGCGACTGGCGTGCTGGCAGGCAAGCCCAGCAGCAATTCGTTTTGAATTTGCTCAGAGCCTGTAACGCCCATGTAAATCACCAGTGTGAGCTTGGCCTCAAGCGCAGTGGCTGCCAGCAACGCCCAGTTCGTGCCCACGTCGCCCGGCTTGGCATGGCCTGTGACAAACACCACGCCGTGGGCATGGTCGCGGTGGGTCAGCGGCACGTTGAGTGACGTGAGAGCCGCCAGCCCAGACGTGATGCCGTTGATGACGGTGACTTCAATACCCGCCTTGTTCAGCGCTTCAATTTCTTCACCGCCTCGGCCAAAAATAAACGGGTCGCCGCCCTTGAGGCGCACCACGTTGTCACCTTCCTTGACGGCCATGACCATCAGCTTTTCAATGAAAGCCTGCGGTGTGGACTTGCAGCCCCCACGCTTGCCGACGTAGACGATGCGTGCGCTGGCTGGCGCAAAAGCCACGATCTCAGGGTTGACCAGATCGTCCACAAACAGCACGCTAGCCGCTTGAATGGCTTTGAGCGCCTTGAGCGTGAGGAGTTCTGGCTCCCCAGGGCCAGCGCCTACCAAGGTGCATCGTCCGTTTAGGGCGGGAGTTGTTTTTCTGTCGTTCATAGTTGTTTCACGAGACGCAAGATGTGTTCCACCTGTGCGGCAATCGATGGCGGAACAGGCTTTTGGCCTTTGATGATCGACTCGATATACGCGGCAGTGCTGGCCGCGTCGGTGGTCTTGGGCAGGTCAGGCAGATCGCTCAGCGTGCCTGCTTGGGCTTCTTGCAACAGTTGCCGCTGTCCGTTGATGAAAGCATCGATTTGCGGCGTACGGCGCGCATCGGCCACGACTTCGCCTTCGGTGCCGCGCAGCAGCATGGCATGGGTGTGGGTCAGCTCGAAAGTTTGCGCCATCGACACCGCGTACTCCGGGTGGGTGTAGCTGCTGACAATCAACGCTTTGCCTGCGCAGGGGTTCATCAACTTGACCAGACTGTGAGCGGGGTTACGCAAGCCAACGACGCGGCGTACATCCAGCAGGCGCTTCAGGGCAGGGCATAAAACTTCTGTCGGTACAAAGGAAAGTTGTCCAGGTGCTATGGATTCTGGAGCTACTTGCGCTCGTATTTTGAGGGCTAGCAGCACTTCCGATACAAAAATACGGGTGTTTTCGGTCGGCGTGCCATGAATCAGCACCGCCACACCTTCACGCGCCAGCAGCAGGCCCAGCAAAGGCGTGAGCAGTGGCAACTTGCGCGCACCGTTGTAGCTGGGCAGCACCACCACCGGGTTGCCGCCATCGGGGATCAGCTTCATGCGGCTGCGCACCGCATCTAAAAAGCCCGCCATCTCTTGGGGCGTTTCGCCTTTGATGCGCATCGCCAGGCAAAACGCGCCAACCTCTAGGTCTGTGACTGCACCGTCTAGTACCTGGCCCATCAAGTCCGTCGCTTGCTCGCGCGACAGAGGCCGCGCGCCGTCTTTGCCGCGACCTATTTCCTTGATGTAATGACTGATTCCCATAGAGCGATTGTCGGTGATGGCAAATAAGCTGCCGTCATAAGCTTAAGCAATCTGCTTGATAGGAATCACTGCGCGCGGTGCAGCGGTTTTGGCTGACCGCACCATACGTTTCAGCTCGGGGACGCAACTGCCGCAGTTGGTGCCGCATTTCAAAGCAGTTTGCAGCGACGTCAGTCGCTCTGCGTCGTTACCAGTTGCGCCACTTAAATGCCCGTCAATGGCTGCATCCGTCACGTTCAGGCAAGTACACACCAGCTTGCCGCGTGCCTCAATGGCGACTGGCGCTTTGGCACCTGGGGACAGCAACAGGCGGCCATAGGTTTGGGCGGGCAGTTCGCCTTCAAGTACGGTTTTGATCCAAGCTTCGGCACGGGTATCGCCTGCTAGTAGAAAGCCAGTTAGTTCGGCGTGGTCGCCCATCCGATTGAGCTTGGCGGTGCGGCGCTGGCCATGCTTTTTATCTGCGTAGCGCAGCACATCATCACTGTTTAACCCGAGTATTTTTTCGAGCTGAATGAGCAGGTCATCGGGCGGCACGATGTGCGCTGCGGCCCTGAACAAAATTCCCTCACGCGCTGCGCCTTGGTCGCTAAGTGCCGTATTGTTAGAAAACGGCACGCAGCTCGTGAAAGCAAAAGCCTTCATCAGAGGCTTGAGCAATTCGCGCGCCTTGAGAGACTCCCCGGCAGGCAACCAGGCCATGGCCAGCAGGCTCCAAGGCAGTTCAGCCTTCAAGATTTTGACGGCTGCGTGTTTCAGCTCAGGCTGCTTGGACGTGGGGCAATAGGCCGAGGTGGTGATGGCGTTCACACCCGCTAATGGCTCGCCAATGCTTGACAGGCCGCTCAAATATTCGCTGCCCCAGTGCATCGCCATAAACGCTTGGCTGACCGCCACTTCAGGTGAGGCTTGCAGCGGCACCACAATCGAGCCGCGCTTGGACGTGACGTGTACCAGGTCACCTTCTTTAAGGAGCCTGCGCGCCATGTCGTTGGCGTTCATTTGTACCGACGGCTCTGCCACATGGCCGAACAATCTGCCCAAAGTGCCGGTGCGGCTCATGCCGTGCCACTGGTCACGCAAGCGGCCTGTGGTTAATGAAAACGGGTAGCGTGATTCACGTGGCTCGGCAACCGGAACGTAGGCCGTGTTGGCAAATTTGGCTCTGCCGTCTGGCGTGGGGAAGATGCCGTCTTCATACAAGCGGGCCTTGCCCACTGTTTCACCCGTTTTAAGCGGCCATTGCTGCGGCGCGGCTTCAAGCATGGCGTAGCTCATGCCGGTGATGTCGAGGTCACGGCCACGGGTGGATTCGCGGTGTTCGTTCCAGATCGCTTCAGTGCCTTCGGCTTCGTTGGCAAGGCTGTATGGGAACAGCGTTGGGCTTGCGTGGAGCAAGCGCTCAAGCCGCTGCGCAAAATCAACCGCGATGGTCCAGTCATGCCGCGTCTGGCCCGGTGCGCTGACTGCCGCGCGTACCCGTGAAATACGCCGTTCGCTGTTCGTCACGGTACCGATCTTCTCGCCCCAGGTGGTGGCGGGCAACAGCAGGTCGGCGTAGTCGCAGGTGGCTGCTGTCGCAAAAGCCTCTTGCACAATGACCAGTTCAGCCCGTTCTAATGCGCGACGCACGGTGGCTTGGTCGGGCATCGACTGGGCCGGGTTGGTACAGGCTATCCACAGCGCCTTGATTTCGCCGTCAGCGGCTGCTTGAAACATCTCGACCGCTGTTTTACCGGGCTTGCTGGGGACGTCTCGTCCAACAAGATCCAGACTCCACAGCTTGGCCACTTCTGCCCGATGCTCGGGGTTGGCCATGTCGCGGTGCGCGCTGATCAAATTGGCCAGACCACCGACCTCGCGGCCGCCCATGGCGTTGGGCTGGCCTGTGAGCGAAAAGGGGCCAGCGCCTGGCTTACCGATTTGGTGCGTTGCCAAATGCAGGTTGATCAGAGCCGCATTTTTAGCTGTGCCACTGCTCGACTGGTTCAGGCCTTGGCAATACAAACTCAGCGTGGCATTTGATGTTGCAAACATCTTGGCGGCAGCAAACAGGTCTTCTTTTTTGATGCCGCAAGTCTCGGCCACGATGTCGGGCGTGTAGTCGCGTACTGTCGTTTTGAGCGCATCAAAACCCGTGGTGTGGGCGGCGATGTAAGCGTTGTCCGTCCAGCCTTCCCACAGCATGATGTGCAGCATGCCATTGAACAGGCTCACGTCTGTGCCAGGCTGGATCGGCAAATACAAATCAGCAATTTCGGCCGTGTCGGTGCGGCGTGGGTCGCAAAAGATGATCTTCATCGCCGGGTTGGCGAGCTTGGCGTCTTCAATACGCCGGAACAGCACCGGATGCGCATACGCGGTATTGCTGCCGACGATAAAGATGCACTGCGCATGGTTCACGTCGTCATAGCAGTTGGGCGGAGCATCGGCACCCAGCGTTTGCTTGTAGCCCGCCACCGCGCTGCTCATGCACAGGCGCGAGTTGGTGTCGACGTTGTTGGTGCCAATCAGCCCCTTGGCCAGTTTGTTGAAGACGTAATAGTCTTCGGTCAGCAACTGCCCCGAGATGTAAAAACCCACCGCGTCGGGGCCGTGCTCTTGGATGATTTGCGCGAATGACTCGGCGGCAAAGCCCAGTGCGGTGTCCCAACTCACAGCCTTTGCCTCACCATGCCGATGCTCGCGGCGCATCGGTTGCAGCAGGCGGGTTTGACGGGTGACGTTGGCGGAGGCCGTCAAGGCGAGGGTAGAGCCTTTGGTGCACAATCGGCCAAAGTTTGCCGGGTGGTCTAGGTCGCCTTTGACCCCGGTGATCTGGTCACCACTCGATTCAATAATGACTCCGCAACCCACACCGCAGTAGGGGCAGGTAGATCGTGTTTCAAGGGCAGTCATCCGAAGCCCCTGCTGCGGTGTTCCATATTTATCGCAAAGCGATCCGCGACTGAAAGCGCGTGATCGCAGTAGGGGCAGGTGGATTTTGTTTCACGCATTCGCCACATCTTTAGTGATCGGACCTGCTGTAGGGCGTACCAAATCAAGCCCCAGCGTGGCAAGCTCAACCGCATCCAAATGCACCGCACCGCCTTCAACCTTCACTGCAAACTTCGGCGTGCAACCTTCGTCGGGTGCCTTGGCGCAACCGCCATTCAGGTCAATGGTCCAGTTGTGCAGCGGGCAGGCCACGCTTTCACCAAAAACGATGCCCTGACTGAGTGGGCCGCCCTTGTGCGGGCAGCGGTCCAGCAACGCAAACACGCCATCGACATCGTTGCGAAAAACAGCGACATCCATACCTTGCGCGCGTGATACGCGGCGCGAGCCGAGTACCGGGATGTCATCAACAAGGCAAATCCGTTGCCACTTTTCCATCAATCAGTTCCTTTAAACAAGTTTCGAATACATGCCCGTCACGCCGTCCATCACCTGCAAAATACGCTCGCTGGTAGTGAACACATTGCCCTGCGCCTGAAGATCTCCCGCGCCCGGCCTGAGGCTTTTGAGAGCGATCTCAAAAAACGTGAATTGGGATTCCGCCAATTGCAACTCTGCCTTGATGGCTGCTGTGGTTTCGGGTGCAGTCTTGAGCAGGTTGTGCGCCTTGGCAAATTCTTCGCTGGCCTTGGTCATTTCTGCTGCAGAAGCAGCTGCCTGCACGCCCCAACTGGCAGCCAGGTAGTGGGCAGCCATGCGCTGACTCAACATGCGCTGGCGCCCTGACATATTGACCAGTTTGCCAGCCGCCTTACCAGAGAAGCCTTCGAGCTGAACCGTGCCTTGATTGGCCAAAGCCAAGACTTTTCCGGATTGACCCAACACGATTTCTGCGCCCGCCTTGAATGGTGCGTTCCCCACCAGGGCAACCTTGTACTCATTCCATGAAGCCTCGAGCGCGCTATAGGTTGCCTTGATCTCCGGGGTCGGCGCAAATGCTTTGAGCTCAACCAGTTGGCGGTCAAACAAGGCCATTGACAAGGTGAGGATTTTGTCGGCGTTGTCACCCTGAACTTTCTGGCCGACAGCCAAGTAGGTTTTTGCTAGCCGCTGGCTCAGCATGCGCTGACGCCCGGCCTTGTTGATGGCGTCGTTGATATCCAAGACTTGTGGAAGCGCGGAAAACGAAAGCAACAAGCCGCTGCCGCCGGCGAGTATCAAGGGAATAAAAGAACGTCTTTGCATGGTGTCTCCGGTTAAGTTGATAAAAATCAGTGCTACTGTATTTGCGTGATCCGCCTGTGACCTTATTCCCCCGCTTTAGTCGTTATCAAACAGCTGAAATGGCTTCAAACTGGCGCGTATCGACGGCTGCTTCTTTCAGCTCAAACCATGGGTCGGGCTCTCCGTCTAGTGCAAACTGCAACTGAGCCCACAGAGCCTTGCGGCCCTCGTGGTCTTCTAGGATTTTCTTCTTGACGTGCTCCAGACCCACGCGGTTGACATAGTGCACGGTGCGCTCTAGGTACCAGCCTTCTTGCCGATACAGCTCGCAAAAAGCGCCGGTGTATTCGAGCACTTCTTCAGCCGTTTTGACCTTCACCAAAAAGTGCGCGACTTCGGTTTTGATGCCGCCGTTGCCAGCGATGTACATCTCCCAACCTGAATCGACACCAATCACGCCCACGTCCTTGATGCCTGATTCCGCGCAATTGCGCGGGCAGCCGCTAACCGCAAACTTGACCTTGTGCGGTGCGTACATGCGCCACATGGCACGCTCTAAATCTTTGCCCATCTGGGTGCTGTCTTGCGTGCCCATGCGGCACCACTCGCTGCCAACGCAGGTTTTGACGGTGCGCAGCGCCTTGGCATAAGCGTGGCCGGATGGCATCCCAATGTCTTTCCAGACATTTACCAGGTCTTCTTTTTTAACGCCTAGCAAGTCAATGCGCTGCCCGCCTGTGACCTTGACCGTAGGGATGTTGTACTTGTCCACCGCGTCAGCAATGCGGCGCAGCTCGCTGGCCGATGTTTCGCCGCCCCACATACGCGGAATGACGCTGTAGGTGCCATCTTTTTGAATGTTGGCATGGCTGCGCTCATTGATGTAGCGGCTTTGCGGGTCGTCTTTGGCCAACTTTGGCCAGGTGCTGATCAAGTAATAGTTAACGGCTGGGCGGCAGCTGGCGCAGCCGTTTGGTGTCTTCCAGTCCATGGTTTCGTAAACGTCTTTGATCGTGAGCAACTTGTTGTCGCGGATCGCGTCACGCACTGCCTGATGTCCATGGTCAGTGCAACTGCACATGGCTTTGAGCTTGGGTGTGGCCGAATAGTCGCCACCAGCAGTAAACATCAAAATCTGCTCCACCAGCCCGGTGCACGACCCGCAGGAGGCGCTGGCCTTGGTGTGCTTGCGCACCTCGTCCAACGTGAACAAGCCTTTTTCTTTGATAGCTTTGCAAATCGTGCCTTTGTTGACGCCGTTGCAACCGCAGACCTCAGCCGTATCTGGCATGCTGACAGCCTTGGTGTGGCCTTCATGGCCGGTGTCGCCAATGCTGGACTCGCCAAACATCAGCTTGTCGCGGATGTCGGCCACGCTGCGGCCGTCTCTCAAAAGTTTGAAGTAATAACTGCCATCGACGGTGTCGCCATACAGGCAGGCGCCGATGAGTTTGTCGTCTTTAATCACCAGCTTTTTGTAGACGCCGCCGAAGGGGTCGCTCATGATGATTTCTTCGGCACCGTCGCCACCTAAAAAGTCGCCCGCGCTGAACAGGTCAATGCCCGTGACCTTGAGCTTGGTCGATGTCAAGGAGCCGGAATAGCGGCCAATGCCAAATTGCGCCAGATGGTTGGCTGCAACCTTTGCTTGCTCAAACAAAGGTGCGACCAAGCCGTAGGCAATGCCCCGGTGTGCTGCGCATTCCCCCACGCTGTAAATGCGCGCATCGGTCGTGGTTTGCATGGTGTCGTTGACCACAATACCCTTGTTGCAATGCAGGCGCATGGATTCAGCCAATGCCGTATTGGGGCGAATGCCGACAGCCATCACCACCAAATCAGTGGCTAGCTCGGTGCCGTCTTTAAACTTGATAGCGGTCACGCGGCCATCGCTCCCACCGACTAACTCCTGCGTCTGCGCGCCCATCAGAAACTTCAAGCCACGGTCTTCCAGCGACTTTTGCAGCAGCTTGCCAGCCACGCTGTCGAGCTGGCGCTCCATCAGCGTGGGCATGACGTGAACGACCGATACGTTCATGCCGCGCAGCATTAAACCGTTGGCGGCTTCCAGGCCCAACAGGCCGCCGCCAATCACCACGGCGTTTTTGTACTTGCCAGACGCGTCAATCATTTCGTTGGTGTCGGCAACGTCGCGGTAGGCAATCACCCCTTTCAGGTCTTTGCCGGGGATGGGCAAGATGAAGGGGTTGGAGCCGGTACACATCAGCAGGCGGTCGTATTCGACTTCTAGGAAACCACCTTTGCCGTCGTCTGCTTTCACGATGCGTTTGACGCGGTCAACCTCCACCACCTTCTTGCCAGCATGCAGGGTGATGTGATTGTCTGTGTACCAAGCCCAGTCGTTCAGCACGATTTCATCCAGCGTCTGCTCGCCTGCCAGTACTGGCGACAGCAAAATACGGTTGTAGTTGGGGTGCGGCTCAGCGCCAAAGACGGTGATGTCATACAAATCTGGCGCAACTTTGAGCAGTTCTTCAATCGTGCGCACTCCCGCCATGCCGTTGCCGACCATGACCAGTTTTGATTTTTTCATTTCGCTACTCCAGACGTCATCGCAAGTTCTTCTGCGCAACCTTGGTCTCAGCATGCAGCCAGTCAACAGGGTTACGCACCAAATGAGGGGTTAGAAACAGACACCCTGGTATTGACCAAGGCGCAAGGACTGCAAACCGGATTTGCTGGTACTTGTTTTGCACACGTCGTTGCGTGCATGAGGCCGCAATGCAAGACTGCGGTTGAGCGCTGCGTTACGCTCGCTGTGTACACGCAAGAGTTATGCCAGCCGATGGTTGGTGTGTTGAGCGGGCCATGGGGCTTGCAGCGTCGCCAAACAGGGTGGATTTGGCTAAATTGAGGCGCAAACGGCACAAAGCCGCCATGATGAGTCTGCGGCGCCATCTGAGATCGCTTTGTTTACACCGCACCAAAAGCAAGCCCGGTTATTGCTGAAATTGGTGCATTTTTAAAGTGCTATGTTTTTAATAGCTGCTTGCGCCCGTATTTATGGGGCTAGATGCCAAAAACAGGCCTGAAAACGACCAAAAACAGCGTGCAAACGCTATCTGGACGCCCAAAACACACCAAACCAGCCCCGCGCGTCCGTCCAATGCTGTACCTGGCTGAAGCCCGCTTGTTTGAGCAGTGTGGTGATTGAAGCCAGCGTGTATTTGTAGGAATTTTCGGTATGGATGCGCTCGCCCGTTGAAAAACGTCTTTGGTGGCCTGACCAGTGCACATTTGCGTCGGCGATAGCCTCAAGATGCATTTCAATGCGGGACTCTTGCGCGTTGAAAAGGGCCACATGGCGCCATTGCCGCAAGTCAAAGTTGGCCCCTAACTGGTTGTTGACATTGAGCAACACGTTTTTATTGAAGGCAGCTGTCACGCCGGGCGCATCGTCATAGGCGGCTTCCAGCACCGCAGCGTCTTTGACCAGGTCAATCCCTAAAAGCAGGCCACTGGCGTTACCTTTTTCGGGGTCGCTGATTTGCTGCAGGAAATGCAGCGCGTCGATGGGTGAAAAGTTGCCAAGACTGGAGCCGGGGTAAAAGAAGACGCGGTTGGCGGTTTGTACGGCAGATGGCAAAACCAGTGCGCCTGAGAAATCCATACCCACCCCAACGATGTCCAGCGCAGGAAAGCCGGCTTGCACACGCTCGGCGGCGTCGCGCAAAAAATCGACTGAAATATCAACTGGTACGTATTGCTGCGGTTCGATATGTGGAATCAGCGCTGCAGACTTGGCGCAATTGCCAGCGCCGAGATCAATCAGGCAGGCATTGCGAATGCCAGATTGTTCAATCGCCTGCGCAATCTCGGTGTAGTTCGCCTCGAAAATACTTGTCTCGGTGCGGGTGGGGTAATACTCGTCCAGCAGAGTAATGGCTTCAAACAGTTTTGAGCCCAGTGTGTTGTAAAAATATTTAGGCGCAATGCTGGCATTTGCAGCCAACAAAGAAGCCGTCAATTCGTTTTGCGGATTGCTGGATGTCTGATGCGGCGCAGCTAT
>JBBRDA010000103.1:0-10172 GCA_038204335.1 Burkholderiales bacterium
AGCAGCCGCCGCCCAAGGTGATGGTTTTGGTTCTGGTTTTAACTTGACTCATAAACTTATTTCCTAATGTGTTGTATCGTTCAGGGTTATCGCGCAGGGCCGCAATGGTCCAGACAGTGATTGCTTGCTGATTGCCCGATATACTTTAAGCCTAAAGCTTTTACAAAGACAACCCAAAGGACATATTCTTCATGAAAACCAACGTCAAAGCCAAATTTAAGTGGGAAGACCCTTTCATGCTGGAGGACCAGCTCAGCGATGACGAGCGCGCCATTCAAGACGCAGCGCACCAGTTTTGCCAAGACAAGCTGCAAACCCGTGTGTTGATGGCCGCGCGCCACGAAAAGTTTGACCGCGAGATCATGAACGAAGCCGGTGCGATGGGCTTTTTGGGCTCCAGCATTGAAGGCTACGGCTGCGCAGGCTTGAGCTATGTGGCTTACGGGCTGATAGCGCGTGAAGTCGAACGGGTTGACAGCGGCTACCGCAGCGCCATCAGCGTGCAGTCGTCGCTGGTCATGCACCCGATCAACGCTTACGGCAGCGAGGCGCAAAAGCAAAAATACCTGCCCAAGCTGGCCACTGGCGAATGGGTCGGCTGCTTTGGTTTGACCGAGCCGAACCACGGCTCTGACCCGGCCAGCATGCTGAGCCGCGCCAAGCCAACCGACGGTGGCTTCATCATGAACGGCGCGAAGATGTGGATCACCAATTCACCAATTGCCGATGTGTTTGTGGTGTGGGCCAAGCTGACCGACCCAGACGGCAACACCGGCGGGCAAGAGTCGATTCGCGGCTTTATCCTTGAAAAAGGCATGAAGGGCCTGACTGCCCCCAAAATCGAAGGCAAGATGAGCTTGCGCGCCAGCATCACCGGTGAGATCGTGATGGACGGCGTGTTTGTGCCCGAAGGCAACATGCTGCCCAACGTGAGCGGCCTCAAAGGTCCGTTTGGCTGCCTGAACAAAGCGCGCTACGGCATTGCCTGGGGCGCGTTGGGTGCGGCTGAAGACTGCTGGCACCGTGCCCGCCAGTACACCATGGACCGGGTTCAGTTTGGCCGCCCACTGGCGCAAAACCAGCTGATTCAAAAAAAGCTGGCCGATATGCAAACTGAAATCGCCCTAGGCTTGCAAGGCTGCCTGCGGGTGGGCCGCTTGATGGACGAAGGCAAAGACGTGCCAGAGATGATCAGTTTGATCAAACGCAACTCCTGCGGCAAGGCGCTGGACGTCGCCCGCATGGCGCGCGACATGCACGGCGGCAACGGCATTCATGACGAATACCACGTGATTCGCCACATGATTAACCTAGAGACCGTGAACACCTACGAAGGTACGCACGATGTGCACGCGCTGATTTTGGGCCGTGCGCAGACCGGGTTGCAGGCGTTTTATTGATTTTTGAGTCGTTTTTAGCCTTTTTTGGGCATCATTTAGGCCTTCAGCCCAATAAATACGGGCGCAAGCAGCTATAAAAATAATAGTGAAAATCATCCTTGATGGAATTTGGTAGCCTTAAACCTGTACTTTCCGGGCTGGTCATGCCGCTGGCTTTGTTGCCCTTGTTGGGCTTGCTGGGCTTGGTACTGGTTGCAAATCGCAAACGCATAGGCTGGCTGGTGTCGGTTATGGCTTTTGGTGGGCTCTGGCTACTGAGCTGTCAGGGTACAGCGGTGTGGTTGGCCCGAAACGCTTTGCCGCAGTACCCTCCTGCCACGGCTTCGCAGCTTAAAACTGCCCGGGTACAAGCCATCGTGGTGCTGGGCGGCGGCACCTACCCAGACGCCCCAGAATACGGCGTGGCCCAACCCGGCCCATCGACCGCAGCGCGCTTGCGCTACGGCATTTGGCTGTCAAAACAGTCTGGATTACCGGTGGCTTTCAGCGGCGGTAGCGGCTGGGCTGCCGGTGCCACAGCCAAAAGCTCTGAGGCGGATGTGGCCGCACGCGTGGCGACCGAGGACTACGGCTTTACCTTGCGCTGGGTCGAAAACCGATCGCGCGACACGGCTGAAAACGCGCAAATGGTCGCGCCGCTGCTCAAGCGCGATGGCATTCAGCGCATCGCGCTGGTGACCGACGCGCTGCACATGGCCCGGGCTGTGGCGGAGTTCGAGCGCACCGGCCTCGTCATCACCCCGGCCCCCACAGGCTATGTTTTGCCGACCAAGTCTGGCGTTTTGCAGTGGTTACCATCGACCGACGGACTGTCTGGCTCCACCCGGCTGATTCATGAATTGCTGGGATTGGCGACAACCCGACTGCGCTGACAAGAAGAGACCCCGGGTGGACGCGCTTGAGTGGTTGACGACACTGACGTAAGGCGTTACATTAATAACCAGTCAGTCAGTAACTATGCCCCTCTCCAAATTATTCTGCCCTGTTAACGCGGCACTCAGCGTCAAACGCGAGCGTCGAAAAGAGGCACGCCCCGGCGAATTGCTGGACGCGGCGCTGGATTTATTCGTTGAAAAAGGCTTTGCTGCCACCCGGGCTGAAGAAGTCGCCGCCCGGGCCGGGGTGTCTAAAGGCACACTGTTTTTGTACTTTGAAAGCAAGGAAGAGCTGTTCAAGGCGGTGATCCGCGAGAACCTGTCTGGTCGCTTCACAGAGTGGAGCCATGAGTTCGAAACCTTTGAAGGCTCGACCTCCGACATGGTGGCCTACTGCATGAACGTCTGGTGGGAGCGTGTCGGCAACACCAAGGCGTCGGGTATTACCAAGCTGATGATGAGCGAAGCCACCAATTTCCCCGAGTTAGCAGCTTTCTATCAGCAAGAAGTCATCTTGCCCGGACAGACGCTGATCCGGCGCATGTTGCAGCGCGGCATCGACAGCAAAGAGTTCAAGCCGATGGATCTGGACTATGCCGTGTTCAGCCTAATAGCACCGATGATCTACCTGATCATCTCCAAACATTCTGCCGGGATCTGCATGCCCTGTGACATGGCGTTAAACCCAAAAAAATACATTGAGTCACAGGTCAGCATGATTTTGCACGGCATGTGCGTCGAACCGCCTATCAAGTCAGTCAACAAACCAGTTATCACAGGGAAAAGTTAGCATGCGTTCGAATATCAAGGGCTGGGTTAAATGGCTGGTCGTGTTGCTGGTTCTTGGCGTCTTGGCGGGCGCAGTTGTGCGCGTCCTGTCCGAGCGCAAATCAAAACAGCAGGCTTTGACGGCGTCCGCAGGCAACAGCGCAAAAGACACTCTGGTCGAGCTGGCAGCCAGCGACGTGGTCAAAGCGGGCCTGCTAGACGTCTCGCAAGGTTTGCCGATTTCAGGAACGCTCAAAGCCGTCAACTCTGCGGTTGTTAAGGCGCGCGTCGCCGGGGAACTGCAAGGCCTGACGGTGCGCGAAGGTGACTTTGTCAAAGCCGGGCAAATCATCGCCCGTATTGATGCCAGCGAGCTGCTTTCTCGCGTACGCCAGGCCCGTGAGCAGGCCGAGTCAAGCAAATCGCAGGTCGAGGTCGCTCAGCGCCAGTACGACAACAACAAGGCGCTGGTAGACCAGGGGTTTATTTCTAAAACTGCGCTCGACACCTCTTTGGCCAATCTGAATGCGGCGCAATCGACTTACCAGGCAGCGTTGGCCGGCACGGATGTGGCGAAAAAGTCAGTCGATGACTTGGTACTGAAAGCGCCTATTTCCGGCCAGGTGTCGCAGCGGCTGGCGCAGTCGGGTGAACGGGTTGGCATTGATGCCAGGATTGTTGAAATTGTTGACCTGAGCCGACTCGAGCTTGAAGCAACGCTGAGCGCCGCTGACTCCGCCCAGATACAAGTGGGTCAAACGGCTGAGTTGCAAATCGAGGGCAGGGACAAAGCTGTTGCCGCAAAAGTCGTGCGCATCAACCCGACCGCCCAAGCGGGCAGCCGCAGCGTGCTGGCTTACCTGAGCATTGACAACGCCAGCAACATGCAAAACGCCCTACCCTTGCGCCAAGGCTTGTTTGCCCAAGGCACGCTGGGCACAGCACGTACCTCGCTGCTGGCCGTACCGCTGAGCAGCGTGCGCACTGACAAGCCCTCACCTTATGTCCAAGCGATTGAAAACGCCCAGGTTGTGTACAAACAAGTCACACTGGGCGCACGGGGCACTGCAGACAACGTGGAGGTTGTGGCGGTAACGGGGCTCAATGACAGCGCGGTGGTGATACGCGGAAACGTTGGCAGTTTGCGTGAAGGCACGCAGGTCAAATTCACGGCCATGAACGCACCTGTGTTGGCGGCCAATCGTGCAGCCTCTGGCGCGAAGTCAGCGCCCTAACTCCCCCTTTCAAAACAACGCTATGTGGTTCACCCAAGTCAGTCTTAAAAACCCGGTATTTGCCACCATGATGATGCTGGCCATCGTCGTGTTGGGGCTTTTTTCATACCAGCGCATGCAGGTTGATCAGTTTCCCAACATCGATTTGCCGGTGGTGGTGGTCACCGCCGACTACCCCGGCGCCTCGCCTGAAATTGTGGAGAGTGAAGTCACCAAAAAGCTGGAGGAAGGCGTTAACTCCATTGCAGGCGTCAGCGCATTGACCTCCCGCAGTTACGAAGGCCAATCGGTGGTCATCATCGAGTTTCAGTTGTACATTGATGGCCGCAAAGCCGCCGAAGATGTACGCGAAAAGATCTCTGCCATTCGGCCCAACTTGCGCACCGAGGTCAAAGAGCCGCGCGTGCTGCGCTTTGACCCGTCAAGCCGGGCCATCTGGTCTGTGGCGGTCTTGCCTGAAAACAGCAGTTCAAAAATGTCAGCGGTAGAACTGACCAACTGGGCCGACCAAACCTTGAAAAAGCGGCTTGAAAACGTGCGTGGCGCAGGCGCCGTCAACATTGTGGGCGGCACCAAACGCGAGATCAATGTGTACCTGAATCCACAGGCCATGGAGTCGCTGGGCATCACGGCAGACCAAGTTGTCAATGCTGTACGAAACGAAAACCAGGACTTGCCGGTGGGCAGCATCCGCTCGCTGTCGCAAGAACGGGTCGTCAAAATCGATGCCCGCATGAAGCGGCCTGAAGACTTTGGCAAGATCATTGTGGCGCGTAAAAACAATGTCGCTGTGACGGTTGACCAGGTCGCCCGCATTGCCGACGGCGCGCAAGAAGTTGACAGCCTGGCTCTGTACAACGGCCAGCGCACCTTGATACTGCAGGTGCAAAAGGCACAGGACGAAAATACGATTCAGGTGGTGGACGGGCTGAACAAAGCCGTGCTGGAAATGAAAGCCGCGCTGCCACCAGGGCTCAAACTAGAGCTCGTCACCGACAGCTCACGTCCTATTCGGGTCGGCGTTGAAAACGTGCGCCGCACATTGATCGAAGGCGCGCTGCTGACGGTGCTGATCGTGTTCTTGTTTTTGAACTCTTGGCGATCCACGGTGATTACCGGGCTGACATTGCCCATCTCGATCATCGGCACGTTTCTGTTCATGAACCTGTTCGGTTTCACCATCAACATGATCACGCTGATGGCTTTGTCGCTGTGTGTTGGCTTGCTGATAGACGATGCGATTGTGGTGCGCGAAAACATTGTGCGGCACGTGCAAATGGGCAAACCGCCCTACCAAGCCTCGATGGACGGCACCAAAGAAATTGGTCTGGCGGTGCTGGCCACCACCTTCTCCATCGTGGCGGTCTTTTTGCCTGTGGGTTTTATGGGCGGGATTATTGGCAAGTTCTTCCATGAGTTCGGCATCACCATCGTGGCCGCCGTGCTGATCTCGATGTTTGTCAGCTTCACGCTCGACCCCATGCTGTCGAGTATCTGGCACGATCCATCTATCGAAGAACACGGCAAGCGAGGCCCACGCATCACCCTGTATGACAAGACCATTGGCCGCGTGACCGGCTGGTTTGACACCGCGACTGAGCGCCTAAGCGAAGGCTACCAGAGCATCTTGCGCTGGGCACTGATTCACAAAATCAAAACGCTGCTGCTGGCGCTGGTGATCTTCGTTGTGAGTATCTTTATGGTGCCATTGCTAGGCACAGAGTTTGTGCCCAAGGCTGATTTCTCAGAAACCTCGCTGAATTTTTATACGCCGGTCGGCTCGTCACTTGAGGCGACCGAAGCCAAAGCCAAACAGGTCGAAGCCATCGTGCGCGAGTTTCCTGAAGTCCGTTACACGCTGGCCACCATCAATACCGGCAATGCGCAAGGAAAAATTTACGCCAATGTTTATGTTCGCTTGGTAGACCGCAAGGCGCGCAGCCGAAGTGTCGATCAAATGTCTGGCGCGCTGCGCGACCGGCTCAAACAGGTGCCGGGCATCACGGTCACCCATGTGGGTTTATTAGACTCGGTAGGTGGCAACAAGCAGGTCGAGTTCTCGTTGAAGGGCCCGGACTTGAAAGAGCTGGAGCGTCTGAGCCGTGTCGTTCAGGACATCATTCGCCCCATCCCTGGTCTGGTTGATCTGGACTCCAGCGTCAAGCCCGACAAGCCAGTGATTCAGGTCGATGTTCGGCGTGATGCAGCCAGTGATTTGGGCTTGTCAGTCTCCAGCATCGCCGCATCGCTGCGTACGCTGGTGGCGGGCCAAACTGTGGGTAACTGGCGCGCGCCTGACGACCAGACCTATGACGTGAATGTGCGGCTCAGCCCGGAGTCCCGCAATGCGCCGGCAGACCTGGAACGCCTGCCCTTCATGACCAGCAACCTAGGTGCCAATGCCGATGGCTCGACGCGTATCGTGCGCTTGAGTCAGGTCGCCAGTGTGAAAGAGTCCACCGGCCCGAACCAGATCAATCGCCGCGATTTGGCCCGTGAAGTCGCCGTCAATGCCAATGTGTATGACCGATCCGCAGGCGAAGTCTCCAATGACATCAAGGCGGCCCTGGAAAAAACCACTTTTCCGCCAGGTTACAGCTATCAGTTTGGCGGTTCGACGAAAAACATGGCTGAGTCGTTTGGTTACGCTATCTCGGCGCTGGTCATGGCCATTTTGTTCATTTACATGATTTTGGCCAGTCAGTTCAAAAGCTTTTTGCAGCCCCTGGCACTGATGACGTCGCTGCCGCTCACACTGATTGGCGTCGTGCTGGCGTTGCTGCTGTTTCGCTCCACGCTGTCGATGTTCTCCATCATCGGTGTGGTGATGCTGATGGGGCTGGTGACCAAAAACGCGATTTTGTTGGTGGACTTTGCGATACGAATGCGTGAAGAAGGCATGGAACGCAGTGAAGCCTTGCTGGTGGCTGCCAAGGTGCGCTTACGGCCTATTTTGATGACCACACTGGCGATGATTTTCGGCATGATTCCACTGGCCTTTGCCCTGACGGAAGGCTCCGAGCAGCGCGCACCGATGGGCCAAGCCGTGATTGGCGGCGTGATCACCTCATCGCTGCTGACGCTGGTGGTGGTGCCCGTCACCTATTGCTTTATGGACGACCTAGCCCAGTGGTTTAAGCGCAAGTTTGGCGCCAAACACGCCGCCGCTGATCACCCTGCCAGTCAGTCCCCGGTACCCCAGACTGACTAAAATTCAACAAGTTTTTTATCCAACCTTGACCACACCAGATCACACCATGAACTACGAACAAGCCCGATTCAACATGATTGAGCAGCAAATCCGCCCTTGGGAAGTGCTGGACAGCCAGGTGCTGGCGCTGCTGGCGGTGATCAAACGTGAGGACTTTGTACCCGCTGCCTACAAGGCACTGGCGTTCGCTGACATGGAAATCCCACTGTCTAGTCATTCGCAGCAACACGCCGGTCAGTGCATGTTGTCGCCCAAGGTTGAAGCTCGTATTTTGCAAGATCTGGCGCTGCAAAAGCATGAAACAGTGCTTGAAATTGGTGCCGGTTCAGGCTATATGGCCGCCCTGATGGGGCATCGCGCGCAGCAAGTCATCAGCCTAGAGATTGATGCCCAACTGGCTCAATCAGCGCGGAGCCATTTGCAAAGAGCTGGCGTCTTTAATGCGGAGGTGCGTGTTGCCGACGGTTCAGATCCGCATGCTGTCAAAGGGCCGTTTGATGCGATTGTGCTGAGCGGCTCGGTTGCCGAAGTGCCCGCCGCGTTGCTTGAGCAGCTCAAAATCGGTGGCCGTTTGAGCGCTGTGGTGGGTAACGAGCCCGTGATGCGCGCCACCCTGGTGACGCGCGTCGGTGAGGCCGCCTGGCACACCACGCAGGCCTGGGACACAGTGGCACCGCGCTTGCTTGGCTTTCCTGAACCCTCCAAGTTCAGTTTTTAAATCCAACCGCCTCCATTTCACTGACCATGATTGCCCAAATCAGCCCCGCAAATTTCGCCGCCTGGCGCAGTGCAGTCGACGCCGGCACGACGCCGATCGTGCTGGATGTGCGCGAACCGTGGGAATTGCAAACCGCGTCCGTCACGCCAGATGGCTTCACGCTGCTCCATGTGCCCATGCAAAGCATTCCGGCGCAACTGGATGACCTGCAAAAAACCTATGGCGCTGACCAGCCGATTGCCTGCTTGTGCCACCACGGCATGCGCAGCCAGCAAGTTGCCAACTACCTGGCCCAGCATGGCTTTACCGATGTCGTGAACCTGCAAGGGGGCATTGCCGCTTGGGCTCAGCAACTCGACACCAGCGTTCCCCAGTATTGAGATCAGAATCGTTTATTCAGGACCTTCAGGATATTTATGAACCTATACAACTCTCGCCAGGCCAAGTCTTTAGCCAACGCCAAACCCTTGGTGATTGCTGTTGCATCCGCATTGCTGGCCATGAGCGCGCAGGCACAAAACCTGGTCGAGCTTTACGATGCTGCGCGTGCGTTTGATGCCAGTTACCAGTCAGCCAGGCTGCAATACGATGCCAACTTGGCCAGGGCCGACCAAGCCAAAGCAGGCATTTTGCCGACCGCTGGTTTGAATGCGGGAGTCTCGCGCTCCAATTTTGAAAATACCAATCCGGTGATCGACCGCAGTTTCGGCACTCAAAACGCCACGCTGACGGCGTCGCAGCCGCTGTACCGCCCGGCTAACTGGGCGACTTACGAGCAGGGTTTGAAGCAGGTTGACCTGGCCAGGGCGGTGCTGGACGCAGCCGAGCAAGACCTGATCGTACGCGCCAGCCAGGCTTATTTTGATGTGCTGGCTGCGCAAGACACGCTGGCTTTTGTAGGTGCGCAAAAAGCCGCTGTGGCCGAACAATTGGCCTCAGCCAAGCGCAACTTTGAGGTCGGCACGTCAACCATCACAGATACCCGCGAAGCGCAAGCCCGGTTTGACCTGGTCACCGCGCAAGAAATAGCCGCAGACAATGATTTGCGGGTCAAAAAGCTGGCGCTTGATACGCTGGCAGGGGTGACGGGCGCGCAGCCCAAAGGCTTGTTGGTACCTGTGGCCTTGCCCCCGGTGGTGCCACAAGATGTGAACACCTGGGTCAACCAGTCTGCGTTCGTTCACCCGTCCGTGCGGCAGGCGCAACAAAGCCTCGAAATTGCTGAACTGGAGGTTAACAAGGCTGAGGCCAGCCACAAGCCGACACTGGACGTCAACGCCAGTTACAACGCGACCCGTAACCCGTCGGGTTCAGCCACAAGTCCTTTCAACAACCGTAACAGCGCCGCCACCATTGGCCTGGCGTTTAATCTGCCGCTGTTTGCAGGCTTTGCCACACAAAACCGCATCAAGGAAACGCTGTCGCTGAAAGACAAAGCGCAAAACGATCTGGAAGGCGCCCGGCGCACCGTGGCATTGGCTACCCGCACCGCTTACTTTGGTGTTCAGTCTGGCCAGGGCCAGGTCAAGGCGCTGGAAGCGGCAGAGCTGTCGAGCCAAAGCGCGCTGGATGCCAACAAGCTGGGCTACCAGGTGGGTGTGCGTATCAACATTGATGTGCTCAATTCGCAAAGCCAGTTGTTCCAGACGAAACGCGACCTGGCCCAGGCGCGCTACAACGTTCTGCTGGGTGGGCTGCGGCTGCGCCAGGCCAACGTCACACTGAGCCCGACAGATTTACTGATCATCAATTCGCTGCTGGCGAAATAGGCTTCAGGGATTGTCTCAGGCCAGGTAGGCTGCCAGCGCCTGAACGGTACGCCCGGTTGCGCCCTGGTGCGTTGCCGCAAAAGCCAATGCCGATTGGGCCATGCGGCTTTGCGCTTCGGGGTCTTGGGCCAAGCGCACCGCCCAACGCAGAGCGGCTCCCATGTCTGCAACCCGGTGCGCCGCGCCTGCAGATTCA
>JBBRDA010000104.1:0-10166 GCA_038204335.1 Burkholderiales bacterium
CCCGTCAGCACGGCACACACCAGTAGCGCCAGCCATCCGACACCAAAAACGATCAAGCTGAACAGCGCCAGCAACACCCCAAAAGCGCACAGCGCCATGAAGCTGTAGCGCACGGGCAGGCGGGCATCGAGGGCGTTGATTTTGGCGCGCATGAGGTTTTTTCCTGAGCTAGAAAAAGGACGGGCAGATACACTTTGCATCATAAGAGCGTCCGGTGACGTTTATAAAGCTCTCCCATGACGACTCCCGCTCCCCTTGAGGTCGAAGCCTTCGACGAACTGGACGCCATTCTTGACGACCTGCGCGGCCGCTACGACGAAACGCCACAGTGGGAATTTTGTGAAGGCTTCATGGCCGCCGTGATTTGCATGCGCAGGCCCATCGAAGAAGACGAGGTTTTGGCCGCATTGCTTGGCACACCCATGGCAGGCGAGCAACCTGACGCAGAGAGCGGCTCATTTGTGGATGCGCCGCAGCGTGAACGCTTTTTAGCGCTCTGGAACATGCGGTGGCAAGAGGTGGTCACTGCACTGGATTCTGAAGTCAACTCGCTCGAAGACGACCGCTGCTACCACCCGGAAGTCATGGACATTCGGGGTGCAGTGGCCGAGATGCCGCCAGAGGAACAAACCAAATTCAAAGATGAAGACTTGCCCGCGTTTGCGCAAGTCTGGGCGCTGGGCTTTATGTTCGCGGTGGAATACTGGCCCGAAGAATGGGCAGCCCCGCGCGACAAAGACGCGGCCAAATGGCTGAACGGCGCGCTCGAGGCCGTGGTGGCCATGACAGAAGATGACACCGCCAAACCTGAAGTCTCACCCCTGAGCGAAGACGGCGCGCCCAGCACCAGCATTGCCCGGCTCAATGCCTTTGGCGAAGCGATCTGGGCGGTGTACGACCTGCGCGAGTTGTGGAAAACCATCGGACCGCGGGTTGAAACGGTTCGCGCAGTGGTCACGCCGGGGCGCAATGACCTGTGTGATTGTGGCAGCGGCAAGAAGTACAAAAAGTGCCACGGGGCTGGCTGAGTCAAACAGTCTCAATTTTTGAACGCGGCTTGCAACACGCCTAATATGGCGCACTTCGTGCCTGAAAAAATAGCCTCGCTCAATTATGCTGAGGAGTCTGCCGAATTTGCAGAATCCCAAATCAACCCCAAAAGGAAATTGCAATGGATAGTGTGAACACCTCATTCATCACAGGTTTGAGCCGCCGCTCTGTCATCCAGTATGGGGCGCTTGCCGTAGTCTCGACGCCAGTCCTCTCGGCTAATGCTGCAATCCCGACCTCAGTGGCGATAAATCGCACTGCGCGGTTCCGGGGCAATGGGCTGCGCTGTGCAAGAGCCTACTGCCAGGTTTACCTGAAAGTGCTTCCCGAGCGGTCGCAAGCGTTGTTGGCAGATGTACAGCGACAAATCGCATCAGGCTTTGAGTCATTGAACACAGCCAACTTCTCCAGCGACATCGTGCCACTTTTCAAGGCTTTGCGCGACGAAAACGCCAATCTCAACACTGCCCTGGCCGCCCCACCCTCCAAAGCTGCGGTATTGCAAGCTAGTCAGCAAGCCGACAAGATGTTCGCCGCCGCCAACCGCATGGTTGATGCGCTACAGGCTCAGTCAAAGCAGACGAATGCGAAGTTGATCAACCAGTCCGCATTTGTTCGCAATCGCTCGGCGCGAATGGCCAGAAACTTTTTTCTGAATGCCGCTGGGTTCGACAGCAAGGACATACGTGACCAGCTGGCTAGTGATCGCGCCGATTTTGTAGGGGTACTTAACGAGCTGAATAAGGCACCGATCTCGACGCCTTCCATTCGCAATGAGCTCGGGCTGGCTCAATCGCAATGGGTTTTCTTTGAAGCGGCACTTAACCGTAAGGCCGACGACGAGTCAATGCGCCAAGTGGCGACTGCCAGCGAAAGAATTCACGACGTGGGGGATTCGCTCACGGCCTTATACGATGCCGCTCTAAAAGAATTGTTGGGCACTACCGGCTAGTAACGCCGTGACCACTCAAAACCGAAACCGTCTTCGCTACTGCGGCAGCGGGAGGAAGTACAAAAAGTGCCACGGGGTCGGATAGGCAAAACCGATTGCTACATAATTAGTAGCTGCTTGCGCCCGTATCGATTGGGCTACAGCCTAAAAACATGCCTAAACCCGGCTAAAAACAGCCCTCAAACGCGGTTTTTACACAGTTTTGACCTGTTCTGCCTGCCACCATGCCACGCAAGCCCGCGCCAGAGCTCCGGTGCTGTCGACACACTGAGCGCGCAGCGGCGAATGCACGGCATCGAGCGCCAGGGGCGTTTCAGTGCAGGCCAGCACCACGGTGGTTGCGCCTCTGGCCAAGAGCGTCTGCACAGCCTGCTCGATCATCTGCCCGCCTGCTGCGGCGCGCCCGGCCTTGACGAGCGCGATCGCGGGGAGGACGAGCGCCGTCATGTCGCCGTCTTCGGGCAGCAGCGGCACGAAGCCCAGCGCCATCAAGCGCTGGTCAAACAAGTGCGTGGCCAGCGTCGCACCGGTGGCGATCAGCCCAATGTGCGCGCCCGGCGCTGCCAGGCTGGCCGCCTCAGCGCAAGTTGCGTCAACAATGCTTAAAAACGGTACCGGGCAGCCTTGCTGCAGCTCGGCAAACCAGAAGTGCGCGGTATTGCAGGGCATAGCTAAAGCCGTGGCGCCCGCCGCTATCAGCCGGTCACGCCCGGCCAGTAGCGCCGCGAGCGGTGACTCGCCACCGCGCAAAATGGCCTCAGGCCGGCTGGGGATGCGCGGGTCTGACTGGATCAACAGCGGGACATGGCCCTCGTCGCTGGACGCAGGCGTGGCGGCAATGACTTTGTTGAAAAAGTCCGCAGTGGCCAACGGCCCCATACCGCCGAGTACGCCGATCATGCTGATTCAGCTTAAAGCGGCTTCAGGCCTGCAAAAGCATCCATATAGCCGTACAGCGCAACGGCCCCGCCGGTGTGAATGAACAAAACGTTCTCGCCCTTTTTAAAATGCCCCTTGCGGCACAAATCTATCAAGCCTGCCATGCCCTTGCCTGAATACACCGGGTCCAGCAAAATGCCTTCGAGGCGCGCCGTCATGGTGACAGCTTCAATCATTCCAGCAGTTGGCACGCCATAGCCGCCACCGACGTAGTCGCAGTTGGCCATCACGCTTTCACGAGACACGGCACCGGGGACCCCAAGCAGTTCAGCGGTCTTGACTGCCAAGTTGTACACATTGGTTTCTTGCAATTCTTTGGCCGCCCGCACGCCAATGCCGAGCACTGGGATTTGGCTGCGAATGCCTTCAAGCCCGGCCACCAACCCGGCTTGCGTGCCTGCGCTGCCGGTGGCGTGAACGACGCAACTCACGTTTAAACCTAGGTTGTTGAACTGGTCCACCATCTCCAGCGCGCACACCACATAGCCGAGTGCACCCAAAGGGTTCGAGCCACCACCGGGGATGATGTACGGCTTTTGGCCTTTGGCGCGCAGCTCGTCGGCCAGTTTGGCCATGGCGGCGTTCATGTCGGTGCCGCCGGGAACTTCCTGAACATTGGCGCCATACAAATAGTCCAAAAAGACGTTGCCGGACTGCTTGTAGTTTTCAACTTTGGAGCCGGTACGATCTTCGAGCAAAATCTCGCACTTCATGCCCATTTTGGCGGCGATCGCCACCGTTTGGCGCGCGTGGTTGGATTGCGTGGCACCCTGCGTGATGATGGTGTCTGCGCCGTGTTTAACCGCATCGGCCATTAAAAATTCAAGCTTGCGGGTTTTGTTGCCGCCGGTGCCCAGCCCGGTGCAGTCGTCTCGCTTGATGTACAGGTTGGGGCCGCCGAGTGCTTCAGTCAAACGTGGCATAAATTCGAGCGGTGTTGGGCCATGGGTAATGCGAACGCGGGGAAATTGGGCGAGCTTCATGGGTGCTTTCTGCGGGTATGAATATGGGTGGAAGCGTTGATGCCAGCGACGACGAGTTTACTATTATTTTAATAGCTGCTTGCGCCCGTATTTATTGGCTTACAGTCCTAAAACAGCCTCAAAACCGGGCGTCCAGCCAGGTTTTAAGCAGCTCAAAGACTGGCGCAGGCTCTAACTCGTTGAACAGCTCATGATAGTAGCCCTCAAAGCATTTGGCGGTGACAGTGCCTGGCTTAACGGCCTTGGACTGAGCGGCGCGCTCGGCAAAGCGTCGGCTGCCTGCAGGGTTGACCAGCTTGTCTGCGCCCGCGTACATCAGCAGCGTCGGAATCCGCCACTCATCCGCAGCAGCAACCGTGGCAGGGCCCGCAGTGGCAATGAACTGGCCCAGACGCGGTGAAATTTTGTTGTGGACTCGCCGGTCCGACAAATAGGCCTGCACCACCTTTGGATTGCGCGAAATGAAGTTGGCGTCGAGGCCGTTGCCCACACGCAGATTGGGCGCAATGCCGGGCAACACTTTGAGAAGCAGCTTTTGAAACACACCCAGCCCGGCATCAAGCGCGGGGGACGACAGCACCAGCGCCTTAACCTGGCGCGTGCCAAGCGAGACAAAGCGGCTGGCCACCAAGCCACCCAAGCTGTGCCCTAGCAAGATCACGGGTAATTCTGGGTATTCGTGGGCAGTCGCGTCGAGCACCTCGGCCAAGTCGCCTAGCAAGGCATTTAGGCTGGGCAAGGTGCCGGGTACGCCCGTCGATTCACCATGGCCGCGCTGATCGTAGGCGCAGACCTCAAAACCCCAGTTGCAAAGGAGGTTAGCGACGTGGTCATAGCGGCCCGCGTGTTCACCCAATCCGTGAACCATCAGGACCACACCACGAGCTGGCGTGCTCCCATTGCCGGGGTGATGGATCGACTGCTCAGCCTGCCAGTGATAAAGAGCCAGATTCTCGCCGTCTCTGGCAGTAAAAGGTGTCAGGTTGCGCACATACATGATGTGCCAACTTTAGCAACAATTAGCAGTAGTTGACGCTAAAGCGGTACACGGGCCATGACATGAGCGACAGCAGCGGTGAGTTTTTTGGCATACGGCACATGCAAAAACTCATTCGGTCCGTGGGCATTGCTCTTGGGGCCGAGCACACCACACACCATCATTTGAGCTTTCGGGAAACCTTTGCTGAGCATGCTCATCAGCGGTATCGTGCCGCCCTGGCCAATGGTGCCGCAGGGTGCGCCGAAAAAGCTTTGCGACGCATCATTGAGGGCGTTTTCAAACCAGTCAACCGTGCTGGGGGCGTTCCAGCCGGTAGCCCCGCCGCCGCCTTCAAAGGTGACTTTGGCGTTATAGGGCGCGTTGTCTTCAAGTAGTTTTTTGAGCTCTTGCACCGCTAGAGCAGCATCGACCAGTGGCGGAAACCGCATCGACAGTTTGAAGGCCGTGTAAGGGCGCAGCACATTGCCCGCGTCTTTGAGCGCCGGAAAGCCTTCAGCGCCTGTCACGCTGAGTGTTGGCCGCCAGGTACGGTTAAGTAAGGCCTCAACCGGGTCAGTGGTCATGGGCAGGGTGAAGCTACTTGAGCCCTCGCAGTCGTAATGCGCCCACGGGAAGCGCTTGTACAGCTCATCACCCAGCGTGGCCGCGGTGACCTTGGCTTGCGCTAGGCGGTCAGCAGGAATGGCGCAGTGAAAGCTTTGCGGCAGCAAGCGGCCGGTGGCGCTGTCCTCTAACCGATCGAGCACATGTCGCATGATGCGAAAGCTCGACGGCACCAAGCCGCTGGCGTCGCCTGAATGCACACCTTCATCTAACACCTCAACTTTTAGCACACCGCCGCCCATACCGCGCAGGCTGGTGGTTAGCCACAGTTGGTCATAGTTGCCCGCGCCTGAATCGAGGCACACCACCAATGCGACATCACCCAAGCGTTTGCGTAGCGCATCCACATACGGCAGTAAATCGTAAGAGCCGCTTTCCTCGCAGGTTTCAATCAAACCGACGATGCGCGGATGCGGCACGTTTTGACTTTTAAGTGCTTGCACCGCCGCAATGCTGGCATACACCGCGTAGCCGTCGTCAGCACCGCCGCGCCCGTAGAGTTTGCCGTCCTGATACTTGGCTGTCCAAGGTCCCAAGTCACTGCGCCAGCCGGTAAATTCGGGCTGCTTGTCAAGGTGGCCATACATCAAGACCGTCTGAGTCGACTCAGCGCGCGTCGCCGGGATTTCAAAAAACAGCACTGGCGTGCGGCCTTCCAACCGAATCACTTCAAGCGTCAAGCCCTCGACCTTTTGCGCCTCTACCCAGGCCGCCGCATTGCGCATGACGGTGTCGATGTAGCCGTGCGCCTTCCAGTCGGCGTCAAAACCCGGAGACTTGGCGGGGATAGCGATGTAGTCGCTGATTTGCTGGACGATGTCGCCATCCCACTGAGCGCTGACCTGGCTTAAAGCGCGGGCAGCATCGAGGATGTCAGCGGGGATTTCTTTGTGCAGAGGTGCGTTCATAAAGGCTCCTGAATAGCTTGGTACTGGGCCATGGTCTCACCCAGGCGTATCGCCCGGCCTGGCGTCCAGTCCGCATTAAACGCAAACTGGGGTTTCGGAAACAACATGACGACTGTTGAGCCTAACAAAAATCGGCCCATCTCGTCACCTTGTTTCAATTCAACCTGCCGGTCATAGTGCCAGGTTTTGACATCTGGCAAGCGCGGCGGGTTGACGACGCCATGCCAAACGGTGGCCATGCTGCCAACGATGGTGGCGCCTACCAACACCAAGACGAACGGGCCGCGAGCCGAATCAAACACACACACCACCCGCTCGTTGCGGGCAAACAGGCCCGGCACGCCGCGCGCGGTGGTGGGGTTGACTGAGAACAAATCTCCCGGCACGTAGACCATTTGCGTCAAGCGGCCGTCACACGGCATATGGATACGGTGATAGTCCTTGGGGCTTAAATACAGCGTGGCGAAACTGCCGTTGTCAAATTGCGCGGCCAGCGCTGCGTCACCGCCCACCAGCGCAGTGGTGGAATAACGGTGCCCCTTGGCCTGAAAGATCTGATCGCCTGATATCGGTCCAAACTGGCTGATCGCGCCATCGACCGGGCAAATGAGATCAGCACTGGCCAGCGGGCGTGCACCGGGTTTTAACGCGCGGGTAAAAAAGTCGTTGAAGCTGGCGTAACTGGCGATGTTTGAATCTAGCGCCTCGTCCATGTTGACGCTGTACTTGAGCACAAAGCGGCGAATGATCTCGGTGGTGACCCAGCCACGTTCATGGCCTGCGACCCAGCCGGCAAAGGCAGTGAGGGCTTGCTTGGGAAAGAGATACTGCGGGAGAACGGAAAACGGTGGGAGCATCAGGCTATTTTATGGGTGCAACTTGAGGGCCGTCGCCGGGCGCGATCGGGGGGACGCTTTTGCATTCCCAAAAAATGCGCGCCGTGCAGGTGCTGCAAATCTGTGGGTCCAGCTTGGGGAAGATCGTGGCTATCGCCACCCGCTTGTCGGGAAACTGGTGTTCTGGGCCCAGCAGCTTGGTAAAGCCAGTGGTTTGCCACATCGCAATTACCTCGGGGCGGGGCCGGTGAAAGTACAAATCGCCGCCCATCGCTCGCCGGGCATTGAGCTCTTGCTCCCACAGCTCAGCCCCTGCGAGGTCGATGAAATTCATGCTTTTACCCATCACCAGCAAGTGCTTTTGCGGGTTAGGCTCGTGTCGCAGGGCGTGCAACTTGTCGGCAACGTGCTGCGTCGCGCCAAAATAGACTTCGCCTTCCATCCTCAATAACTTCAATTGGGGGCACTCAGGCAGGGCTTTAGGGTTGTTCTCCAGTACGGCGAATTGGCGATTTGAATCGTCATTGTCAAAGCCCATGGTGCGCATGGCGGGCTTGGAGGTGCGGTACAAAAAGGTCATCAGCGACAGCAGCGTGCCTAGCAAAATGGCCATTTCCAGCCGAATCGTCAAGGTGGCGACCAGCGTGGCCAGCGCCACGGCAAACTCGGTGCGGCTGAGAGCGAACAGCTCGCGCCAGCGCGGCGCATCAAACAAAAAAAGCGACACCAGCAGCAGCAGCCCAGCCAGCGCCGCCATCGGGATTTTGGCCAACAGCGAACTGCTGACAGCCACCAATGCCAACAGCAGCACCGCCGAGAACACGGCCGCCAGCGGCGTGCGCGCGCCTGCCTGCAAATTCGGCATGGACCGGTTCATCGAGCCGCACGAGACGTAGCAAGAGAAAAACCCGCCCACAATGTTCGACAAGCCTTGGCCACGAAACTCGCGATTCGCGTCAATCCGCTGGCCCGACTTGGCAGCCACGGCCTTGGCAATCGATATGGCCTGACCAAGCGCCACAATCGTCAGCGCAAAAGCCAGCCCCAACAACTCTGACACCGAGGCCCAGCTGATCTGCGGGAGTACAAACTGTGGCCAAGGTGTGGCGATTTGGCCAATGGTGCGCACTGTCAAACTGGCGCCAGCAGCCAACGTTGTTGCAACGGCCAAACCAATCAACATGAAGGGCCAGCCTGGCCGCACGAAACGCACGCCCAAGGCAACCAGCACCGTGACCACACCGACCAGCAGTGCAAACTTGTCAACTTGCCCCAGCAGGGTTGCCACATGTATCACGACGGCCGATGCGCCGCGCTCTTTGGCAGCAGCTAAGCCCAGAAATTCTGGCAGCGCGTAGATAGCAATCAGCACTGCAGCGCCGGAGGTAAAACCAAAAAGTGCAGCCGGCGAAATGAAATTGGCCAAGCTGCCCAGGCGCAGCGCACCAATCAAAAACTGCATCACCCCCACCATCAGCGTGACAGCCAGCGCCAACTGAATATAGGCCGGCGTAAAGGCCAAGGCCAGCGGCGACAGCATGGCAAATAACGCCAGCGAATTAGCGTTGGTTGGCCCCGACATGACATGCCAGCTCGACCCAAACAGCGCTGCAATGATGCAGGGGATAACGGCGGTGTACAGCCCATACTGCGGCGGCAAGCCTGCCAGCGTGGCAAACGCAATGCCCTGCGGCAACACCAGCACTGCCCCGAGCAGGCCAGCCAGCGCGTCGGCTCGCAATGTGGTGGGCGTGACGGTGGGCGTCCAGTCGCCAAACAGGCGCTGCCAGATGCTGATGCTGCGGGTCGTTGGTGCGGCTTGCATGGGGCCTAGCTTAAATCACAGCCCAGCTCACGACTGTTCGGTCTAGGACGATTCAAACCAGTCCCACTAGGCGCAGCGCCAGCCCCAAGCCACCCGACGCAGCAATCACCTGTATCACGCTCCACTTCAAGCGCCACAAAGCAAACACGGCGGCCAACACCAGGCTGAGGGCTATCCAGTCAACGTGTCCATCTAGCCCCAAAGGACGCGCGACAGCCACTATAAAAAACAAAGCAAGGTTGGCAATCACACCGACGACAGCAGCGGTTACCGCAGCCAAAGGTGCGGTAAGTTTGAGGTTGCCACGCGTTGACTCAACGTAAGGCCCGCCTGCCAGAATAAAAATGAAGGACGGCAAAAACGTGAACCAGGTCGCCACACAGGCGCCTAATGCCGCGCCTAAAAACAGCGCCTCTGGCCCCATCACTGCCTTGCCCCAACTGGCCACAAAACCGACAAAAGCCACGATGATGATCAGTGGGCCGGGCGTGGTTTCGCCCAGCGCCAGTCCGTCCATCATTTGCGGCGTGGTCAGCCACTGGTAGTGCTCAACCGCTGCTTGGTTCACATACGGCAGCACGGCATAGGCGCCGCCAAACGTCAGCAGCGCTGCTTTGGTAAAAAACCAGCCGATTTGCGTCAAGGTGCCTTGCCAGCCAAAGCTTACGAGCAGCAGCGCCATCGGCAACAGCCACAGCACCGCGCCTGCCAGCAGCACCAGCGCCAGCCTGGACAACTTGAACTTGGCGTGGGGCGGCGTTGGCGTGTCGTCGTCAATCAAAGATGGCGCGTGCGCTGCACCGCCCTTGTTGGTAGGGCCGCTGCCCTTGCCCAAAGCGCCTGGCGCGACACGCGACAACAAAGCGCCAAGCAGCAGCGCAGTCAACACCACCCACGGAAACGGAATCTTCAGCAGCCAAACGGCTATGAAACTCATGGCTGCCAGCGTCCAAGGAACTGGCGCTAAAAGCGGATTGCCTAGCGACTTACTGGCAATACGGTGCAACGCATGCAGCACAATCGCCGCCACAGCGGGTTTGATGCCATAAAAAATGCCCGCCACGATGGGT
>JBBRDA010000105.1:0-10102 GCA_038204335.1 Burkholderiales bacterium
TCAAAACTTAAGTGGTGTCTTAGCTTGTCAGCGTAACGCCTTGATGTTAAGGTTGTTTTTCGAAAAATTGCATTGAGGTTTTTGTGCGCCTAACCAAAATAAAGTTACATGCAGAACGAGCACTGGAGGCTCAAAACCCCACGACGCATCGCCCATCCTGGCGCATGGGTGGGGCGGGCACCGTGGGGGCATTGGCCGGCGCCGCAGCGCTGCTGTGCGTTCTTGCAGGCAATCCGGCGTACGCCTTGGGTTTGGGCCGTATCACGGTCCAGTCAGCATTGGGTGAAGCACTGAGGGCTGAAATCGATGTTCCCGAAATTACCGCCGAAGAAGCCGCCAGCCTGCGGGTCGGTGTTGCCTCGGCTGACGCTTTCAAGGCGGCCGGGCTTGAATACACGGCCGCTGTGGTCGGCGTGCAGGTCAGCCTGCAAAAGCGTCCCGATGGGCGTTCCTTTCTGCGCTTGAGCAGCTCGCGCCCTATCACTGAGCCCTTTGTTGACCTGATTTTGGAAGCCAATTGGTCGTCAGGCCGTGTGGTGCGTGACTACACCATGCTGTTTGACCCACCCAACCTGCGTCAGGCAACCCCTCGGGGGGGCCAAATGGCGGCTCCAACCGCGCCAACCGTTTCGCGCCCTGCCGCGCCACCCGCTGGCGGGCTGTCTAGCATTCCCTACTATCCGACATCGCCGCCACCTGCGCAGGCAGCGGTCAGACCTGCGCCGGTTGCCAAAGCACAGCCCCAGCGACCCGCATCCCAAGCCAGCCCGACGGCCGGAGCTTCCAGCGGCCAAAAAGTAGCCGTCAAGTCGGGCGATACCGCAGGCAAAATCGCTGCCGAAAACAAACCTGCCAGCGTTTCCCTAGACCAAATGTTGGTCGCTTTGCTCAGAAGCAATCCGGATGCATTCATTGGCGGCAACGTCAACCGGCTGAAATCGGGCGTTGTGCTGGACATCCCGGCTGCCGATGAGGCAGGCGCAGTGCCCGCCAGCGAGGCAACCAGCACCATCATTGCGCAAGCCAAAAACTTCAATGACTTTCGTCAAAAATTGGCCGCAGGCGTTCCGTCCACTCAGGTTGATGGTGCAACCCGCCAAGCCGGTGGCAAGGTGCAGGCCAAAGTCGACGACCGCGCATCGGTGGCTGCAGCGCCAGACAAGCTCACCTTGTCCAAGGGCGCGGTTCAAGGAAAGGCTGCCGCAGAAGACAAGATAGCCAAAGAAAAGCAAGCCAAAGAGGCATCAAGCCGAGTTGCCGAGTTAACAAAAAATATCGGCGACCTGAACAAAATTGCCGGCACAACGCCAGCCGCTGCGGCCACAGCCCCCGCAAGCGCCAGCAAGCCGCCGGTTGTGCCAGGTGCTCAGATTGCAGCCAGCCCAAACATTGCACCTGCACCTGCACCTGCACCTGCACCTGCACCTGCACCTGCACCCGCAAGTCCAGCCAGCGCAACCTCTGTTGCCCCACCCGCAATCACAACTACTGCCGGACTCACCCCGGCCGCTCCAGGCGCATCTTCTGCACCCGTACCTCCGGTAGTAGTCGCCAGCGCGCCGGTTGTGTCTGCTCCCGCAGTTGCTGCGGCAACGGCCAGCGCACCACCTGTAGTCAAAAAACCAGTGGTGGTACCACCGCCTCCACCGCCTGAACCCAGCCTGATTGACGAGCTGACGGATAACCCACTGGTTTTACCAGGCTTGGGCCTGTTGTTGGCATTGCTTGCAGGTTTCGGCTTTTATCGCTACAAAAAGCGCAACGAGCAACTGTCGGTGGATAGTTCTTTCCTCGAAAGCCGCTTGCAGCCAGATTCGTTCTTTGGTGCCAGCGGAGGGCAACGCATTGACACCACCGAAGGTGGAAGCGCATCAGGTTCTTCTCTGGTTTATTCACCCAGCCAGCTGGATGCTGCAGGCGATGTCGACCCCGTTGCCGAGGCCGATGTGTACTTGGCTTATGGGCGCGATCTGCAGGCCGAAGAAATACTGAAAGAAGCCCTGCGGACTAACCCATCACGCGTGGCTATTCATGCCAAGCTGATGGAAATTTACGCCAAGCGCCGTGACCTCAAGGGCTTTGAAGCCATTGCCGCTGAAGCCCACACCCTGACGCGTGGCAACGGTCCGGAATGGGCCTACATTTGCGAACTGGGACGCGATCTGGACCCTAACAACCCCATGTACCAGCCCGGCGGGCAGCCGACGGGAGACCGCGGTGCATCCGGGCGGGCGCCAGAGGGCTCAAACTCGTTTAGCGGAGCTGCCACCATACCGCAAATGCTGACGCCTATGGCAGAACCAGAGGCGTCGCCCGTAGACTTTGATCTTGATCTTGACTTTTCAATCGGCGATGAGCCTGTGCAAGCCGCGGCGGTTGAGCCAATGGTCTCGCCAAACTTTACACCTCCGCCGATGCCCGCTCCGGCACCCAGCCATGCCCACCAACCCACTGTGGCTATGCAGGCAAAGGATGAACCCTCATTTGATGCCCTTGACATGGACTTCGGCGACGACCAAACTGTCGCCATCAATTTGCCTGCTGCGCCGCAGCCGGTGGACAACGGCCTGAGTTTTAACCTGGACACACCGCCGGTTGTCAGCAAGGCTAAATCTGGCCCTGCTGCAGCTCCCGCCCCGGCGCCAGACAGTGGTATGTTGGAGTTTGACATGGGCTCGCTTTCACTCGAGCTCGATGAACCCATCACCGAAAGCCCAACTCTGGCCAAAGCTTCTGCCTTCTCAGCCTCTGCCGTGGTTCAAGGACCATTGGAAACCAAGCTTGCACTGGCTGAAGAGTTCCGGGCCCTGGGCGATTCAGACGGCGCCCGGTCACTGGCAAGTGAAGTGCTTGCACAGGCAGACGATGGCGCATTGAAATACAAAGCACAGGCGTTCTTGAACGCCCTGTCGTGATTCGGCTTTGCGGGTTGCCCTAGGCATCACCTACAACGGCAGTGTCTATGAGGGCTGGCAGAGCCAGCTCTCCGGCAATACCGTTCAAGACAAGCTCGAGCTGGCACTGGCCAAGTTCAGCACCCAAAGCATTCGAGTTAGCTGCGCAGGCCGCACCGATGCAGGTGTACATGGCCTGATGCAGGTGGTCCATTTCGACACATTGCTGGAGCGCGAAACCGCCTCCTGGGTACGCGGTACCAACGCCTTTTTACCCCGCGATATTGCAGTGCAGTGGGCGCGTACCGTACCCGATGAGTTTCATTCGCGCGGCAGCGCTATTGCCCGCCGCTATGCGTATGTGGTGCTTGAGTCGTCTGTGAGGCCCAGCGTCGAAGCGGGTCGGGTGGGCTGGGTGTACCGCCCGCTGGATGGCGACAAAATGCGGCAAGCCGCCAAGTGCTTGGTGGGCGAGCATGACTTCAGCTCCTTTCGCGCAGCACAGTGTCAGGCCAAATCACCCGTCAAAACAATGCAGCGGATTGAAATATTTCAAAAGCAAGGATCGAACTACTGGCGCTTCGAATTTGAAGCCAACGCCTTTTTGCACCACATGATTCGCAACATCATGGGCTGCCTGGTAGCGGTGGGCCAGGGATTTGAAAAGCCAGAGTGGATGGCCGATGTGCTCGCGGCACGCAGGCGTGATGCAGCCGCGCCTACGTTTTCACCCGATGGGCTTTACTTCCTGGGGCCGGTTTATGAAGAAAAGTACGGTTTGCCAACCAAGGCTGCGACCTATGATTGGTTGCCATGAACCAATTGCGAACCCGAATCAAAATCTGCGGCTTGACCCGCGAGCAAGACGTTGACGCCGCTGTCGCAGCGGGCGCTGATGCGGTTGGCTTTGTGCTGTATGAGCCCAGCGCACGCTATGTCAGCGCCCAGCGCGCAGCGGAGCTGGCCGCCCGATTACCCCCATTTGTCACGCCAGTGTTACTGTTCGTCAACGCAAGCGCTACTGAAATAATAGCTGCTTGCGCCCGAATTCAGGGCGCTTTAGTCCAATTTCATGGTGATGAAACGCCTGAAATGTGCCTCAGTATCGCAAAACCATTCATGAAAGCTGCGCGCATCCCGATCAGTGCAGAAACCCTTGAATCCCCCTTTAAAGCATCTCTGGATTTTGATCTCGTAAAATATGCAGCAGATTTCAACTCAGCCCAAGCCATACTTTTAGACGCACATGTCGAAGGTTTTGGCGGCAGCGGAAAAACATTCAATTGGTCACTGCTTCCTCCAAGCGTCAATGCTCACCTCGTTTTGTCTGGTGGACTCACACCTGCAAACGTGGGCGACGGCATTTTGCAAGTCCGGCCCCGCGGTAAAACGCTGGCTGTCGATGTGAGCTCGGGCGTTGAAGAAAAACTGCCCAACGGGTTACCCCTCAAAGGCATCAAAAGCCCCGAGCTGATCAGTCAATTTGTCGCAGCCGTTCGCGCTGCCGACGACCAACTTGCAAAGAGAGCTTTTGAACATGTACGAGTACCAACAACCTGACCTGACAGGTCACTTCGGCGTTTATGGCGGCAGTTTTGTATCGGAGACTCTGACCCACGCTCTGACAGAACTCAAAGAAGCTTACGCAAAATACCAGCATGAGCCGGAATTTTTAAGGGAGTTTCAGTACGAGCTGGCGCATTTTGTGGGCCGCCCTTCCCCGATTTACTATGCCGCCCGCATGAGCCGTGAGCAAGGCGGCGCGCAAATTTACTTCAAGCGTGAGGACCTGAACCATACGGGCGCGCACAAAATCAACAACACCATTGGCCAAGCGATGCTGGCCAAACGCATGGGCAAACCCCGCGTGATAGCCGAGACCGGTGCGGGTCAGCACGGCGTGGCTACAGCCACCATTTGCGCCCGTTACGGCCTGGAATGCGTGGTGTACATGGGCAGCGAAGACGTCAAGCGCCAAAGCCCCAATGTCTACCGCATGAAGCTGCTGGGCGCAACGGTGGTGCCGGTTGAGTCGGGCAGCAAAACACTCAAGGACGCACTGAACGAAGCCATGCGTGATTGGGTGGCCAATGTGGACAACACCTTCTACATCATCGGCACTGTTGCTGGCCCGCACCCTTACCCGATGATGGTGCGCGACTTTCAAAGCGTGATTGGCAACGAATGCATTGCGCAGATGCCGGGCATGACGACTTCAATTCATAACGGTGGGCAACCCGATGCGGTGCTGGCCTGCGTCGGCGGCGGCAGCAACGCCATGGGAATATTTCACCCCTACATCCCTTATGAAAACACCCGGTTGATTGGCGTTGAAGCCGCTGGTGAAGGTATGGAAAGCGGCAAACACTCTGCATCGCTGCAGCGTGGCCTGCCAGGCGTGCTGCACGGCAACCGCACCTATGTGCTGCAAGATGAAGACGGTCAGGTGACAGAAACCCATAGCATCAGCGCGGGTCTGGACTACCCCGGAGTCGGCCCTGAGCACGCGTTTTTAAAGGACATTGGCCGGGCTGAATATGTCGGCATCACCGACAAAGAAGCGCTGGATGCTTTCCATTACACCTGCCGTACGGAGGGCATCATCCCGGCGCTTGAATCGGCGCACGCCGTGGCTTACGCCATGAAGCTGGCTAAATCCATGCGGGTTGACCAATCAATCTTGGTCAATTTGTCCGGTCGGGGCGACAAAGATATTGGGACCGTCGCTGATTTGAGCAACGCAGACTTTTATTGCCGTCCGAGCTGCAAGGGCCAGTCCGTCAAGGGTGGTGAACATGTTGTTGAGTTTGCAAAATGAGCAGGATCCAAACGACTTTTGTAAAGCTCAAAGCGCAAAATAAAACAGCGCTCATCCCCTACGTGATGGCGGGCTTTCCGTACGCAGATGTCACGCCAGACTTGATGCACGGCATGGTCAAAGCCGGGGCGGATGTGATTGAACTCGGCATCCCTTTTTCAGACCCCAGCGCCGACGGTCCGGTGATTCAGAAAGCGGGCGAAAAAGCGCTGGCGCTCGGTATAGGGCTCGCCAAAGTGCTGGACATGGTGACGACCTTTCGGGCGCAGGACAGCATCACACCCGTGGTGCTGATGGGCTATGCCAACCCAGTCGAACGCTATGACATCAAAAACGGCGCAGGCAGCTTCATCAAACAGGCCGCAAGCGCCGGGATCGACGGCTTACTCATCGTCGATTACCCGCCAGAAGAATGTGAAGCCTTTGCGGCCGATCTACGCGCCCACAGCATGGACCTGATCTTCCTGCTCGCCCCCACCAGCACCGACGAACGCATGGCCCAAGTTGCACGCGTGGCCAGCGGCTACGTGTACTACGTGTCGCTCAAAGGCGTCACTGGCGCAGGCAACCTGGATACCGCAGCCGTCGAAGCCATGCTACCCCGCATCCGAAAGCATGTCAGCATACCCGTTGGTGTAGGATTTGGCATCCGCGATGCGGCTACGGCCAAAGCTGTGGGTAAGGTGGCAGATGCGGTGGTGATAGGCAGCAAAATCATCCAACTGATTGAAAATGCACCGCGGGATCGGGTCGCAGAAGTTGCGCACGACTTTCTACAAGAAATCAGGTCGGCGTTGGACGCATAATCTAAACACCATCTCGACTTAGTCTAGAAAAAGGAACTGACCGATGTCTTGGCTGGAAAAACTCCTCCCCCCCAAAATTACCCCCACCGACCCGACCGAGCGCCGCAGTGTGCCAGAGGGTCTATGGATCAAGTGCCCCAGCTGCGAGGCAGTTCTGTACAAAACGGATCTGGAGAAGAACCAAAACGTCTGCCCGCAGTGCAGTCACCATCACCGCATCGGTGCTCGGGCAAGGCTGGATGCATTTTTAGACCCTGAAGGCCGCTATGAGCTGGGCCAAGAGGTGCTGCCTGTTGACGCTCTCAAATTCAAAGACAGTCGCAAATACCCAGAGAGACTCAAAGAAGCGCTGGAGACCACCGGTGAAACCGACGCACTGATCGTGATGGGAGGTGCGGTACACAGCATGGCCGTTGTCGCCGCCTGCTTTGAGTTTGACTTCATGGGTGGCAGCATGGGTAGCGTGGTTGGTGAGCGTTTTGTTCGCGGGGTGCACGCTGCGATTGAACAAAAAGTACCCTTTATCTGCTTTACCGCTACGGGTGGCGCGCGCATGCAGGAAGGCCTGCTGAGCCTGATGCAAATGGCCAAAACCAATGCGTCGCTGACCCGCCTGGCCAAAAAAGGCCTGCCCTACATCAGCGTGCTGACCGACCCGACCATGGGTGGCGTGTCGGCCGGCTTTGCATTTGTAGGTGATGTGGTAATTGCCGAGCCGAAAGCCTTGATTGGCTTTGCAGGGCCACGGGTGATTGAATCTACTGTTCGTGTCACACTGCCTGAAGGCTTTCAGCGCGCCGAGTTCTTGCAGACCAAAGGAGCGGTTGACTTTATCTGTGACCGCCGAGAGTTGCGCAAAACCATCGCCACGACCCTGGCAATGCTGCAAAAGCAGCCTGCGGATGCGGTGGCTTGACGCTATATTTTTAGTAGCTGTTTGCGCCCGTTTTTATTGGTATAACGGCATAAAACACACCTAAAAACGGCTACTTTTGATGTTTTTCAGGCACTTTTCAACGCCAAGTTAGTCGCAATTCACACCAGTTCCTTTGCAAGCCTGTTTTAAGTATTGATTGAGGCATTCTTCATGTCTGACACGCTCAAGCTGTCCAGCCTTCCTCTTTTCCCATTGGGCAGCGTGCTCTTCCCAGGCGGTTTGCTGCCGCTGCGGATTTTTGAGGTGCGCTACCTGGACATGATTGGCAAATGCCACAAAAATGGCGCGCCTTTCGGCGTAGTCGCCTTGACGGCAGGTGCTGAGGTGCGCAGACCAGAGCCCGGAAAGCCAACCGGTGATGGGTTTGCGACTGAGGAGTTTTGCGCAACGGGTACCTTGGCCACAATCACCGAATTTTCAGCACCGCAGTCGGGGCTGATGGTGATCCGTTGTGTGGGCGCGCAGCGCTTCAAAATAAGTAACAGTGAAAAGCTCAAGCACGGCCTTTGGATAGCTGATGTAGAGCGGATTGAAGAAGACATGACTGTGGCCGTGCCAGACGATTTGAAGCCCTGCGCCAATGCACTGGGCAAGCTGGTTAAAAGCCTGCAGCAGCGCAATATTCCAGACGAGCAAATGCCTTTGTTGCCGCCCTACCAGCTGGACGACTGCGGCTGGGTCGCCAACCGCTGGTGTGAGCTGTTACCGCTACCGTTAGAACTGAAGCAGCGCCTGATGGAGCTCGACAACCCGCTGGTGCGGCTGGAGTTGGTCAGCGATATCTTGGAGCGCACGGGCATCGCCTTGTAATCGTTGAGCGCTTTAGTTCTGCGCCTTATATTCAGGCAAATGGCTACACAGCCAAGCTCGCACCTCCCGGCTGGAGGGCGCGGGGCCAGCTGACGCTACCCACTGAATCACGCTGTCAATGGCCACGGCCTGCTGACCAGATGTTTTGGCCACCCGCAGCTTGGGGTGCTGGGTGGGTTCGGTGGTTTCGTCGTCGGCCAACAGCTCTTCAAACAGCTTTTCGCCGGGGCGCAGGCCGGTGAACGACACAGGGATTTCCTGCTCGCTCTTGCCAGACAGGCGAATCATCATGCGCGCCAAGTCTGCGATCTTCATCGGTTCGCCCATGTCGAGCACGTATATTTGTCCCGTGCTGCCCATCAAACCTGCTTGCAACACCAGTCGAGCCGCCTCAGGAATCGTCATGAAATAGCGCACGATGTCCGGATGCGTGACCGTGATCGGCCCACCTTTGGCGATTTGCTCTGTAAACAGCGGAACGACTGAGCCGCTAGAGCCAAGAACGTTACCAAATCGCACGGACACATAAGACGTAGACGGGAACTCAAGTGCCACGCTCTGGACCACCAGCTCGGCCATGCGCTTGGTCGCACCCATGATATTGGTCGGATTCACGGCTTTGTCAGTTGATATCAAGACAAATTTTTGCGCACCGCACTCTCCTGCAATCCGGGCAGCATGAAGGGTGCCCAAAATATTGGTACGAATCGCCTCAATCTCGTTATGTGATTCCATCAACGGCACATGCTTGTAAGCCGCGGCATGAAAGAAAACCGACGGCTTATATTGCATGGCAATGGCGCGTAGCCTGTCCAGTTCGCGCACATTGGCGGTGTAATACAGGCCCTGCATTTGCGGGTGCGCCTCCTGAAGCTCCTGCTCCAGCTTGTAAATGGCAATTTCAGATGAATCAACACAAACCAGCCGGGAGACTCCCAATCGCGCAATCTGGCGGCACAACTCGGAACCAATAGAGCCACCCGCGCCCGATACAAAGACGGTTTGGCCCGAAAACAACGAAGCCAAACCTTGCACATTCAACTCAACAGCTTGCCTGCCCAGTAGGTCTTCCAGCTCGATCTTGCGCGGGCTGCTGCCATCGCTACGTAGCCATTCATCCGGGCGCGGCATGGTCAGCAGCGTCAGCCCTGCCTCGGTAGATTGCAGCAACACATCACGGCGGTCGTCAGAGCCGGGCGGACTGGCGATCAGGGCGGTGGTAGCACCTGTTGATTGCGCCATCTGAACTACCGAGCTGGGCAAACCCAACACTGGAATCTGGTTCAAATACGTGCCCTGCTCTGCCGCGACAGGTGACGCTATGCCAACGCAATGCCACTGGGTCGATCCTTTCAGGGCGCGCAGGGCATCAGCCGCATCTTTGAGTGAACCCACAATAAGGAGTGGCCGGGAGCTGTCGCCAGGCGCGTTGTGTTCAGTCAAAGTGCGCCAACCAGCACGCACCGCACCCAGCATCACGAGTACCAGCAAAGGGTGTAACAGCAACACCGAGCGCGGGAAAAAGGGGACGCGCAGCATCAAAATGACGGCCGCTGACACGACACCGGAAATCAATACGCCCCAACCAAGCTGCCGAAGTTCTGGCAGGCCGATATAGCGCCACACTTGTCGGTAAACCCTAGCAATAGCCATCCCAACAATAAAGCTAGGCAGCATAAATCGGGCACTGCTTAAAGCCATCGCCTCAAAATCCTCAGGAATTTCAAAGTTAAATCTGAGCCAGAACGCTATCCACCAAGCTAGGCAGACCAGAACCAGATCAATGAACCAAAAGGGCAGAATTTCTTTACGCAAGTTCATGGGATAGAGGATTCAC
>JBBRDA010000106.1:0-10068 GCA_038204335.1 Burkholderiales bacterium
GCCCTCGCTAGATCGTGCATTGGGGAAGAGAAATCTAGGAGTACGTACTCAACGCGACCTAGCGAGCGCAGAAGATGTTCCGCGAGGAAGCCCGGACCGGAGCCGAGTTCGAGTACACGCTGAATCTTCAAGGGTGATGCGGCAATTTCGCTCGCGAACTGCGCAAAGAACTCCACCCGACACGGACGCTTGGAATTTGCCGACTGCTCCCACTCCCGTGCATCGTGCTGAAGGCGAAGATCAATGGGGCTTGGTACGTCGGTTGTCATTCTTTGCGGTCTAACGTTGGCGCTGCCCAGCACGCAACCCGTGCCGCGAAGCGGCAGCCCCCGGTTGCGTGTCTGTGCCGAGCAACCAGTTAGGAACCAAGGCTAGCGTCTTCGTCATCAAAATCATAAATGTCCAGGTCGAGTGCAATGCCGCGCTGCCCGAGCGCAAGCAACGCTTTTGCAGATAGCGGCAGACCATCGTTGCTGCTACCCATGAAGATACCGCAGAACAAATCAGGCCTGAAACAAGATAGCGATTCCCAGACGCGTAAATCTTGGGTGAGTTGACCGAGCAACTCGAATACCTGTGCCTCAAGGTCTTCAGGCTCACGGCGCTCGGCCTTGAGCCGCCAGCTACCAGTCTTGGCAACACGTATCTTCCCAGTTGCCTTTCCAACGACTTCTTGACCTTTGTGACACGACTCTGTGGGGGTCGCGCCGAGGAGTGCAGTGATTTCATCGGGGATTAGGTCATCACCGAAGAAACGGAGACCTGCGACTGAGTGATGCACAACGCCCATTCTGGTTTCTAACGCAATATAGACCGCAACATCTGCAGTATAAAACCGCCACTGCGGTCTAAATCGGTGCTCGAAAACCGAGCTAAGTCTTTGATTGCCATCAGCTTTCCCTTCGATTGGCATTTTCGTCAGGTAGATAAAACCCGACCAAACACCGCAGAGCTTAAACGGGTTTGGCAAACTGGGTGATCTGTTTTTTGCTCTCCCAACGGCAAGAAAGCACCCAAATAACGCTAAAAATCGCCTAAAAACCCCGATTTTTAGGTATTTTTTAGGCCTCTAGCCCAATGAATACGGGCGCAACAAGCTCCTGAAATAATAGCGTTTTATGCCAGTTGGCTGCAGGTTGCTACAGCTAGGCTGGCCGCAAACCAGGTGCCCGGGCTTGGCACAATGGCGTGATGAATCCCCTGATGTCTACCGACGCTATTCACAAAACCGCGCTTGTCCTGTTTTCTGGCGGGCAGGACTCCACCACTTGCCTGGCGCTGGCGCTGTCTAAATACGAGCTGGTTGAAACTGTGGCGTTTGACTACGGCCAGCGGCATATCGTCGAGCTTGAGGCGCGGCTCAATGTGCTACGTGAAATCAAGGCGCAGTTCCCGCACTGGGCGCACAAGCTGGGCCAAGACCACTTGCTTGACTTGACGGTGCTGGGCCAAGTCAGTGAGACCTCACTCACGCGGGACGTGGCTTTTAAAATCGAAAGTTCTGGCCTGCCCAACACCTTTGTGCCGGGCCGCAATCTGCTGTTTTTAACGCTGGCGGCGGCGCTGGCTTACCGGCGTGACTTAGCTGTGCTGGTGACCGGCGTGTGTGAGACCGACTTTTCAGGCTACCCCGACTGCCGCGACGACACCATCAAAGCCATGCAACTGGCGCTGTCGCTGGGCATGGACAAACGCTTTTTAATTGAAACCCCGCTGATGTGGATAGACAAGGCCGACACCTGGGCGCTGGCCAAGTCATTGGGCGGCCAGAGCCTGGTTGATTTGATTGTGGAGCACACCCACACCTGCTATTTGGGTGACAGGCAGCACCGGCACGCTTCGGGCTACGGCTGCGGCACTTGCCCGGCTTGCGAGTTGCGGGCGCGGGGCTGGGAGAGGTTTGTGAGCCCTGCGTCACATTAAGCGTGACTCATTAAGCGTGACTCATTAAGCGCGACTCATTAAGCGTGACTCATTCAGCACCCACTTCAGTCCCCCAAGGGTTGCAAATATCCAGCCCCGTGTCTTGAAAGTGGCGCACGTTGCGCGTGACCAGTATCAGTTTGTGGCAGCAAGCCGTAGCGGCAATGGCAATGTCCAGGTCGTCTTGCGGTCGGCCAGTTTGCTCCAGGTCGGTTTTTAGGCGGCCAAATTCGCGCCAGACATCGGTTGTGGTGGGCAAAATGCGCGCGTCAAACTGGGTGCAAAGCTCGCCAAACCAGGCTTGCAAGCGGCGCTTGCGTGCCCCTGCGGGCAAGCGCAGCAGGCCGTATTCAATTTCGCCCACGCTCACGGCGGCAATGGCGCTTTGCTTGGCGTTGGCAAGCAGCCACTGCTGTACCAAGGCATTGGGTTCGGGGCGGGTGAGTTCTGACACCACGCAGGTGTCTAGCAGCCAGCGCACGGGCTAGGCGCCCAGCACAGGGGGAGATTTGCGGTTACGGCGCGGCGCAAGCTCCAAAACTGTATCTACAGACGGTGCGCTTAGCAGGTGGCGGCTAAAAGCGTCGCTAAACACCGAATTATTGCCGTCTTGATCATCGTTTGTTTTAGGCTGATCCGTGGCGCTGCCAATCGCCACAATTTGCGCCACCGCTCGGCCATGGCGTGTGATGGTTTGCGGGCCTTGCGCCAGACTTAGGCCAATCAATTCACTGAAGCGGCTTTTGGCTTCCTGTATTTGCCAGGTAGTTTGCATTTTTCGCTCCTTTTTTATAGTCAGACTGACCTGAATTATAGGCTTAAATCAAACTTTAGCCCCGGTTTCTACAATGCAGCGCGTCACCACCGGCGGTTCTTCTGGCAGATGAAAACCCAGCTTGCGTTCGCGCAGGGCGACGTCGCTGGCGGTCACGCGGTCAAAACGGCGCAGGTGTTCTGTCCATGACTCGTCGATGATCTGCTCGATAAAGCGGCCCGGCTGATGCACGTCGCGCAGCAAGTCCCAGCCCAGCGCACCTTGGCGCAGGCGGCTGCTGCGGCTGACCTGCATCAGCGCCCGGAAGTCGTCGGCACGCAGCGGGTCAATCAGGTATTCAATCGACACCAGCACATGGCCAGCGCCCGGTGCGTCGGCCACTGGCGCTTTGAACTGGCTAGACGGCGTCAGGTCTTCTTCCAGGCTGGTGTCCAGCACCCAGCGCTGGGCCAGCAGCATGCAAACCACGCCACTGCCAGCGGCCACCAGCAGCGCGTCGGGCACAGAGTCGAGCGTGGCAATTTGCCCCCACAGCGCCGCGCCCAGTGCGCTGCCGCCCATGATGGCCATTTGGTACATCGACATGCCGCGCGCCCGCACCCAGTCTGGCAGCGCCAACTGCGCCGACACACTGAGCACATTGGCGCAAGTGATCCAGGCCATGCCATTGACCAGCATGGCCAGCACCGCCACCCACACATTGGGCGCAACGGCCATGACGGCGGTGGCAGCCGATTGCAGCATCACGGCGCGCAGCACCAGCGCATCGCGCGGCATCATTTGGCGCAGCCTCGGCATGGCGAACGCCGCAGCAATCGCGCCGGTGCCCATGCTGGCCAATAGCAGCGTAAAAGTGCCAGCCCCGCCGCCGGGCAGCCCTTTGGCGATCAGCGGCAATAGCGCCAGCAACGCGGTTGAATGCAGAAAGAACAGCGCCACCTGTGCCAAGCAAGCCCGCATGCGGCTGGACTGCGCCACAAATTGCATGCCGACCCGCATGGCGCTGAGCAGCCGCTCCCGCCCCAGCGGGCTGGGCGTGTGCTCGCGCCGCCAGCGCATGATGACAAAACCCGAAATAACAGACAGCACGGCGTTCAGCACAAACACATACTGTGTGCCTGCGCTGGCTATCAGCGCACCAGCCACCAGCGGCCCAATGATGCGCGATGCGTTCATAGAAATACCGTTCAGCGCCAGCGCAGCGGGCAGTTGCGCGCGCGGCACCAGCTCGGGCACGATGGCCGAAAACACAGGCCAGCGCATGGCCAGCCCAATGCCGTTGGCAAAGGTCAACGCCAAAAGCAAAGGGGGCGTCATGACACCCGATATGACTGCAAGGCACAGCAGCGTGGCTACGCCGGCTATCCAGAACTGCGTCATGATGAAGTAGCGCCTGCGGTCCAAAATATCAGCCAACGCGCCACTCGGCAAGCCCAGCAAAAACACCGGCAGCGTGGCCGATGTTTGCACCAGCGCCACCCACAGCGGCGTGGTGGTCATCGACGTCATCATCCAGGCGGCGGCCACATCGCTCATCCACATGCAGGTGTTGGCCACCAGCCAGGTGCCCCACAGCATGCGAAAGGACACGATCTTTAAAGGCGCCAGCGCCGTCAGGTCATCGGCTACCGGCAGTGGGCGGGGCTGTTCAGACATTCAAACAATCAAGCATTCAAAAATCACGCGGTGGGTTTCAAGTCCGACTGGCTGAGCTGGTACAGCGCGGGCGAGTCTTCAGGTGTTTTGTCAAGCGACCACTGCCGGTTATGAAAAGCCGCCACGGTTGGGCGGTGCGCAATCGACACCATGCCGCCTTTGACGGCCCGGATGTGCGCCTGCAATTTCTCGTACAGCGTTTTTTCAGCCGCTTCGTCCAGCGCGGCGGTGGCCTCGTCGGCAAAAATCCACTGCGGTTTTTTTAACAGCACCCGCGCAATGGCCAGGCGCTGCTGCTCGCCGCCCGACAGCTTTTGGCTCCAGGCGTCGTGCTCGTCCAGCCTGCTGCACAGGTTTGGCAGCAGCGCATCTACCAAAGCTTGCTTGAGCGCATCGTCGCTGTAAGTGCTGGCGGGTTGCGGGTAAGCCAGTGCATCGCGCAAAGACCCGTCCGGGAAGTACGGCCGCTGCGGGATAAACATCGCGCCCTGAGGCAAATGCGTTTGCCCTTTTGAAAACGGCCAAATGCCCGCAAAGGTGCGAAACAGCGTCGATTTGCCACTGCCCGACGGGCCTTTGAGCAGCACCATGTCGCCTGGAGCGGCGCGCAAGTCGGGCTGCTCCAGCAGCACCTGCCCGCTCGGCAATTGAATCGCCAGATTCTGCGCAGCCAGTGCATCTACTGCCGCTGGCTGGATGCTATTTGCTACTGATTTAGTAGCTGCTTGCGCCCGTATTTGTTGGGCCGTGGCTATTAAATTGTCTTCAAAACTGGTCAAGCGGTCAGTTGTGGCGCGCCAGGTTGCCAGGCTGGCATAGTTGTCTACAAACCAGCTCAGGGCGTCTTGGACCCGCCCAAAGGCCGATGCTATTTGCATCAACTCACCGAGCTGGATAGCCCCGCTGAAAAAACGCGGCGCGGCCACCAAAAACGGGAAAATAATCGCCGCCTGGCCAAAAAAACTGGTGAACCAGATCAGGTTCTTTTGTTTTTTGATCAGCTTCAGGTAATTTGACAAAACACTGCCAAACCGCGTGTCCAGGTGGCTGCGCTCCACCTGCGCGCCTTTGTCGAGCGCAATCGATTCGCTGTATTCCCGCACCCGAACCATGTGGTGGCGAAAGTTGGCCTCGTAGCGTTGCTGCTCAAAGTTGAGCTTGATCTGCGGGCGGCCAATAAAGTGGGTGATCAAACTGCCGGCCACGCAATACAGCAGCGCCATCCACACCATGAAGCCCGGAATGCTGTAACTGCTGCCACTAAGTGTGAACGAAAAGTTGCCCGACAGCCCCCACAAAATGCCGACAAAGCTGGCCAATGTGACTACGGCATTGAGCAACCCCATGCTGAGCGACACGGTGTAGGTCGTAAAGAGGTTGATGTCTTCTTGGATACGCTGGTCCGGGTTGTCAGACGTCGCCTCGGGTTTGCCTGAAAAGCGTGCCAGCTCCAGGCTGTAAAAAGCGTGGTCGGCCAGCCAGCGTTTGAGGTAATCGTCGGTCATCCAGGCGCGCCAGCGCACCTGCAGCAACTGCGTCAGGTAAAACTTGTAAACCGCAATCACGATGAGCGCAAACGCCAGGTAAGTAAAGCGGCCCAACTGCTGCCAAAACACCGCCTGGTCTTTGTTTTGCAGCGCGTCGTAAAACACGCGGTTCCAGTCGTTCAGCAGCACCAGCATGTACACCGACGCCAGGTTCAGCACCACAATCGCCGCCAGCAAGCCGCGCGCCTTCCATTTTTCGTCAGACCGGAAATAGGGCGCAGACAGCGCCCAGACGCGTTTCAAAAATGCGCTGAAATTCTTAAGGGTCGTCATGCGTCAGTCCTTGGTCGATGGGTTAGACACGCCGCTGGCGACATGGCCCGCTGGCACATGCTGGGCGGCTGAATCGACGTGGCCGGTTTGGTCGTCAAAGAAAAAGTCGGGTTCAAATTCACGCAAAAATTCGCCTTTGGCCAGGCCGCCCAAAAACATCGCTTCATCAACGCCGATGTTCCAGTCCATCAGGGTACGAATCGCTCGCTCGTGGGCGGGGGCGCTGCGTGCGGTGACCAGTGCGGTGCGTATGCGCATGTGCGGCGTGCCCGCTTGTTGCAAGCCGTGCAAGGCTTTCAGCAACGGCATAAAGGGCCCCGGCGGCAGCGGCTTGGCCGAGTGCTTGCGTTCGTGCTTTTGAAACGCGTCCAGCCCGTCTTTTTGAAAAACTTTTTCGGCCTGGTCTGAAAATAAAACCGCATCGCCGTCAAATGCAATCCGCACCTCGTTCGGGTAGGTGGTTTTGGCATGCACCGCGTGGGTGGCAACGGTGGCGGCCGCAAAACCGGCGTTCAGGGCGGCGCGCACGTCGTCCGGGTTGGCTGACAAAAACAAATTGGCCTGCAAAGCTTTGAGGTAGTGGTAGGGCGCGCGGCCGCGGGTGAACACGCCGCGCCCCAGTTGCAATTTGTTTTGGTCCGCCGAGCGAAAAATGCGCAGGCCCGAGACCGGGTCATTGCGCGACAGCATCACAACTTCAACCCGTTTGACGGTGTTGTTCGGCTCGGTATTGAAAGCCAGCAGCTTTTTGATCAGTGAAAAAGCCACGCCCGGCTTGGCGGGCTGCTCCAGCCGGTCAAGCTGCAGCTTCATGTAGGCGCGGTCGTCGGATTGCTCAAACACGCGGTTTTCTTCTTCCAGGTCAAACAACGCCCGGGAGGAGATGGCGACAACGAGTTGCCCGTCAAGATTGGTGGCCATGGTGTGTCTTTATGGTTTGGCTGTCTGGGTCAGCGTCAGTTTGCACCATTGTCCATAGCTTGGCGCAGCAACAGGCCATTGGTCTGCCCGGCTGATGTGCCGAACGCCTTGGGCAATCAGGCTCGCGGCGCGAATCACGCCAGCGTGGGTCACCCACAGCGTGTCTTTGGCTGGGTCGAGTTCGTCGAAAGCGGCGGCAACCCGCGCCATGAACTGGGCCACGCTTTCCCCGGTGTGGCCAACGCGGTAGTTGGCAAAGTCGTCGGTCCAAGCGGCTAATTCGGCGGGGTCAATGTCTGCCCAGGCGCGGCCTTCCCAGTCGCCAAAGTTCATTTCTTGCATTTTTAGGTCGTTTTTAACCGTCAAATCGGGCCGTAGCCCAATCAATTCGAGCGCAAGCAGCTCACATCTTTGTAGCGGTGAGGTGATGACTGTGATGCCCTTGGGGAGAATGCGGTGGAGTTGCTGTGCGCAGGTTTTTGTCGCTTCAATATCAGCCGGCACATTCAGTTGGCCGTAACAAATGCCTCTGTCAATCAAAGGCAAAGCGTGCCGAACTAGCCAAAAACTCATAAAGCAATCGCCAAACCCAGATAAAAAGCAATCTCGCAAACCTGCTGCGTCGCGCCCAGGCAGTCGCCGGTAAAGCCTTGTAGGCGGCGTTTGAAGAGCCTGTGCATCCACAGCAGCGCGACCATCGACAGGCTACAAGCTACTATTAAATCAGTAGCTGCTTGCGCCCATAAAACAAGGGCTAGAGCCGAAAAACACCATACGAAAGCCGTCAAAAGACTGCCCGGACTGATCTGGTCAGCCAGCGGTTTGGACTTAGACCCATCGGCGTCGCCCACATGCGGCAGCCAGGCGATCAGCAGCAAGGGCAGGGTGCGCGACACGACGTGGGCGGCAAACAGCGCGCTGCACAGCGTCAAAAGGTCAGTCTCGACGCTGCCTAGCAGAGCGATCAGGGCCACCTTGGCAGCCAGCGCCAACACCAAAGCCATCGCGCCGAAAGCACCAACCCGGGAGTCCTTCATGATCTCTAGCGCCCGCGCTTTGTCATAACTGCCGCCCAGGCCGTCCGCCACGTCGGCCAAGCCGTCTTCATGAAAACCGCCTGTCAGTAAAACAGTGACTACCGTAGACAGCACCGCAGCGACCAGCGGCGATAGCGGTGATTGGGGCGATTGGGGCAACAACAGGGCAAGCACGGCGTAAACGCCAGCAGCCACAGTCCCGACCAGCACGCCGATGCCCGGAAAGTGCGCGGCGCTGGCCCGCAGCATGGCCGGGCTGTAGCCCACCCAGTCGGCCAAGCGCCCGGTAATTGGGATGCGGGTGAAAAACTGCACGGCCAGCAGGAAGTGGCGAACGGCTTGCATGGTGCTTAAGCGTCAGTCTTTAGGTCTTGGCGCTCACACCGGCGGATTCAAAACTGGCCATGTCGTTCAAGATCAGCGCCGCCGACTGAACCAGCGGCCAGGCGAGCAGCGCGCCGGTGCCTTCGCCCAGGCGCATGTCCAAGTCCAGCAGCGGCCGTGCGTGCAGGTGTGCCAGCATCAGCTGGTGGCCGCGCTCGGCCGAGCGGTGGCAAAACACCATGTAGTCTTTGGCGGCTGGGGCTAAGGCGCAGGCTACCAAGGCAGCGCTGCCGGCAATAAACCCATCGACCAGAATCACCCGGCGTTCGCTGGCCGCTTGCAGCATCGCGCCAGTCATCATGGCGATCTCAAAGCCGCCCAGAGCCGCCAGCGCGTCCAGTGGCGCAGTAGCAGCCTTGTGCAAGGCGGCGGCTTTGGCTAAAACCGTTTGTTTGTGCAGCAGTTGTGGGTCGGTGAGCCCCGTTCCCCGCCCAGTGGCGTTTTCAATCGTTACATCGGCCAAACGGTGCAACAACAGCGCGGCAGGCGTCGTGTTGCCAATGCCCATGTCACCCAAAGCCACCACGTTACCGGGCAGGCCGGTCAGCACGTCGGCACCCGCTTGCAAAGTCGCATGAAGCTGGTGCGCCGTCATGGCCGGGCCAGTGGCCAAATTGTGCGTGCCGTGTGCGATTTTGCGTTTGATGAGTTGCGGGTGGCTCAATATGTCGGTGCTCAAGTCACTGGCCACACCTGCATCGACCACATGCAGCGCAAAACCATGCTGCCGCGCCAGCACATTAATCGCCGCGCCGCCAGCCAGCATATTGGCCACCATTTGCACCGTCACAGCCTGCGGAAAGGCGGAAACGCCCTCTGCGGCAATGCCGTGGTCAGCAGCAAAAACGACCATTTGCGGCGCGTTAAAAGCCAGCGTTTCGCTGCGCTGAATCAGGCCGATTTGCAGTGCCAAGTTTTCTAACTGGCCCAGCGCCCCTAAAGGCTTGGTCTTAAAGTCAATGTTGTGCTGCAGTCTGGCTGCCAAAGCAGCATCGGCTGTGCTGTCAATCGCGGGCAGCTGGAAGGTCTTTTGGGTCATAAAAAGTGGTTTGACTGTCGATCAATTGTTGAAGGCAGGCGCGGCACAGGCAACTGGCCTTGTCTGCGGTACTTGCAGTGGGTAGGGCCACCACACGCGGCATGTCAAAGCACCAGCAAGTCGCGTCGCCACTGACGACGCCACAACGCAAGCCCGCTCCGCATTGCGGACAGGTGGATGCATCTGGCTGCGTCACGATCAGCTTTGCAAAAACAACTGGTACGCCGGGTTGCTGGTTTCTTCGACGTGTGGATAGCCCACGGTATCAAGAAAAGTTTTAAACGCCTTGTTATCGGCCTTGGGTACCTGTAAGCCAACCAAAATACGGCCAAAGTCTGCGCCCTGGTTGCGGTAGTGGAACAAAGAGATGTTCCAGCCCGGCTGCATGGCGGCTAAAAATTTCATCAGCGCGCCGGGTCGTTCAGGAAAGATAAAGCGCAGCAGTCGCTCGTCTTTTGATAGGGCGCTATGCCCACCCACCATGTGCCGGATGTGCTCTTTGGCCAATTCATC
>JBBRDA010000107.1:0-10022 GCA_038204335.1 Burkholderiales bacterium
GGAAACATCCACATCGGCACCATCACCGGAAAGTTAAACGGCGTGATGCCCGCCACCACGCCCAAGGGCTGGCGCAGCGTCCAGTTGTCGATGCCGGTACTCACCTGGTCGGTAAAGTCGCCTTTTAGCAACTGCGGAATGCCGCAGGCAAACTCGACAATATCAATGCCGCGCGACACCTCGCCCTGCGCATCGGTAAACACCTTGCCGTGCTCGGCGGTGATCATGTGCGCCAACTTGTCTTTGTGGATGTTCAGTAGTTCTAAAAACTTGAACATCACCCGCGCGCGGCGAATCGGCGGTGTATCAGCCCAGGCCGGAAACGCCGATTGAGCTGTAGCCACCGCCACGCCCACATCTGCCGCGCTGGCCAGCAGTACCTGGCTTGATACCGCGCCTGTTGCGGGGTTGAAAACGTCTTGGTGGCGCGACCCGGCAGGTGCTGCGACTTGTCCGTTGATGTAATGACCGATGCTGGGAGCTGACATGACCGAGTCCTTGAAATGAGGCGATAGGCACAGTCTAGGTTTGCTGGGCTGGCTTGATAAGTCCCCGTTTATTGATTACATTGTTCAGTTAAATGAACAATAGGGTCTCAAATGTCGACTGATCAACTGTCCCCGCTGGTGGCCGACCTGCACTTGCTCACGGTGCTGGCCGCTACCAAGAGCTTCACTGAAACCGCACGCCGTTTGGGCACATCAAAGGCATCGGTCAGCATGCGCATCAGTGAGCTGGAGCGCAGCGCCGGTGTGCTGCTGGTGCGCCGCACGACCCGCTCAGTGGGCCTGACAGAGGCCGGCCAGCAATTGGTGGCTGACCTGCAACCTGCGTTTGAACGCATTTCAGGCAGCTACAACGCCGCCCGCGACTTGGTGGGCAAGCCGCGCGGCTTGGTGCGGGTGACGGCACCGGTCGCGTTGGGGCGTCAGCATTTGGCACCGTGCATTGCCGCCTTCCTCAAGGAGTTTCCTGACATTCATATCGAGTTGGAGCTGACCGACCGCTTCGTCAACCTCGCCAATGAGGGGTTCGATCTGGCCATACGCCACACCAACGCACCGCCTGAAACGCATGTGGCCTGGGTGCTGTGCGAGACGCGATCAGTCTTGGTTGCCAGCGCCGACTACCTGGCGCGGCGCGGCACGCCCACCCGCCCCGGTGATTTGGCCGCGCATGACTGCCTGCTGTACCTGGGCAACCAGTCTGGTACCTGGACGTTTGCCAAAGTCGGTAGACGGAAATCGACCGAGCGTGTGGGCGTCAACATTCGCGGGTCTTTAAAAGTCAACAACAGTGAAGTGCTGCGGGAGGCTTTGCTGGCGGGATTGGGCGTTGGTTTGTTGCCAGACTTCAGTCTTCCGCTGGACCGCCGGGGTACTGACCAGCTCGTGCGCGTGTTGCCCGACTGGCAAGTGCAGGGCTTTTTTGGCGAGCGGATCTACGCCCTGCGGCCGTGGTCTGCGCAAGTGCCCAAAGCAGTGCAGTGCTTGGTAGCGCACTTGCGGGCCAGCTTTGCGAGTGGCTTTGCGGGCGGTTTGGTGGATGGCGCTGCTGGCTGATAATCAGCCCCCATGAAAACCCGATTCAAACCCAGCGTCACTGTTGCCGCTGTCATTGCCAAAGACTTTGATGGCGTTCAGAAATTCTTGCTGGTTGAAGAAGAAACCCGCGACGGCCTGAAGTTCAACAACCCGGCGGGTCATTTGGACCCTGGCGAAAGCCTGCCCCAAGCCTGCGCGCGCGAGACACTGGAAGAAACCGCTTTTCACTTCACGCCCACTGAGGTGGTGGGCGTGTACATGTCGCGCTTTCAGCGCAGCAGCGCGACCGAGCCAAGCGGCGAAGAAGACATCACCTATCTGCGTTTTGCCTTTTGCGGTGAACTGGGCGCGCATGTGGCTGGCCAGCCGCTGGACGAGGGGATAGTGCGCGCGGTTTGGTTAACGGCCGATGAGATTCGGGGCTGCGTTGAGCATCACCGGAGTCCTTTGTTGCTCAAGTGCATGGAGGATTATTTGGCTGGGCAGAGGTTTCCTTTGTCGCTTGTTACTACGGATCTGTCTGTGTTTGGTTGAAATTTTGCGTACTTTCGCGTGGTTTGCCGGGAGTCGCCCGGCGGCGAGTCACTTTTGATGAAACCTGCGCAGCAGGTTTTCTTTGTTCGCCAAAGGCGCGCTACGCGCGCGGGGTTCACTCACTTTGCACAGCAAAGTTACGTGAACACCAAACTTAACCAAAAGAAAGGCGACCCGCAGTCTGGGCCGCTGCGCGGTTCCTTGAAAAAGCTGAAAGAGCCGGAAAATCTAGAAACTAGCCAGCTTCGCTGTCGTCGGACATCTAGATTTTTTTATCCGTCTCTTCCAACTTTTTCAAGCCCAGCCAGGACGGGTTTGGGGAATGAATTCGGACTTCCTTCTTCTCCCCACCCCGTCCTGGCTGGGCTGAGGAGCGCAGGAGGCAGCGGAAATAAATTTTTAGATGTCCGACGGCAGCGAAGCTGACTAGTTTCTAAAAATTCCGCTGACTTCGAGCACCGCAAGGTGCCCGTAGCGAAGCGAAGGGACCCAGACTGCGGGTCGCCTTTCTTTTCCTTAGGTTTCTTTGGCGAAGCAAAGAAAAGTAAGTCGCCCGCCGGGGCGAGTCCCGGAAGCTACGTGAAGGCGATAACCGCTATCAATTCAGAAGCTGCTCGCACCCGTATCCATTGACTAAAACCCCAAAAACACCCCCAAAAAAGCCCAAAAACCGCCCCAAAACACAACAAAACGATAATTACCCGATGCCCACCCCCCCAACCCGCAAACAAAAAGTAGTCGTCGGCCTGAGCGGTGGCGTTGACTCTGCGGTCACGGCCTACCTGCTGAAGCAGCAGGGCCATGAAGTCATTGGCATCTTCATGAAAAACTGGGAAGGTGACGACAACGACGAGTTTTGTTCGTCGAATGTGGACTTTGTCGATGCCGCCGCCGTGGCTGATGTGCTGGGCATTGAGATTGAGCACGTCAACTTTGCCGCTGACTACAAAGACCGCGTGTTTGCCGAGTTTTTGCGTGAATACCAAGCCGGGCGCACGCCCAACCCGGACATCTTGTGCAATGCCGAGATCAAGTTCAAAGCCTTTTTAGACCACGCGATGCGCCTGGGTGCCGAGAAAATCGCCACTGGCCACTACGCTAGAGTCCGGCAAAACCCGTCAACGCAGCTTTTTGAGCTGCTCAAAGGCCTAGACCCGGCCAAAGACCAAAGCTATTTTTTGCATCGCCTGAACCAGGCGCAATTGTCGAAAACGCTGTTTCCTGTTGGCGAGCTTAAAAAGACCGAAGTCCGCCGTATTGCCGACGAGATTGGCCTGCCGAATGCCAAAAAGAAGGACTCCACCGGTATCTGCTTTATTGGCGAGCGGCCGTTTCGTGATTTTTTGAACCAGTTCATCGCTAAAGCGCCGGGGCTGATCAAAAGCGACACCGGGCGGGTGGTGGGCGAGCATGTGGGTTTGAGTTTTTACACGCTCGGTCAGCGTACGGGTCTGGGAATTGGCGGTGTAAAAGCCAAAGGCGCGGAGCTGAAGGCGATACAGGCCAGCGGCCAGCGAGGGGCGGGACAGCATGAGCCTTGGTTCGTCGCCCGCAAAGACATGGCCGCCAACACGCTGTGGGCGGTGCAGGGCCATGACCACCCGTGGCTACAGTCCACTGAGCTTGCGGCGCAAGACTGCAGCTGGGTTGCCGGCCATGCGCCCAAGCCAGGTGCGCTAGCCGCCAAAACCCGCTACCGCCAGGCGGATGCGCCTTGTCAGTTGGTCAGCTCTAGCGACGCGGCCTGCGAGCTGGTGTTTCAAGACCCGCAGTGGGCCGTCACGCCCGGCCAGTCTGCCGTGCTGTATGACGGCGAGGTATGCCTGGGCGGCGGGGTGATTGCCAGCAGCAACGTACAAAACACGCTGAAATAGCAGTTTTAGAGCGGTTTTACAGCGGTTTTTGGGTATCAAATTAGCCTTTTAGCCAATAAATACGGGCGCAAGCAGCTCCTAAATAAATAGCAACCGAGTCCCTTCAAAAAGCCGACTCCACGTAGGTGTAAATGTAATTCGAGCCGCCGCTCACATTGCCCAGCAGGCGTGATGCGCCAAAAATACCTGAGCGGTGCGACACGCCGAAGCCTACAAAGGTTTCTTTCAATGACCGAACACCGATCAAATCGCCCACGCTCACGTCAATGGTCGGGTCCAGGTAATTGAGCAGGCGGGACGTGGTTTTGCCGTTCTGGCTGGTGACTTCGGTGTAAGGCACACGCTGCGCTGCTGACAGGCCGACGCCCAAGCCGAGCCGGGTTTTGACGCGCTCGCTCCACGGAAAGCCGTAGTAAATGGCTTTCATGAAAAGATCTACCTGTAAGCCGTTGGCCTGCAGGCCGCGCTCGTCATGGTGCGTCAGGCCGACATAGCCTGCAAAGTCCAGCGGCCAGCCGTTGAGCTTTTCAATAAAGGGTTTGCCGATTTGTAGGCCGCTGATGCTGGTGGCATTGACTTTGGCGGTTGACAGGCAGCGTGCGGTGATGATGCGGGCCAGGTGGCAACCGTCCTCAGTGGCCTTGCCGTACAGCAGCTTGACGTAGGTGGGCGAGGTCGGCTCGTCCCACTGGCGTTTGTGGCTGCCAAAGTCATAGGCTGCGCCGATATAAACGGCGGGCAGCACGCGTTTTTCAACAATCGGACTGTTCTTGACCGACGCGCCGAGCATCGTGGCCGATATCCCGGCCAGCAACCGCCAGCGCTCAGACACGTCGTAAGAGCCAAACAGCCCCAATTGCGCCTGCGCCCCAGAACCGGGTGCATAGGCTGGGCGGCCGGCAATGGCTTCATTGGCCCGCACGCCGTAGTAATAGTTGTTGAGTTTGGCGTCGCGCCAAGACACCGACACATCGGGCCGCAACGACCATGGCCCAGACCGCCATTCGTAGCCGTAGCCCAAGCGCGCCTCGTAGCCGCCCGATGCGCTGCCCACGTCACGGACCAACTCGGCGCGCAATGTGCCCCAACTTTGACGCAATCGGTACGCCAGCCCGAGGTCAATGCCCGAATCACGGCTGGCCATGCCGGTCAGGCTGGCGGGCAGGTTTTCAGCCGGAAAACCCTCAAACCGCTGCTCGATAATAAGGTCAAATCGCTGGCCCGATCTGAGGTCTGCGTCCTTCAAAAGTTTGACGCCAGCCCGGTTGGCATGCAAAAACAGCCGTTCACCTTCATAGAGATACAGCGGCAGCAAGTCATAACGTGTGCCGCCTCCCAAATAGGGCGAGGTGCTGGCGCGCACCGCCACCCCAAGCCCGGCGCTGCCAGGGGTGTTCAAAATATTCGTCAGTGGCTCGATGCCGTCTGCCAAAGCTGGCGGGCAAAGCGCCGCTGTGAAGGCCAGAAGGCAGCTGCTGTAAAGCGCGTTGGATGTCTTCATAGTGAGGGGTCTGACCGGATGATTGAGGCGGAGGTGGATGCCAGCTTGAAATACTAACTTTGAAGCACTGTTTCAGTGGTCACCGTTTGTAAGCGTAAGCCGCTCACGGGTGTAGGCCAAAAACCAAAAAACCCGCACAAAGCGGGTTTTTCAAGCGGGCTGGCTGGTGCAAGCCATCAAAACGGGATGTCGTCATCCATGTCGTCAAAACCACTGGCGGCCTTGGCTGGGGCTGCTTTGGCCGCCGGGGCGGGGCGCGCTGCAGGTGCCCGGGGTGCGCTGTAACCACCGTCATCACCGTCGGACGAACCGCCAGCGCCGCCCATGCCTTGGCGACTGCCCAGCATTTGCATCTGGTCGGCACGAATTTCGGTGGTGTATTTGTCGACGCCGTCCTTGTCGGTCCATTTGCGGGTGCGCAGGCTGCCTTCGACGTACACCTGCGAGCCTTTTTTCAAATACTGCCCAACAATTTCAGCCAGGCGGCCATTGAAGGTGACGCGGTGCCATTCGGTGGCTTCTTTCATCTCGCCGCTGGTTTTGTCTTTCCAGCGGTCGGTGGTGGCAATGGTGACGTTGGCAATCTGGTCGCCACTCGGAAAGCTGCGCATTTCAGGGTCTTTGCCCAAATTGCCGACGATGATGACTTTGTTGACTGAGGCCATGGTGTGTGCTCCTGATTTTTTCAGTGTAATCGGTCAGTTTAACTGGCTTCAACAACGTGGTGGCGGCTGATAATCTTCATCGGCCAGGCCACCCACAGCCAGAGCAGCATCATGGCGGCGCAAGCCGCAAAGACGCTGGTTGCGCCATAGGTTTTGGCCAGCCAGCCACCCATAGCGCCACCGGCAAAAAACCCCAAGGCCTGAAGCGTGTTGTACACCCCCAGCGCCGCGCCCCTGACGTTAGCGGGTGCAATACGCGACGCCAGGCTGGGCTGGCTGGCCTCTAATATATTAAAACCGCAGAAAAACAGAAACAGCAGCGTGGCCAGCAAGGTCAAGCTGTGTTGGCCCAAGCCTGGCCCAGCCAAAAAGCCGATCTGTACCGCCAAAATAAACCCCACTGCTGATAAAAAGACGGCCCGCAGGTAGCCGCGTTTTTCCAGCGGAAAAAGCGTCACCCACATCACTAAAAATGAGATCAGCGCCACAGGCAGGTAAATTTGCCAGTGCTGTGCCTTGTTCAGGCCGGCCGCCACCAGCAGCGAAGGAATCGCAACCCACATCGCCAACTGCACCGCATGCAACACAAACACCCCCACGTCTAGCCGCAACAAGGCCGGGTTTTTCAAAACCTCCAGCAGGCCGCCGCCCTGCCTCTCAAGTTGATGAACAGGCTTGGGCGGCTCAGGCGGTACCCAGTAAACAACCGCTGCAATGCCGGTCAGCGCCAGCAAGCCCGTCAGGGCAAACAGACCGGCAAAGCCAATCAGGTTGGTCAATAGCGGCCCCATCACCAAAGAAAAAGCAAACACCACGCTGATGCTGCCGCCGACCAGCGTCATGGCTTTGGTGCGCACCTCGTCGCGTGTCAAGTCGGCCAGCATGGCGGTCACAGCGGCTGATATGGCGCCTGCGCCTTGCAACGATCGTCCCGCAATCAGCCAGTCCAGCGTGGGGGCCCAGGTCGCCAAAAAACTCCCCAAGGCAAAAACAATCAAGCCAAAAATCATCACCGGCTTGCGCCCCATGCGGTCAGATGCCAGTCCAAACGGGATCTGCAAAACGCCCTGCGTCAGCCCGTAAATACCCATGGCCAAACCGACCCGCGCCGGGTCGTCGCCGCCGGGGTATTTGGCGGCTTCCAGCGCGAACACCGGCAGTACCAAAAAAAGGCCCAGCAAGCGCAAAGCAAAAAGGGACGCCAGCGAGCTGCTGGCGCGCCACTCGGTGGGGGTCATGCGGGTATCGGCTGCGGGATGGGCGGGTGTCACGGTGGAGAAGTGTGAAAACACATACGGTTGGGGGGCTAGGGCATCTACAGCAAGATCAATGCCGACTGTGCCTGAAACAGTGTATCGGTCTATGATGGAGAGTTGTTCTCAACGCACCCACATCTTGAACTCTCCCAATGACAGTAAGTACCTGGCGAATGTGCTCGCTCAGCAGCGCATCAGCATTCGCGGGGCGCGTACCCACAACCTGAAAAATATCGACCTCGATATTCCGCGCAACCAGCTGGTGGTCATCACCGGGCTGAGCGGTTCGGGCAAGTCGTCGCTGGCGTTTGACACGCTGTACGCCGAGGGTCAGCGCCGCTATGTCGAAAGCCTAAGCACCTATGCGCGGCAGTTTTTGCAACTGATGGACAAACCCGATGTGGACATGATCGAGGGCTTGTCGCCCGCGATCTCGATTGAGCAAAAAGCCACCAGCCACAACCCGCGCTCGACCGTTGGCACGGTGACAGAAATTCATGACTATTTGCGTTTGTTGTTTGCCAGAGCGGGCACACCGTTTTGCCCCGAACACGATTTGCCGCTGCAAGCGCAGAGCGTCAGCGAAATGGTGGACTCGGTGCTGGCCTTGCCCGAAGACACCAAACTGATGATTCTGGCGCCCGTGGCGCGCGAGAAAAAAGGCGAATTTGTTGAGCTGTTTGCCGAAATGCAGGCGCAGGGGTATGTGCGTTTTCGGGTCGATGGCGCGGCGTACGAGTTCGACGAGTTGCCCAAACTCAAAAAAACCGAGAAGCACAACATTGACGTGGTGATTGACCGCCTCAAGTCCCGCGCTGACCAAACCCAAAGGTTGGCCGAAAGCTTTGAAGCCGCACTGAGGTTGGCCGACAGCAAGGCCATTGCGCTGGAGATGGACACCGGCAAAGAGCACTTGTTCAGCGCCAAGTTCTCCTGCCCGGTCTGCAGCTATTCGTTGGCCGACATGGAGCCGCGCCTGTTTTCATTCAACTCGCCTGTCGGTGCTTGCCCCAGTTGCGACGGTCTCGGCCACAAAGAGTTTTTCGACCCGGCGCGGATTGTGGCGTTCCCGTCGCTCAGTTTGGCCAGTGGCGCCGTGAAGGGCTGGGACCGGCGCAACGGCTACTACTTTTCAATGCTCGAAAGCTTGGCCAAGCACTACGCTTTTGACATTGACACCGCGTTTGAAAACTTGCCCGCCAAAGTGCAGCAAGTCGTTTTGCACGGCTCGGGCGACGAGGAAATCAAGTTTTCATACGTCATGGACTCAGGCGCGTCACAGGGTAAAAAAGTCACCAAAAAGCACCCGTTTGAAGGCGTGATAACGAACTTTGAACGGCGTTACCGCGAGACGGATTCGAGCACGGTGCGTGAAGAGCTGGCGCGCTACCGCAGCGTTCAACCCTGCCCAGACTGCGGCGGCACGCGGCTGCGGCTGGAGGCGCGCCATGTGTACCTGGTGGGCTCACCCGATGCCGATGGCACGGTGACCAAACGGGCGATATTTGACATCAGCCGCATCACCTTGCGGGAGAGCTTTGCGTACTTTGACCAGCTCAAAATGTCAGGTGCCAAAGGCGAAATTGCGGGCAAAGTGGTGCGCGAGATCGGTCTACGCTTGAAGTTTTTGAACGACGTGGGTTTGAATTATTTGAGCTTGGACAGAAGTGCTGAGACCTTGTCGGGCGGGGAGTCGCAGCGCATTCGCCTCGCCTCGCAAATCGGCTCTGGCCTGACCGGTGTCATGTACGTTCTCGACGAGCCGAGTATTGGCCTGCACCAGCGCGACAACGACAGATTGATAGGTACGCTGAAACACCTGCGTGACATTGGCAACAGTGTGCTGGTGGTTGAGCACGACGAAGACATGATCCGCGCGGCCGACCATGTGATCGATATGGGGCCGGGCGCTGGCATTCATGGTGGCCGCGTGATGGCGCAGGGCACCTATGAAGAGGTGCGTGACAACCCGAACTCGTTGACCGGCAAGTACTTGGCGCAGGTATTAAAAATTGCCGTGCCGGCAAAACGTACGCCTTGGCTGCCGACGGTGAAAAAAGAAAACCCATTCGCTGCTAAAAAGCCGTCTCGCTTTCCGCACAGCCCGGCTTATGAGCGCCGCGCAGCGCGTGAGGCTCAACACCAAGCCACATTGGGCGACATGCAGGCGCTGCGTGTCATCAACGCCAGCGGCCACAACCTGAAAAACGTCAGTGTGGAGTTTCCGGTTGGTTTGCTGACCTGCGTGACGGGCGTCTCTGGCTCCGGCAAATCAACGCTGGTCAATGACACGCTGTACGCCGCCGTGGCCCGCACGCTGTACCGCGCGCATGAGGAGCCTGCGGCCCATGAGGCGATAGAGGGCATTGAGCACTTCGACAAAGTCATCAACGTAGACCAATCGCCAATTGGCCGCACACCGCGCAGCAACCCGGCGACCTACACGGGCCTATTTACGCCGATACGCGAGCTGCTGGCCGAGATGAACACCGCGCGCGAGCGTGGCTACGGCGCGGGCCGCTTCAGCTTTAACGTAGCAGGTGGCCGCTGCGAAGCCTGCCAAGGCGACGGCGTAGTCAAAGTTGAAATGCACTTTCTGCCCGACGTGTATGTGCCCTGCGACGTGTGCAAAGGCATGCGCTACAACC
>JBBRDA010000108.1:0-9780 GCA_038204335.1 Burkholderiales bacterium
TAAAAGTAGCTCCCCTATGCCTTTTTAATCAGGGGAATCCCCATGCTGTAGCAGCTCGGGGGAAGCCCTTTTCTTAGATGTATCTACGAGTGGCTATTGACACGCCAGTACTTGGATGCGCTTTAAAACCAGCGCTTTAGCAGCCCCATCACCTGATCAAAGCGGTGGCCATACGGTGGGTAAAACAAATCACCACGCGCCCATTTGGACTGCACGAGCACTGGTTTTTGCATGCTGAGCCGCAAAAACCCGGCCTCGCCGTGATAACTGCCCCAGCCGCTTTCGCCGACCCCCCCGAAAGGCAGGTTCTCATGGGCAATGTGCATCAGGGTGTCGTTGACCGTCACACCACCACTGACAGTTTGGCTAAGTACCTTGTCGCGTGCGGCGTGGTCTGTGCCAAACCAGTACAGCGCCAGCGGCCTAGGCCGGGCATTGACGTATTCGATAGCGTCGTTTAACGATTCATACGGCAGCACCGGCAGAATCGGACCGAAGATTTCTTCCTGCATGAGTTGGGCGTCGGCAGGCACGTCAAACGCCAGTACCGGCGGCATTTGGCGGTGTTCAGTCGCCTCACCCCCGGTGTTGATGATTTGCAGCTTGGCACCGCCCGCCTCTGCTGCCGCCAGCATGCTTTGCAAACGAGCCTGGTGGCGTGGGCTGATGATGGCGGCGTAGTCGGGGTTACCGGCGATGGTCGGGAACAGTTTGGCCACCGCCTGGGCAAAGGCGTGACCGAAAGCGGCTTCTTTGCCTTTGGGCAGCAGCACGTAATCCGGGGCGATGCAGGTTTGGCCAGCGTTCAAAAGCTTGCCGTGAGCGATTTTGATGGCGGCAGCGTCAAGGTCGCAGCTGGCGTCAATGATGCACGGTGACTTGCCGCCTAACTCCAGCGTGGTGGGCGTCAGGTTGGCCGCCGCAGCCTTGGCGACGATGCGGCCCACCGCGGTGGAGCCGGTAAAAAACAAATGGTCGAAGGGCAGACTTGAAAACTCTGCCGCCAACTCGCCGTCACCCAGCACCACACACACTTCATCTGGCGCAAAAGCTTTGTCAATCAATTCAGCCATCAAGGCCGATGTTGCAGGCGTCAATTCGCTGGGTTTGAGCATCACGCGGTTGCCAGCAGCCAACGCCGTGATGACCGGGCCGAGTGCAAGCTGCACCGGGTAGTTCCACGGTGACACCACGCCCACCACCCCCAGCGGCTGACGCTGCAAGTAGGCACTGGCGGGTTGCAGGTATATCGGCGTACTGACTTTTTGCGGCTTCATCCATTTGGGCAAGGCCTTGAGGGTGTGCGACAAGAGCGACCGGAGCACAAACAAGTCGGCAATCTCGGTCAGTTGCAGGCTGCGCACACCAAAGTCGGCTTGCACGGCCTTTGCCAGGGCCGCACCGTGGTCATCAATCATGGCCTTCAGGGTCAATAGCCGGTGGCGCCGAACGTCCAGCGGCACATCAATGTGCTGACGGCTGGCGATGTGCTGAGCACTGAACAGGGCCTGAAGATTTGTCGGGGTATGTGTCTGATTAAGTGTCTGGGTCATCTGCGCATCATAAAAGCTGGACAAGCCTTGAAGTAGGGGGAGATCCCGGTTTGCGTCTTTGCCAGTTAGAGTGCTATTTAATCAGGAGCTGCCTGCGCCCGTATTTATTGGGCTGGTGGCCATTTTTATACCTTTTTTAGGGTATTGACAGGTAAAATCAACACCCAAGCAGTTTTTCAACGCTTTTGCCGACGCCCCTACACTCTGACTCTATGACCACTGAACGCGCTAAAGCCAAAACTCCTAAATCGCTATCGGGTCTCGCTCCCTTCCTGCGCCCCTACCGCGGCCGCATTGCGCTAGCGGTGTTTTTTTTGGTGATGGCGGCGGTGGCCACCCTGGTGTTTCCGTTGGCACTGCGCAGCTTGATTGATGGCGGGCTGGTCAGCGGCGACACCAGCGCGGCAGGCAAAGGCGATCAATTGATGGCGCTGCGCAACCACTTTTTTGAATTGTTTGGCGTCGCCGCAGCGCTCGGTCTGTTTTCAGCTGGCCGGTTTTACATGGTCAGCTGGCTGGGTGAGCGTGTTACCGCCGACCTGCGCAACGCGGTTTACGGCCATGTGCTCAAGCAAAGCCCGCAGTTTTTTGAGACTACGCAAACCGGCGAAGTGCTGTCACGCCTGACAGGTGACACCACGCTCGTGCAAACCGTGGTCGGCTCGTCACTTAGCATGGGGCTGCGCAACCTGGTGATGGGCGTGGGAGCAATAGCAATGCTGGTCTACACCAACCCGTATTTGATGCTGCAAATCGCGGCGGGCTTGGCCATCGTGGTGGTGCCCTCGGTGATTTTCGGCCGGCGTGTGCGCAAGCTGTCGCGCGCCAGCCAGGACCGGGTGGCTGACTCAAGCGCCATTGCCGCCGAGGTGCTGAACGCTATTCCCATCGTGCAGAGCTACGCCGCCGAGGGGCGCGAAGCCACGCGCTTTAACGAGTCTTCAACCAACGCGTTTAACGTGGCCATACGTCGCTCAAAGGCGCGTACCGTGTTGGTGGCTTTCATCATCATCGCAACGTCGGCGGGGTTGCTCTGGGGCTTGTACCAAGGCACGCAAGCGGTTATGAATGGGTCCATCACCGCAGGCCATCTGGGGCAAACCGTGGTGTATGTGATTATTTTGGCCAGTGCGTCTGCAGTGTTAGGCGAAACCTATGGGGACTTGCTGCGCGCGGCTGGCGCTACTGAGCGTTTGATGGAACTGCTGGAGACCAACTCACCCATTAAATCACCCTTAAAACCAACGCCAGCACCGGTTATTCATGCGGGAAGCGCTATTGAATTTGAAGCAGTCAATTTCAACTACCCATCCCGCCCGCTTCAGGCTGCGCTCAGCGACTTCAGCATGAAAGTCGCCCCCGGCGAAACAGTTGCCATCGTCGGCCCCAGCGGTGCGGGTAAAAGCACGGTTTTCCAGTTGTTGCTGCGCTTTTATGACCCGCAATCCGGCCAGATTGTGCTGGATGGCGTGGCGACTAAAGACATGTCACTGTCAGACCTGCGACTGCGCGTCGGCATCGTGCCGCAAGATGCGGTGATTTTCTCAACCAGCGCATTGGAGAACATTCGCTATGGCAAGCCTGAAGCCACGGACGATGAGGTCAAGGCCGCCGCAAAAGCCGCGTTTGCCGACGAGTTCATCACCGCCCTGCCTGAAGGTTACGACACCTTTTTGGGGGAGCGCGGTGTGCGCCTGTCAGGTGGGCAGCGCCAGCGCATCGCCATTGCACGTGCAATGCTAAAAAATTCGCCTTTGCTGCTGCTGGACGAAGCCACCAGCGCACTTGACGCTGAAAGCGAACGCATGGTGCAAGCCGCGCTCGAATCTGCCATGAAAGACCGCACCACGCTGGTCGTGGCGCACCGACTGGCTACGGTGCAGCAAGCTGACCGCATTTTGGTGTTGGACCATGGCCATTTGGTAGAACAAGGCACACACGCCGAGTTAGTCGCCAAAGGCGGCGTCTATGCGCGACTTGCGGCGTTGCAGTTCACGAGTTGATTTTGATTGGCAAATCTCTTGTTATGAATTTTTTGCATAAGGTCACATAAAGCTGGCCTTGGACATTTTTCAGGCAAGCTCCTAAAGTGAAGGCTTCTTCGCAACATCAGCCACCTGGAGTTTTCATGTCAAACGCCCCCGCAACAAGCGCCGTCGATCACAGCGCACACCCCCTGCCCTCCTATCTGGACGCCAGCAACCTCGGCCCTTGGGGCAACTATTTGCAACAGGTTGACCGCGTTATTCCACACCTGGGTAATCTGGCTCGCTGGGCTGAAACGCTCAAACGCCCCAAGCGCGTCCTGATTGTTGACGTGCCGATTCACATGGACGACGGTACAGTGGCGCACTTTGAAGGCTACCGCGTACAACACAACGTGTCGCGCGGCCCCGGCAAGGGTGGTGTGCGCTTTCACCAGGACGTCACGTTGTCAGAAGTCATGGCGCTGTCGGCGTGGATGTCGGTGAAAAACGCAGCGGTCAATGTGCCCTACGGCGGTGCCAAAGGCGGCATTCGGGTCGATCCGAAAAAACTGTCGCGCGGCGAACTGGAGCGCATGACGCGCCGCTACACCAGCGAGATCGGCATCATCATTGGCCCCAACAAAGACATTCCGGCCCCTGACGTAAACACCAACGAGCAAATCATGGCGTGGATGATGGACACCTACTCGATGAACACCGGCTCCACATCGACTGGTGTAGTGACAGGCAAACCTGTTGATCTAGGCGGCTCACTTGGCCGACGTGAAGCCACGGGGCGCGGTGTGTTTACTGTTGGCTGTGAAGCCGCACACCACATCGGCCTAGAGATCAAAGGCGCACGCATTGCGGTGCAGGGCTTTGGCAACGTAGGTGGCGTGGCAGGCAAGCTGTTTGCCGAGGCCGGTGCGCGCGTTGTGGCCGTGCAAGACCATAGCGGAACGATTTACAAGGAAGCGGGTCTGGATGTGCCTGCATTGCTGCAACATGTCCTTGAGACCGGTGGTGTCGGTGGTTTTGCGGGCTCAGAAGTCCTTGCCAACGACAGTTTCTGGGACGTGGAATGCGATATTTTGATACCTGCCGCACTAGAGCAGCAAATCACTGCCGCCAACGCGGGGCGCATCAAGGCACGCATGGTGATTGAAGGGGCGAACGGCCCGACCACTCCAGCGGCCGACGACATTTTGCAGTCGCGCAATATTTTGGTACTGCCCGATGTGATTGCCAATGCAGGCGGCGTGACTGTGAGCTACTTCGAATGGGTGCAAGACTTTTCAAGCTTCTTCTGGGATGAAGAAGAGATCAATGCGCGACTGGTCAAAATCATGAAGCATGCGTTTGCCGCTGTGTGGGACGTCTCGCAAGACCGCAAAGTCAGTCTGCGTACCGCCACCTTCATCGTGGCCTGCAAGCGGATCTTGCACACCCGCGAGTTGCGCGGTTTGTATCCTTGATTTTTTGCTAGGTTGAGAACCTGAAAAAGCGGATTAAACGCTTTTTCAGGTAGCAAATATGGCTGTAAGCCAATAAATACCGGCGCAAGCAGCTACTTATTTAATAGCAATTGAGACGCCTTAAACAGGCCTATTGCAAGGTTTCTTTCAACGCTGCAGGTACCGGCAAGGCCATCACGTCGATGCCTTCTTCGATCAGCTCAACCGCTTCACGCTGGGTCGCCTGACCTCGAATGCTGCGCGGCTCGGCGTCGCCGTAGTGCATGGCTCTGGCTTGGTTCGCAAAACGGTCGCCAACGTCTTCAGTGTTGGCCAAAACATGGCGTACAGCGTTTAAAAATGCGGCTTGCTGCTCAGCGCTGGGACCGTGGTGAGCCGGATGATCCGTTACCGTGCTCAAGCTTGTAGAGAGCTCGGCCTCTGAAACTGGTGCTATCGCGCTGGTTGATGCGGCTGTGCTGGCTTGTTCAGACACTGCGTTAAGGCTGCGCGGCGCATGCGCGCCGAAGTTCAGCCGTGGGGCGCTAGGCATCTTGACGACCGATTTATCAGCGCACATCGGGCATTCAACCAGACCGCGTTGCAACTGCGTTTGAAAGTCGTCCTCAGAACCGAACCAGCCTTCAAACGAGTGCTGCTGGCCACATTGAAGATTCAAGACTTTCATGACAGGTGATGAGCCAAGAGGCAGCCCAGTATCGGGCTAGCTTCCCAGTGTCTTGACGATACTGCTGATCGACTGCGTGCAAAGCGTCATCAAACCGCCAGGAAATATACCCAGAATCAGGATAAGCGCGCCATTGATTGTCAAAACGACCCGCGCATCTGCAGGCGCGGTGATCGGGTGTACAGGACTCTGTGGCGCATCGAAGTACATCACTTTGACGATACGCAGATAGTAAAACGCACCTACCAGAGACATCAGCACGGCAAACACAGCCAGTACCAGGTAACTTGTCAGCTGCGATGAAATCAGGGCTTGCAGCACCGACAGCTTGGCATAAAAGCCCACCAGCGGCGGCAGACCTGCAAGCGAGAACATCACGACCGCCATGACCCCGGCATACAGCGGGCTGCGCTGGTTGAGTCCGGCCAGATCGGCAATTTCTTCAGACTCATGACCTGCACGGGCCAGCAGCATGATGACCCCGAAAGCTGCGAGCGTCGTTAGCACGTAGGTGATGGCATAAAACATGGCCGCACTGTAGGCTGACTCAGTGTTGAGCTGATTGCCGTTGACCACGCCAGACAGCAAGCCAAGCAGCAAAAAGCCCATTTGCGAGATGGTCGAAAACGCCAGCATGCGCTTCAAGTTGCTTTGGGCAATAGCAGCCAAATTGCCGACGAGCAGTGAGCCAATCGCCATCACGGCCAGCATCTGCTGCCAGTCAAAAGCCAAAGGTAACAAGCCTTCAACCAGCAAGCGCAGGCAAATGGCAAATGCAGCAAGTTGCGGTGCCCCACCAATCAGCAGCGTCACTGCCGTCGGCGCACCCTGGTACACATCAGGCAGCCACATATGAAAAGGTACCGCTCCCAACTTGAAGGCCAGGCCAGCAACGATAAACACCAGTCCAAACACCAGCACCTGGTGTTTGACCTGCCTGCTGGCAATCGCGTTGAAGACTTCGTTCAAATCCAGCGATCCGGTGGCGCCATACAACATGGACAAACCGTAGAGCAAAAAGCCCGAGGCCAGAGCCCCCAGCACAAAGTATTTCATGGCCGCTTCAGTGGCTGTCGCATCGTCGCGGCGCAAGGCTACCAGGGCGTAGCTGCATAGCGTCAGCAACTCCAGCCCCATGTAGATGACCAAGAAATTGTGACCTGAAATCATCACGAACATGCCCAACAAGGCAAACAGGCTGAGTGTGAAAAACTCACCGCCGCGCAGCATGTCACGGTCAAACGCATACGGCCTGCCGTAAACAAGAGACACCATCAAGGCAATGCACGAGAAACACTTGAGCCAACTGCCCATCGGATCAACCACGACCATCTTGCCGAAACCATAAAAAGTCTGGCCGCCCAGAGCGTATGAGGCCTCCAGCGCAGCAACTACGCCGAGCGTGACCAGCGTCAGCACATAGGTCAGCGTACGCATCGGGGACTTCACCCACAGGTCCACCAGCAAAATGACGCAACCCATCACGAGCAGAATGATCTCGGGGTAAACCGCGATCCAGGAAAGTTTGTCAATCATCTGAATTCTTTTGCGGTTAGTTCAGTTTGGATTTGGCGACGTGCGCCAGCAAATCCACGACGGAGCCGTTCATCACATCGGTAAATGGCTTCGGGTAAAGGCCCATGTAAAGCGTGGCAATAGCCAGCAAAGCCAACATCAAAAACTCCCGCGCATTGATGTCGGTCAGATTTTTGACATCATCATTGACAACAGGGCCGAGGTAAACGCGCTTGTACATCCAGAGTGTGTAGGCCGCACCGAAAATCAAGGCGGTGGCAGAGGCCAGACCAATCCAGAAGTTGAATTTGACAGCACCCAAAATGACCATCCACTCGCCGACAAAACCAGCCGTGGCGGGCAAGCCGCAATTGGCCATGGCAAAAAACAAGGCAAACGCGGCGAACTTGGGCATGGTGCTGACCACACCGCCATAGCTGGCAATCTCCCGCGAATGCACCCGGTCATAAAGTACGCCAATGCAAAGGAACATCGCACCCGACACAAAGCCGTGCGCAATCATTTGAACGATGCCACCGGACACGCCGAGGTCATTGAAAATGAAGAAGCCAAGGGTAACGAAACCCATATGCGCCACGGACGAATAAGCCACCAGCTTTTTCATGTCTTGCTGCACAAGTGCCACCAGACCGACATAAATTACCGCTGTAAGCGAAAGGGCAATCATCAGCCAGGCCCATTCCCGAGAGGCATCAGGCGCAATCGGCATCGAAAACCGCAAGAAACCATACGCGCCCAACTTGAGCATGATGGCAGCCAGCACGGCAGATCCACCTGTTGGCGCTTCAACGTGAACATCAGGCAGCCACGTATGCACTGGCCACATCGGCACCTTGACAGCAAACGCCGCAAAAAAGGCAAAAAACAACAGCGTTTGAATCGTGCTGCCGAGCGGCAGTTTATGCCACGTCAAAATATCAAAGCTACCGCCAGACTTGTTGTACAAGTAGATCAGCGCCACCAACATCAACAGCGAACCGAGCAGCGTGTACAGAAAGAACTTGAAGGCCGCATATATCTTGTTCGGGCCGCCCCAGATGCCGATGATCAGGTACATCGGTATCAACGTGGCTTCAAAAAATACGTAAAACAGCAATCCGTCGAGCGCTGTGAAAACGCCAATCATCAGGCCGCTCAAGATTAAGAACGCGGCCATGTACTGGTTGACGCGCGTCGTGATCGACTCCCAGCTGGCAATGATGACCACCACATTGATAAATGCGGTCAGCAATACAAACCAGAGTGAAATACCGTCAACACCAATGTGGTAATTGACATTGAAGCGGGCAATCCAGCTGCCACTTTCAACGAACTGCATGGCCGATGTGCCCAGCTTAAAGCCTTCGTAGAGCGGCAGTGTGACCAGAAAGCTGACCACTGCGCCTATTAGGGCGAACCAGCGTACGCTACGCGCTTGGTCGTCGCGCCCAAGAGCTAACAGCACGACACCAAAAAAAATCGGTGTCCAAATTGCAAGACTAAGCAAACCCATTAAAGTTATTCCCGCTTCTTCTTGTTGTTTATCGATTCAGCCAAACGAAGTACGTCATCAGTACAAAGACGCCCAGAATCATGCCAAAGGCGTAGTGGTAAATAAAGCCCGACTGCAAGCGACGAACGATGCCGGACACCCAGCCCACGACTTTCCATGAACCATTGACCAGAGCGCCGTCGATTAGCTTTTGATCACCGAACTTCCAGAGCCCCATACCCAGACCGCGTGCACCCCGCGCCAGCACATTTTCATTGAACCAGTCGAGGTAATACTTGTTCTCAAACAGTGTGTAAATAGGTTGAAAAATACGTTTGATGGCGGCGGGCAACGCTGGGTTGCGCATGTACATGTACCAGGCTGTGACAACACCAGCCAATGCCAGCCAAAAAGGCGCTGTCATCAACCCATGCAACGCCATTTGCACCGGGCCATGGAAAAGTTTCGCAAGCTCTTCCATCGCGGGGTGCTTTTCAAGATTGACGGTGATGACACCTTTGAAAAAGTCGCCAAACAGCATGGGCTGAATGGTCATGAACCCAATCACGACGGATGGAATAGCCAACAGAACCAGAGGCACTGTGACCACCCAGGACGATTCATGCGGCTTTTCGTGGTGATCATCATGCGCGCCGTGGTGGTCGTCATGATGTGCATCCGGATTCTGGTCAAAACGCTCTTTGCCGTGAAAGACCAAAAAATACAGCCTGAAAGAATAAAACGCGGTGACAAACACACCGGCCAGCACCGCAAAGTATGCAAACCCGGCACCCGCCAAATGGCTTTCATGCACCGCTTCAATGATGCTGTCTTTGGAGTAAAAGCCTGAAAACAGTGGGGTACCAATCAGTGCCAGTGAACCAAGTAAAAAGGTAATCCATGTAATAGGCATGTATTTGCGAACGCCACCCATCCAGCGAATGTCCTGGTTGTGATGCATCCCCAAAATAACCGAACCTGCCGCCAAAAAGAGCAGTGCCTTGAAAAACGCATGGGTCATTAAATGGAATACGGCCACTGAATACGCTGATGCACCGAGCGCCACCGTCATGTAGCCAAGCTGAGACAACGTCGAATAAGCCACCACCCG
>JBBRDA010000109.1:0-9765 GCA_038204335.1 Burkholderiales bacterium
AAAAAGGCATCATGCCCATGAGGGGCATCGATCTCTGCATAGCTCACGTCGCATTGATTGTCGAGCAGCGCCTTAACGATTTCGCGGCTACGCGCGGGGGCAAAACGCCAGTCGGTGGTGAAGCTGACGAGTAAAAACTTAGCGGTGGCGGTCGCCAGTGCTTGGCTCAGGTCGCCACCAAATGCCTTGGCCGGGTCAAAGTAGTCGAGCGCGCGGGTGATCAGCAAATAGGTGTTGGCATCAAAGTACTCTGCGAATTTGTCGCCCTGGTATCTCAGATAACTTTCGATCTGAAACTCGACCTCTTGCGTCGAGTACCTGTAAGCCCCCACGCTCTTCACTTCGTGTAATACGCTGCCCCCCGAGGGGGCTAATTTTCCTAAGGGCGGCCTGTCGGAAAATTGCTTTTCCTCCGCCGATGGCTTTAATCGACGTCCAAACTTTTCGTTCATCACGTCATCACTCAAATAGGTGATGTGGCCAATCATCCGTGCGATGCGAAGGCCGCGTTTGGGCAACACACCGTGTTCGGCATAGTGGCCCGCGCAAAAATCCGGGTCGGTCACGATCGCGCGGCGTGCGACCTCATTAAAAGCGATGTTTTCAGCCGTCAGATTCGGTGCGCTGGCCACCACCACGGCGTGTCGTACACGGTCAGGGTATTGCAGCGTCCAGCTCAGAGCCTGCATGCCGCCCAGGCTACCGCCCATAACGGCGGCCAGCGTCTGGATTCCAAGCCTGTCCATCAACAGCGCCTGCGCGTCGACCCAGTCCTGCACCGTGACCACCGGGAAATCCGCCCCGTAAATCTTGCCGGTGTCGGGGTTGGTTTGCATCGGTCCGGTGGAGCCGAAGCAAGAGCCGAGGTTGTTCACGCCAATCACAAAAAACTGATTCGTATCGACCGGCTTGCCGGGGCCGATCATGGTGTCCCACCAGCCTTCAGATTTGTCTTGCCCGGCGTAGGTGCCCGCCACATGGTGCGAAGCATTCAGCGCGTGGCAGATCAGCACAGCGTTTGATTTGTCTTGGTTCAGCGTGCCGTAGGTCTCAAAGCTCAAGTCATAGGCGCGAAGCGATGCACCGCTTTGCAATGGCAAAGTTTCTTCAAAATGCATGGACTGTGGCGTGGCAATCAACATCTCAATCAACTTCTTTTCGCGCATTAAAAATGAAAAACCCGACGTCGCTAAAGGCGAGGCCGGGTTGGCGCGCGTCTTTAGCTGTACTTGTTAAGCGCCCGCAAGCTGTAGCAAATCGGCGCAGTTGCAGTATATCAACCGAGCAGAGCGAACAGCCCCAACCCCAAAAAGATGACGGCGCTGACGATGTGCACCACCCGCAGCGGCACCAGCCGCGTCATGCGCTCGCCCAAAAACACCACCGGCACATTGGCCAGCATCATGCCCAGCGTGGTCCCCATGACCACTGCTGCATAGGCATCAAAGCGGGCGGCCAGCATGACGGTTGCGACTTGGGTTTTGTCGCCCATCTCTGCCAAAAAGAACAGCACGACCGTGGTACCAAACACGCCAAAGCGCACCGGCGGCTTGTCTGCGCCATCGTCCAGCTTGTCAGGAATCAGCATCCACACCGCCATGGCGATGAAGGACGCGCCCAGAATCCAGCGCAGGGTTTGTGGGCTGATGAGTGTGGTGATCCATGCGCCCAGCGCGCCGGCCATGGCATGGTTTAAAACAGTGGCGACAAAAATACCCCAGACAATGGGCCAAGGCTTTTTAAACCGCGCCGCCAGCAACAGTGCCAGCAATTGCGTTTTGTCGCCGATTTCGGCCAGTGCGACGATGCCGGTTGAGATCAGAAAGGCTTCCAATTTACTCCTAATTTTATAGCTGCTTGTGCCCGATTTTATTGGGCTTGGGTTCAATTATCGCATTCAATTCAGGGCACTGCGAGCGTTGCTAAAAGGCAAACCCGGTCGAGTCACTCTCGCGACGAAATGTGACGATTTCGCGTGCTTCGCCTCCCGCAACGGCGTATCCTGAGGCACTACAAACTTGGAGACATCACCCATGCATATCGCCTCCCTCAAAAACACGGTCACCGCTGAAGAATGGCAGCTGCGCTGCGACCTGGCCGCCTGCTATCGGCTGGTGGCACTGTACGGCTGGAGCGACCTGGTTTTTACCCATATCACTGCCAAGCTGCCTGCGTCGGTCTCGGGCGACGCACACCACTTTCTCATCAACCCCTACGGTTTGATGTTTGACGAAATCACCGCCTCTAGCTTGGTCAAGGTAGACGAGCAGTGCAACAAGGTGATCGACTCGCCCTTCCCGGTCAACCCGGCTGGCTTTGTGATTCACAGCGCTGTGCACGAAGCGCGGCATGACGCAGGTTGTGTGCTGCACACCCACACGCGTGCGGGCGTGGCCGTCAGCGCACAAGCGGCGGGCATATTGCCGATCAGCCAGCAGTCAACCTTTGTCCTCGGCTCACTGGCGTATCACGACTATGAAGGCGTGGCCTTTAGAGACGACGAGAAGCCGCGCCTACAGGCCGACCTGGGCACCGCCAATTTTTTAGTGCTGCGCAACCATGGCCTGCTGGTGGTCGGCAAAACGATTGCTGATGCTTTTTTGAGCATGTACACCTTTGAGAACACCTGCAGGATTCAAGTCGATGCGCAATCGGGCGGCACAGCCCTGACGCAGGTGAACCCGCTGATCGTCAAAGGCGTGGCTGAAGCCATGCGGGTGCAAACAGGTGGGCTGGGCGGCGCATTTGCCTGGCCGTCACTGATACGCAAACTTGACCGCCTCGATGAGAGCTATAAGACCTAAAGCCCCAATAAATACGGGTGCAAGCAGCTCTTAATTAGATAGCAAATAGGTTAAGCCATGGCAAGTGACTGGGCCTGCGTACGGTCACCTTCGAGCACCTGCAGCTCTTTACGCTGCATCTGAACGCCACCAAAAATCGTGGCAAAAGCCACGTCTTTAGCGTCTCGCCCAGTGCCGACGCGCACCAGCCGGTCTATTGGCGCCATCTTGGTCGGGTCAAACACCACCCACTGGTTGTCCAGCCAGGCTTCAAACACGGCATGAAAGTCTTGTGGCGGATCAGCAAAGTGAACGTAGCCCACGACAAGGCGCGCCGGAATGTTCAAGGCTCGGCAAAACGTGATGCCCAGATGGGCAAAGTCGCGGCAGACACCAGCGCGCTGCACAAACACTTCTTGCGCGGTGGTGGTGGAGTTGCTAAAACCCGGCATGTAGTAAATCGAGTCGTGGATCCAGTTTTCGATGGCGTGGACACGCTTGATGCCGCGGGGCAAGTCCCCAAACAGCTGCTGTGCGGCGCGGCTCAAAATGTCTGACTCGCAATAGCGGCTGGGCATCAGATAGCGCAGCACATCGTCGGGGACAGCGGTGACCAAGGCTTCGTCCAGATGAAGCGGTGTTGGGTGCGCCAACAGCTCAACCTGCGCGTTGTAGTTGACTGACAAAATCCCCTTGGGCGCGTCCAGCCGCACAAAACGGTTGCCGGTGCGTTCGTCAGAAAAATTGCGCACCTTCACGCTGGGCGTGATGCTCAGTCGCTCCGACACGATTCGGTGGCCTTCATGAAAAGCCGCCTCAATATTGAATAAAAAGTGAGCCGGGTGCGTGACCTCATAGTCAAGCTGGAGGTCTATCGTTGCAGTGTGCATGGGCAATAGCTGGCGTGGGTTGGGTACTTTATTTCAGGGCTTTTTTAACGGCCCCAACGCCGAGTGCGGCCAGCACCACAAAAATCACGGCCAGAATCAAAAACAGCCCAAACAGGATTTTGGCAATACCTGCCGAACCTGCCGCGACGCCGCCAAAGCCCAAGGCACCAGCAACGAGTGATATCAACGCAAAAATGATGGCGTACTTGAGCATGATCGCATCCTGTAATAAAGATGCCACCATGCTAAAGCGCAGATTGCCAGATCCGGATCAGCCGCCAAGCACTAGAAATGTAGGACAAGATGAAGTGCGCGAGGAGCATCAATGGCTGGGCCTGCGTACACTGGCAGGGTGTTTCAAGTTCCGTATTTACTTTTCCAGGATTTTTAATGAAGCTTTACTATTCTCCCGGCGCCTGCTCGCTGTCGGTCCACATCACGCTGATTGAAGCGGGCATGGACTTCACGCCGATCGCCGCCCCGACCAAAACCCACCAGTTGGCAGACGGTACCGACTACTACAGCATCAACCCGTTGGGTTATGTGCCGCTGCTGGAGCTGAACGACGGCACCCGCCTGACCGAAGGCCCAGCCATCGTCCAGTACATCGCCGACCAGGTGCCAGAAAAGAATCTGGCCCCTAGCAACGGCACAGTCGCCCGGGCGCAAATGCAAGGCTGGCTGAACTTTATTGGTACCGAGTTGCATAAGGGCTTTTCACCCCTGTTCAGTCCCACCACGCCCGCTGAGTACAAGCCCATCGTGATTGAAAAGTTGCTCAGCCGATTCAAGTGGGTCGACGAGCAGCTGGCGGGTAAAAAGTATCTGATGGGCGATGCTTTCAGCGTTGCGGACCCCTATCTTTTCAACGTCAGCAATTGGGCGCCGCTGGTGAAGGTCGACTTGTCAAGCTTTGCGAATCTGGCTACGTTTCGCACCCACATGCGTGAACGGCCAGCCGTGCAGGCGGCGATGCGTGCTGAAGGCCTGAAGGTCTAAGAGCGCCCCGCTGACACAAGCTCAGCCGCTTGTCTTGCGGGGCCAGATGGGTTCTGGGTCATACTGAATGCCGTTTGATTTTTGAAAGCTGCTCAATGCGCACCCTGTTTGATACCGTCACGGCTGGTGACTTGCACCTAGCCAACCGCATTGTCATGGCGCCGCTGACCCGCAACCGCTCGCCGGACGCGATTCCGGGCCCGTTTGCGGCTACCTATTACGCCCAACGTGCTACGGCGGGGCTGATCATCACCGAGGCCACGGCCATTAGCCAGCAAGGCCAGGGCTATGCTGATGTGCCCGGTTTGTACGGCACCGAACAGCTCGATGCCTGGAAAAAGGTCACCCACGATGTACATGCCGCAGGCGGCAAGATTGTGGTGCAGCTGTGGCATGTGGGCCGTGTCTCGCACACCTCACTCCAGCCGGACAATGGCGCGCCGGTGGCGCCATCGGCCATCACCGCCAAGACCAAAACCGTGCTGATTAAGGACGGCGCGCCGGCGTTTGTTGAAACCTCCGAGCCTCGTGCTCTGAAGGCCCAAGAGCTGCCCGAGCTGGTTCACAGCTACCAGTCGGCAGCGCGTAACGCGGTTGAAACCGCGGGCTTTGATGGCGTCGAGATCCACGGTGCCAACGGGTATTTGCTGGACCAGTTTTTAAAGACCGGCGCCAACCAGCGTGAGGACGACTACGGCGGCTCGATTGAAAACCGTGCCCGCCTGTTGCTGGAAGTGACCCGCGCTGTGACGGCTGCCGTCGGAGGCGGGCGCACCGGCATTCGGCTGTCGCCCGTCACCCCGGCCAACGATGTCGTGGACGCCGACCCGCAGCCCTTATTTGACTACGTCGTGCGTGAGCTGGCCAGCATGAACTTGGCTTACATCCACATCATTGAAGGTGCCACCGGCGGCCCGCGTGAGTTGCCAGATCGCCCGTTTGACTACGCTGCGCTGAAGGCTGCTTACCGTGAAGCAGGCGGCAAAGGTGCTTGGATGGTGAACAACGGCTACGACCAGGCCATGGCAGAAAACGCTATCAAGCACGGTGATGACCTGGTGGCCTTTGGCAAGCTGTACATTGCCAATCCCGACCTGGTAGCCCGCTTGAAACAAGGCGGCCCCTTCAACGCTGGCAACCAGAAAACCTGGTACGGCGGGGGTGCCGAAGGCTATACCGACTATCCAACGCTATTAAAATAGGAGCTGCTTGCGCTCGTTTTCATTGGTAAACAGCCCTAAAACACAGTTGAAACAGGCTTCAAAAGGCGACACAAAGTCCCTTTTGAAGTGGTCTATCGAAAATCAGTGTCCACTGACGTGCATGATTCTCGCTAGGTAGTCGAAAAACACGCAATAAAGCGCAATCGGAACCGGTAGCCCGAGCAACGTGCCCGTCATGTAGTGCCTGAATTTGATACCGGACATCGCCAGCGCGTAATTCAGCGCAGGGGCTGTCTGCATCAGCAGTCTGAGAACGAACACAGCCGTTACGGGGCGCTTGTCAAGGCTTTCAAGAATATGGACCGCATAGGGGTTTTTGATTTGTCTCAATGCGTCGCCTCCTATGGAGCGGATCACCCAAAAAGTGACCACGCAAGACACGATCGCGGCCACATAGGTGGCCAATCCCCCCCAAAACCTATCTAGGCTGATAACCGCAGCGCCCAGAAAGATCCAGCCAGGAATCTGGATCAGGTTACCAATGACAAAAAGGGCGATGAAAACCAGCAGCCCCGTCAATGCGTTGTCCACAAACTTTTGGTGCAAGAACGTCAGATTGAAGTGGTTGCGCAGCCCACTGAGTTGAAAAATAGCCAGCAGCATCGCAAGAAAAGCTATGACCAGCAAGAGTCTTTTGTAGCGATAAATCATCCTCACAACTTTAGACGTAAAACATGATCGTTTTTAAAATGCCATAAAGTTGTAAGAATCGGGGCTTTATTTCGACTGAAGTTGATGTTCAATACCGCTGTCCCCATCATGCGTACGCCCAACTGTCAGCCGGTTGCGAATAGCATGAGCAACGCCAACGAAGCGGCATCATCTGTGAAAACCATTCCGGCCCCAAAAAACGGAGGCTTGCGTTTCGTCCGCTACTTGATGGATTCTTGGTTTGGTGCCTTGCTGGGGGGCGGCGTTTACGGCGCTTGGGCCGTTTGGGCCAACTGGGCACAGGGTGCCAACCTGGCTTTGACCATCGGCGCAGCCCATTGGGCAACAAGCGCCCTCCTGACATTTTTTGGCACCATGGCGATGCGCCGGTTTTATGGGGCCGCCGATAGTCGGCACGGCGGTTTTCGGGCGTTTGCGGGCGGACTGACACTCACCTATGCCAGCCTGTTTACCGTCCACGGCTTACTGGGCACGCAGCATCTCTTGCTGACGTTGGCGCCCGGCATCGTTCCCAACGTTTTATTTTGCGCCAGCTACGCGCTGCTACTCAAACGCACCATAAAGGCGGCGACACCATGACAACCAAGAACGCTTCGAACCCTTTTGGAACAGCAAAGCAGTTGTGTGACTACACCGCTGCGGTCCTGGCTCAGATGGTCAACGTGATTCAGCCCTATGTAGGCGCAAAACAATCGGACTATGCGCCCCATGTTGGTGCGCACGTCCGGCACATCATTGAACACTACGACACCCTGGTCAACGCGTGGGCCAGTGCGGAGGCATCCGGCACGACTTGTCAGGCTGACTATGATGCACGGCCCCGAAACATTGAGGTGGAGACCCACCCAGAAGAGGCAATTCGGCGCATTGGCCATATTGAAGCCGCTTTTGGCAGGAGCGCTGGCTTGAACGAGGCTGCCATGCAGCACTGCGTCTTGGTCTACACCCGTGGTGGACTCGCCGGCGAACATAACTTCTGCACGAGCTCGTCTCTGGCGCGGGAGATCATGTTTTTAAACAGCCATGCCACGCATCACTTTGCCATCATGCAGGGCTACGCCCGAGAACGCGGCCAAACGCTGGGCGCTGGCGTCGGCAAGGCCCCAGCCACAGTGGCGCATGAACAGCGCTTGACCCAAAATCAGGTGGCCGCATGAACTCCAACGTCAGCATGGGTGCCAGTGGATTGCAGCCGGTCGCGCTGCCATGGCAAGAAGCGCCTGCGGACAACGAGCAGGCGCTGACGTTGCGCAACAGGTTAAGTATTTTTTGGGAGCGCACGTATCGCTGGGAGTTTTGGCCGTCCTGGTTGTACTACGCACCGATCGTGCTTTGGATTGTTTGGTTGGGGCTGAAGCACCGCAACCCGATGGCCTTCACGGCAGCCAACCCCGGACTGGAAGCAGGCGGCATGGTCGGCGAGAAAAAACACATGGCCCTGCAGCCGCTGCAAGACAACGCGCCCGACCTTGTCGCCATTTTCAGCCTGATCAACGACACAGACGTTTCAAAACGGTTTCACCAGGCGGCGACATTTATCGAAAAGCACGGCTTGCCGATTGTTTTAAAGCCCGATGTCGGCCAGCGCGGGCGTGGCGTTTTTGTGGCTCGCACCATCGACCAGGTCAACGACTATTTGTCGCGCTTTACGGGCGCGGTGATTGTCCAAAAACACATCGAAGGCGAGGAGTTTGGTATTTTTGTGGCGCGTATGCCAGGCAAAGCGCTGCCTGAGATTTTGTCTATTGTTCACAAGACGTTTCCCTGTGTCACGGGAGATGGCGTGCAAACCCTGAAGCAATTGATACTGAACGACGCGCGGGCCAAGCTGATTTCAAGCTTGCTGTTCAAGCGCTGGGCGGCTGAATTAAACCGCGCTCCAGCTGCAGGCGAGGTGATCAAGCTGGTTGAAATTGGCGCTCATTGCAGGGGCAGCTTGTTTTTGGATGCGCGTCAACATGCCACGCCTGAGCTGGTGGCCACATTGGGGCGTTTGCTGGACGCGGTGCCCGGCTACGCTTTTGGCCGTATGGATGTTCGCGTCCCCAGTATTGCGGACTTCTGCCAGGGCGCGGGCATCAAAGTGCTTGAACTCAATGGCGTATCGGCTGAAAGCGCCCACATTTACCACCCAGGTACCCCGTTGCTGGACGGTTACCGGGCCATGTTCCGTCAATGGTCTACGGCTTTTGACATCGGCGCTGCTTACGCCAAATCTGGCGTGGCAACGACCTCAGCTTTTCAATTGCTGCGTCAGTTCCGTCAAGACCTGCAACGCAATGAAACCTGGTTTTAACGCTTCTCAGCGCGATCCACACCTTACTTTTGTCAACCCCATCTTTCACAGGGCGTCATCATGTTCAATCTTCATAAGTTTTCAGCTCTTTCATTTTTGCGTCATCTTGTCATGCTCGCCCTGGTGGCCATGAGCTTTAGCGCTCTGGCCGCAAAGCCAGTGAACACGCTTAAAAACTCATTCTTTGCAAGTCAGACCGACACCGCCATCAATGGGTACGACAGCGTGGCCTATTTCACCAAAGGTGCCGCCGTCAAAGGACTGGACGCCCATACCTATGAGTGGAAAGGCGCCAAATGGAAGTTCTCTAGCCCGGCCAACCTGGAGCTGTTCAAAAGCAATCCTGAAAAGTATGCGCCGCAGTATGGCGGGTATTGCGCTTACGGTGTGGCCACTGACAGCCTGGTCAAGGTTGACCCAGATCAATTCACCGTTAATGAAGGCAAGCTCTACCTGAATTACGATGCTTCCGTTCAAAAGGACTGGTTAAAAGACATCCCCGGCTACATTAAAAAAGCCGATGCTAAATTTCAATCGTTGCTGGCCAAATAGCGCTTAACCCCGAAGGAGCCACACCATGAACTTCCTGAAAAAACACGGCCACTGGATACTCACGCTGTTTGTCGCCTTTGTCTTTATCCAGTCCCTGTTCTTCAAATTCACAGGCGCGCCTGAGACAGTCTATATCTTTGAAGGCAAGCTCGACCCGTGGGCAGCCAGCTTGGGCTTTAAGGGTGTCTTTGCACCTGGCGGCATTTTTTCTGCCAAGGTGGTCGGCACGATGGAGTTGATCGCATCCCTACTGATACTGGCGGGAGCTTGCATCGCACGGCAGCGGCTGGTTCAGGTCGCTGGTGCTGCGCTTGGACTGGGAGTTATCAGCGGCGCTATCTTTTTTCACC
>JBBRDA010000110.1:0-9682 GCA_038204335.1 Burkholderiales bacterium
AGATTTCAACGCCAAGTGCCTCAGCCTGTTGCCCCAGCCAGCGCACCAGATTGCCCAAGCTGATGACGTAGTTGCCTTCGTTGTGCAGGCATTTCGGGATTAAAAATTGTGGTGTGTTGATCGTGCCTGTGGTGGTTAGAAACTGCACGTCATCACCCGTGACGGGTTGACTCAAAGGCGCGCCGAGTTCTTTCCAGTTCGAGAACAGTTCAGTGAGGGCACGCGGGTCCATGATGGCGCCGCTCAAAATGTGTGCGCCCGGCTCAGAGCCTTTTTCCAGCACGACCACCGACAACTCGGTGCCTTTTTCAAGCGCCAGTTGTTTCAGCCGAATCGCCGTTGCCAGGCCGCCAGGGCCACCGCCGACCACCACCACGTCGTATTCCATCGCCTCACGGGGGCCAAACTGGGCAAGAATGTCGCTGCTTGTCATGTGTTTACTCGCTGATAATGAATTGATTCAATCGACCGATTTTATGCTGCGAAAGGCAAAATAGAACGGTCGTTCTTTTTATGGTCTTATTTTGAGGAATTCACATGGCTTACAGCCTGGATCTTTCGGGGCGCGTGGCGCTGGTAACGGGTGCGTCTGGCGGGCTTGGCGCACAGTTTGCCAAAACTTTGTCACGGGCAGGCGCAGCGGTGGTGCTGGCCAGTCGGCGCATGGACAAGCTCAAAGACCTGCGCGCCTTCATTGAGGCCGAAGGCGGTGCAGCGCACGTAGTTGAGCTGGATGTGACAGATCACGACAGCATCAAGTCTGCCGTCGCCCATGCCGAAACCGAAGTCGGGCCGATTGACGTGCTCATCAACAACTCGGGCGTCAGCACCACGCAGCGCTTGCAGGATGTGGCGCCGGACGACTACGACTTCATTTTTAATACCAACGTCAAAGGCGCCTTTTTTGTAGCCCAGGAAGTTGGCAAGCGCATGCTGGCCAGGTCGCGCGGCACAGCGCCAGGCGGGTTTGCCGGTGCGCGCATCATCAACATTGCATCAATGGCCGGGCTGCGGGTGCTGCCGCAAATCGGCGTTTACTGCATGAGCAAAGCGGCCGTGATTCAAATGACCAAGGCCATGGCGCTGGAGTGGGGCAAGTACGGCATCAACGTCAACGCCATTTGCCCAGGCTATATCGACACCGAAATCAACCATCACCACTGGGAAACCGAGCAGGGCAAAAAGCTGGTGCAAATGCTGCCGCGCAAGCGCATTGGCAAGCCAGAAGACCTGGACGCACTGCTGGTGATGCTGGCCAGCCCGCAGAGTGATTTTGTGAATGGGGCGGTGATTGCTGCTGACGACGGATTTGGTGCGTAGCCCCCACGCTTGCCCACTGCGTGTGGCCGCTGCCCCCCGAGGGGGCCCCTGCTTGAAAAAATACCAGTCCACTTTTTGACGTGTTGACTGGTGTTTTGTCAGGACTAGCAGCCGGTGCTTTGTGGGGCCTGGTGTTTATTGCCCCGCGCATGGTGCCCGGGCTGTCGTCAGTTGATTTGACGGTCGGTCGGTTTCTGTCATACGGGGCGCTTTCTTTTGCACTGATGCTCTTGCTGCGGCAATCAGCCTGGCCCACGCTGCGCCAAGCTTTTTCAGCTTTGGGGTTGAGCCTGCTGGGTTTTACTGGCTACTACCTGCTGCTGGTGTTGGCGATACGAGATGCGGGCACGGCGGTGCCAAGTTTGATTATTGGCACGATTCCCATCTGGATCATGCTGCTTGGCAAACCAGCCGGCTTGCGTTGGGCGGCACTGCTGCCAGGCCTGCTTTTAACCTTGCTTGGCTTGGCTTTGATGATGCAAGCCGAGCAGGGTGTGTCTACCCAAGGGCACGACTTTTGGCGTGGGGTTGCCTTTGCCGTAGCTTCTATGGTTTGCTGGACAGCCTTTGGCTTGCTGAACGCCGCATGGCTCAAAAAGCACCCGACCATCAGCGCCACCACCTGGGCCAACTGGCTGGGTGTTGCAACAGGTTTGGGCGCGGTGGTACTGTGGCTAGCCGCCGGTAGTGATGCAAATACGCTTCTAGCCCAAGAAAATTGGGCGCAAGCAGCTCTTATTTGTATAGCAACAGGCATCGGCTCGGCCTGGCTGGCAACTATTTTGTGGAACATCGCCAGCCAGCGTCTGAGTGCCAGCCTGTGCGGCCAGTTGATTGTGAGCGAAACGTTGTTTGCGCTTTTTTACTCTTTCGTCTGGGACGGGCAGTGGCCGTCGATGCTGCAAGCCGTGGCCTGCTGCCTGTTTGTTGTTGGCATATTTGCCAGCATCCGCGCGCACAAATAACGCGCATCGTTGACTTGCACGGCGACACTTGTTGTCGTGTGCACTGTCGTGTACACTATCGGGATGCGAAACATCACTTTATCAGCCGCAGACCAGCTCATTGACCAAGCCCGGGACAAAGCCAGAGCCCAAGGCGTGACGCTGAACGATGAGTTTCGCAAATGGCTCGCCAGTTATGTACAGGCCAATGACGGGCAAAACGCCGTTAACCACTTTCGAAGCGTGATGCAGTCGCTGCCCCAAGTTGAGGCTGGCCGCACTTTTACCCGTGACGAAATGAATGAGCGTTAAAAATGACGGCTGACGGCATGGTGTTTCTAGACACCAACATTTTTGTTTACGCCTTCCTCGCCAGTGAGCCTCGCAAACGCGCCAAAGCGGTTGAACTGATTGAAACCTGCCTCGGCTCCGGGCGCGGCAGCGTCAGCTACCAAGTGGCGCAAGAGTTTGCCAACGTCGCGCGTAAAAAATTTGCGACTCGGTTGAGCGCCAATGACTGCAAAGCTTTTATCGATGCGGCCATGCAGCCCTTAAACCGCGTCGCATCCAGCACAACGCTGATTCACGCCGCCCTAGATTTGCAGGACGAATTGAAGTTCAGCTTTTATGACTGCCTGATGCTTGCCGCCGCCCTTGAAGCCGGCGCAGAAACCCTGTACTCCGAGGACTTGCAGCACTGGCAACTGGTGCGCGGCACGCTGCGCATCGTCAACCCTTTTTTGGATGCCGTACATGAGAATTGAAATCCCCGAGAAGAAAAAGCTGATTCATGAGATGGTCATCCCGATTCGTTGGGGTGACATGGACGCGATGGGCCACTTGAACAACGGTAGCTACTTTCGCTACATGGAAACGATTCGTATCGACTGGATGTATAGCGTAGGTTGCGTGCCTACGCCCCATGGCGAAGGCCCAGTCATCGTCAATGCGTTTTGCAACTTTTATAAGCAGCTTGAATACCCCGGCGACGTGCTCGCCAAGATGTACGTGAGCGACCCAGGCCGTAGCACTTTCGAGACCTGGTGCACGATGGAGCGGGTGGACAGCCCAGGCGTGATCTGCGCTGCGGGTGGCGCCACGACCATCTGGGTTGACTTCCCGCTTCAAAAGGCTAAAACATTGCCAGACTGGTTACGGCAGCTTGTTCTAGACTAATTTTCAGATGTAAATAGGCCTGTAGACCAATAAATACCGGCGCAAGCAGCTATCGAAATCGTAGCGGGTATTGATGCGTGGTGGTTCTTACAGCGTCACAACCTCTTGTGGCTCCTGATTTCACAGAATTTTTGTTTCGAGCTTCACCGTGCGAACACATACGATAAGGTCAGCTCCGGGTTTTAGTCCCACTGAAATAGCGGCGGCGTACAGCAATTTGCGTGCACGTTCAATGCCTATGCCACTTTCTACCAACCAGCCATCAGGCAATTCGTAGGATGGCCTCTTTGAGGGTAGAAAATCCGTTGCAGCGTCCCTCAAATAGGGGACACAAGACATTCCATTTGCACGCATTGCACCTGCCATCTTCTCGCGATCGTTTGGGAATTCGTTCCAGAGTAACTTGAGCACTCCAAAGTACCCGTCAAACACCCCACATCGCGCAATTTTTTTACCTCGATAGACATATGTGCCCTGCATCAATGTCGCAGGCTCAGGGCTGGTGCAGTCATTAATCCAATTAGTCGTGCGAAGTTCATCAAGCAGCTTGTGTGCGTAGTCACTCACATTTTTTCGATCCGCAGACATGCGGCGACGCTGCGCTTCTTCCATGGGCAGAATACTTTGCTTGGAGAGATCAATTGAGAAGCTCATTTCAACTCCTTCTAATTCTGCGATGGCGTAGCCCAGTTGTTATCGTTTCGCCGGTGTAAACGTTCACGACTTTGTAGCACTTGAAGAGTTTTGACTCAAGTTTCGCTGTAGCTCCTGTTCCCAGATGCCGCTGGGCTTTCACTCGTGCGCTATGGTCAAAGAAAATAATCGCCGCGCCATGATGATCATGCTGATGGCTTCCGAATTGATCTAGGAGTTCGTCAATCTGAAAGGTGATCCCGCGCTGCTGCGCTCTTACTTGCGCGTGTTTGCTTGCGTGGTGAATCATGGTGCGACTCCAAGCATGCGGTCAAGCTCTTGAGCATCTGAAGTTTTTGGCTCATCGATGTCTTCCATGGTTAAGTCTTCAATGGCTCGGCAGTTAAGTCCTGCAAGCGAAACTTGCCCTATCGCAGTTGGAAATATTGTTTTGTAAATCCCCTCGCTGCTGTCTTGGCCTGTCTCTCCTTCATTGAGCAGGTGGAAGATGCCCTCTCTTAACCATGCAAACGGATCAAGATGATTGCTGAATCGGTCAAATGCTTCGGTCTGTGTTTCCTTATCACCCTGCAATCGTTGCCAGATGTCATCACGCCAATCGCCGTCATATCCAGAAAAGAATAGAGCGTCGATTGTTTCCGGCTTGGCTACCAGCAGCAGAAAAATTCGGTTCATCCAGCATTCACGCGGCACGCACTTCGCTGCACACACTTCGGTAATTCGGTTGGCCAGTTCGGTAGAAAGGTTGATTCCTACTTGTATGGTGTCCAATTCTTTGAGAGATCGATACAGGAGTCGCTCTGTTTTCAAACTGTTCGAAATAGAAAGATCGGACTCTAACTCCTTGATTTCATTAGAAAATATGTGATTTAGGTACGCATCTCGGCGTAGGTAGACCTCATCAAATTTCGAACTCAGTTTATTGAAGAGAGGGCGCAATACTTTGACGGATATTTTGGTGTTGCTCATATAAATCCAAATGGTTTATTGGTTTAGATGGTTTGGATCATACAAAGATAAATTCACTTTGTCAATAAGCCTTTGCCACAACTACGGCGGCAGCGAAGCGTTGTGTGCGAAAAATAGCGAAAGCTAGTCCGGGATGTGCTGATCAAAATGTACGTCTCAGACCCAGGCCGTAGCACTTTCGAGACCTGGTGCACGATGGAGCGGGTGGACAGCCCGGGCGTGATCTGCGCTGCGGGTGGCGCCACGACCATCTGGGTTGACTTCCCGCTTCAAAAGGCTAAAACACTGCCAGACTGGTTGCGGCAGCTTGTTATAGGCTAATCTTCATATATAAATAAGCCTGTAGACCAATAAATACCGGCGCAAGCAGCTATTGATAATATAGCGGACTGCGGTTGATAAGGTTTTTGGAGATTCGGCCGTTTTTGTTGCAAGCGAGCGGTCTGCCTGAGTGTTCTGCTACGTGTCCCCCGCGCTTCACGCTCCTCCTTGACCTCCGCAGAACACTCAGGCAAACCACTCTTGGTCTGGCGCTTAAACCTTGTTTAGCGACGGGTATGGCGTGTCTGCCGAAGCGAAGTCAAGGAGGAGCCCAAAGGGCGGGGGACATGAGCGCAGGTAAATGCGCCGTAGCCTTTGCGGGTAACGACGGCAGGCCCTCTTGTTTCACTTCTGCTTCGGCACGCGTCCCATCAAATAAAACTCGGGGTTCGGTTGCATACCGCTAAAGCTGGCCATGCGGTTTGACAAGCCAAAAAACGCCGTGATGGCCGCGATGTCCCAAGCGTCTTCGTCGTCAAAGCCGTGGGCGTGCAGGGCTGCAAAGTCGGCATCTTCAATTTGGTCTGACTGCTGGCAGACCTTCATCGCAAAGTCCAGCATGGCGCGCTGGCGGGGGCTGATGTCGGCCTTGCGGTAGTTGACCGCCACTTGGTCCGCCACCAAGGGTTTTTTCTCGTAAATTCGCAAAATCGCCCCGTGCGCTACCACGCAGTACAGGCAATGGTTGGAGGCGCTGGTAGTGGTGACGATCATTTCGCGGTCGCCTTTGGTCAAGTTGCTGGTGCGGCCGACTGATTCAGGCAGCATCAAGGCGTCGTGATACGCAAAAAACGCACGCCATTCAGCGGGGCGCCGGGCAAAGCCTAAAAATACATTGGGGATGAAGCCCGCTTTTTCTTGCACCTCCAGAATCTTGGCGCGAATGTCGTCTGGCAGGTTGGTCAGCTCTGGTGCGGGGTAGCGGGGCTTGGACGTGTTGGGTGATGTGGTCATGGCGAGATGATATTGAGTTTGGGGAAGTAGGTTTGAAAGCGAATGGCATCACGCGTCAGCAAACGCATATTGCCGACCAGCGCATGCGCGCCGATGTAAAAGTCGGGCATCGGTGAGCGTTTGCTGCCCTTGGCTGTGCGGTAAATCTTGAAAGCCTGGCCCGCCAGATAGGCCGCGTCCCAAGGCAAGGCCTCGCGCCTGATCGGCAGTTGCTGCAAAGCGGCGTCCAGGTCAGCGGCTCTGGCAAAGCGCGGGCTGATCTCGGCCAGGATCAGCGGGTTGATCACCAACGGCGCTTGCTGGCCCAGCAAGTCCAGCTTTTCAAGTGACCACTCGGCCCAGTCTGGGTCGTTAGCCAACACGTCGATCAGCACGCAGCTGTCAACCAAGGTGGGTGCTACCAAATACCTCGCGTCGGGCTCACGTACCGCCTGAACTGCTGGCGCTGCCGCGTGTTTAGCCACGGATGAACTTCATGAATTCGTCTGTGCCCATGCCTTTGAACTGTGCTGCGTTGGCGCTGCCGCGCACGCGCTCAAACGCTTGGCGCAGGGGAGAAGCTGAAGCCACTGACGAAGTAGTAGCGCGCCGGATGAGCACATCGCCATTGGCGCAAACTTCAAATTCAACCTCGCTATGAGGTTGCAGGCCCGCTTTGTCGCGCACGGCTTGCGGAATGGTGACCTGGCCTTTGCTGGTGAGCCGCATGATTCTTACTCCTTTAAAGTAAGAATCTTACTTTTTTGCTGTCATTTTGGCAACGGCCTCATAACAATTAATAAAAACTATCGGCTGCTTATTTTTAATTGTCTTTTGCATTTCATGGTGTGACTCCACAATTTGCTGGTCAACAAGTTTTATCGTCCGCCTAACCACCTAAGGAACAACCATGGCTGAAAAGCAAATGCAAAGTGAAATACCGACTGCGGCACCCACCGGAGCCAAGTGCCCGGTCCATCACGCAGCCGGTGGCGGCACCGCCAACAAAGATTGGTGGCCGAATCAATTGCGCGTAGACCTGCTGAACCAACACTCCAGCAAGTCCAACCCGCTGGGAGAAACCTTCAATTACGCTGAAGCGTTCAAGTCGCTGGACTTTAAGGCGCTCAAGGCCGACTTGGTAAAGCTGATGACCGATTCGCAGGATTGGTGGCCAGCCGATTTTGGCCATTACGGGCCGCAGTTTGTCCGCATGGCTTGGCACGCGGCTGGCACCTACCGCACCCAAGACGGCCGGGGCGGCGGTGGCCGGGGTCAGCAGCGTTTTGCGCCGCTCAACTCGTGGCCAGACAACGTCAACATTGACAAGTCGCGCCGCCTGCTCTGGCCGATCAAGCAAAAATATGGCCAAAAAATTTCGTGGGCTGACTTGTTCATCCTCACTGGTAACGTCGCCATGGAATCCATGGGCTTTCGCACCTTCGGCTTTGCGGGTGGCCGCGAAGACGTATGGGAACCCGACATGGACGTGAACTGGGGTGCCGAGACCAAATGGCTGGGGGCCGACAAGCGCTTCGACGGTGGTGACCGCAACAAAGGCGAGGGCGAGTTGAACAACAACCTGGCCGCCTCACACATGGGCCTGATTTATGTCAACCCCGAAGGCCCCAACGCCAGCGGAGACTACATGGCCGCCGCCAAAGACATTCGCACCACCTTTTATCGCATGGCGATGGACGATGAAGAAATTGTCGCTCTGATCGCTGGTGGGCACACCTTTGGCAAGGCCCACGGTGCGGCGCCTGAATCACACAAAGGTGCTGAACCCGAGGGTGCTGGCATTGAAGCCCAGGGCTTGGGGTGGAACAGCAACTTTGGCCAGGGCCACGGCAAAGACACTGTTTCCAGCGGCCTGGAAGTCACTTGGACAACCACCCCGGCGCAGTGGGGCAACAACTACTTTGAGAATTTGTTCAAGTTCGAGTGGGAACTGACCCATTCACCAGCCGGTGCCAAACAGTTTGTCGCCAAAGATGCACCTGAGATCATTCCTGATGCGCACATACCCGGCAAGTTTCACAAGCCAACCATGCTGGTGACCGACCTGACGATGCGCTTTGACCCAGCGTTTGGCGCCATCTCCAAGCGTTTCTTGGAAGACCCGCAATCGTTTGCCGACGCCTTTGCACGCGCCTGGTTCAAGCTGACCCACCGCGATATGGGGCCGAAAGTGCGCTACCTTGGCCCTGAAGTACCGAAGGAAGATCTGATCTGGCAAGACCCGCTGCCAGCCGCAACGCACAAACCAACCGACGCCGACATTGCAGACCTGAAAGCCAAGATTGCTGCTTCTGGCCTGTCGGTGTCTGAATTGGTTTCTGTGGCTTGGGCTTCGGCATCTACCTTCCGCGGCGGTGACAAACGCGGTGGTGCCAACGGTGCGCGCCTGGCGCTGGCACCGCAAAAGGATTGGCCTGTTAACAAAATCGCCGTCGCCGCGCTGGCCAAGCTGCAAGAGATTCAAAAAGCATCCGGCAAGGCTTCATTGGCAGACGTGATTGTTTTGGCGGGCAGCGTGGGTGTGGAGCAAGCCGCCATAGCGGCAGGTATGGCGACCGAGGTGCCTTTTACGCCAGGCCGGGTAGACGCCACGCAGGACCAAACCGACGTTGAGTCTTTTGCGCTCATGGAGCCGGTGGTCGATGGTTTCCGCAACTACAAAAAAGGCCCGATGGGTGCCGCAACCGAAGCGCTGTTGATAGACAGGGCCCAGTTGTTGACCCTGACCGCGCCCGAGCTGACGGTGCTGGTAGGCGGCTTGCGGGTACTGGGTGCCAATGCTGATGGCAGCAGGCACGGCGTGTTTACTAACAAGGTGGGCACCCTTAGCAACGACTTCTTCGTCAACCTGCTGGACATGGGCACACAGTGGAAATCTGTCGGTTCTGAGGCGGAAGCGTTTGAGGGCAGGGACCGAAAGACGGGCGCGGTGAAGTTCACCGGCACCCGTGCTGACTTGGTTTTTGGCTCTAACTCAGTGTTGCGCGCTTATGCCGAGGTCTATGCCAGTGCCGATGGCCAGAAGAAACTGGTAGCTGACTTTGTAGCCGCGTGGGTCAAAGTGATGAATCTGGATCGTTTTGATTTGAACTAACCGGTGACTGTGCAAGCCCGCCTTGGTGAAAGCCAAGGCGGGCTTTTTTGTTTCGATTATTCTGGACTCTTTTTTGGACTCACCATGACGATTGAAAACAGCGCTGACTTCATCAACGGGCTTGCGACCCGCAGACAGGTGATGGGCGACGACTTTGTGGCCAATGCCATGGCCAAAACGACGGACTTCACGCGGCCGATGCAGCAGTACATCATCAAAAACGCTTGGGGCGACGTGTGGCAGCGCCCAG
>JBBRDA010000111.1:0-9408 GCA_038204335.1 Burkholderiales bacterium
CGTCAAGGTGATCGAGCCAACTGTGCCGCCTGCACCTGTACCTGTGGCCGCACCTGTTTGGGCATTGATGCCTGCCGTGCCCAGTGTGCCTGTGCCTGTGATGGACACCACGCCTGCGTTGCCGCCTGCTTGGTTTGTGCCATTGCCTGTGCTGCCGTTGGCGTTGATCGCGCCTGTGATGCTGCGGTTCACGCCTGCGATGGTGATGTTGCCTGCGTTGCTGCCAGCTCGCGTGCCGGCTGCCAGCACTGTGCCGTTGGTGTTCAGGGTGGTGGCGGTCACGCCTGCTTGTGAGCTCAGACTGATGCTGCCGCCGTTGCCGCCTGCGCCGCCTGCTGTAGACAGTGCTGCTGTCGTGACGTTGCCCGTGGCAAAGCTGTTGGTCACGCTGATGCTGCCTGCTGCGCCGCCTAGGCCTGTGCCTGTCGCCGCGCCTGTGCTGGCTGTCATGATGCCTGTCACGATATTGCCTGCAGTACTGTTGCTAACGCTGATCGTTCCTGCATTGCCGCCGTTAGCGTTGCCTGCACCTGCATTGAGTCCACTGGCCGCGAGGAGGCCTGTGGCAGTAACACCGGTCGCGCCGCCCAGAGTGATGGAGCCGCCACTACCGCCTGCAAAAGTTGCCGCGCCAGCTGTACCGCTGGCCGAGACACCCGCTACGCTCACCGAGCCGGCTGAACTGCTGATGTTGATCGCACCGCCGTTGCGCCCCACACCAGTGGTCGTGCCGCCGTTTGCGGTGACGTTTCCTAACAGGCTGACAGCGCCTGTTGACGTGAGGGTGATATTGCCCGCATTAGCGTTAGCCGCGCCAGTGCTAACGATCATGCTGGCCGCATTGCTGCTGGTAATGCCTGCCCCGCTCAGCGTGATGCCGCCCGCTTGGGAAGTAAGGGCGGCATTGTTAAGCGCCACACTGCCTGCACCACTGTTGTCAGCATCAGCTTTCAAATTAATCGCGCCTGTGCCCGACGTGTTTAACCCTGCGTTGATATTGATATTGTTATTGGCCTCAAAGCTGACGCTCTTGTTTGCTGTCACCGTAAAGATAGTGCCAGTGCTAAGCGTGATGTCGTTCGTTGCCTGCAAGGTGATGTTGCCGGCCACTGCATTCAGTGTTGCAATAGAAACGGTTTGTGTCGTGCCGGCTTGAGCGGCAAAAGTACTCACATCTGTGTATGCCGCACCACCCGCAGCGGCAATAACGATATTCAGCGGATCCAGCAACAAAGTGCCTGCATCGCCTTTTGCTGCGCTCAAGTCGGCGGTGCCGTCAAACGCAAGCGATTGTTTGCCAGACACTTCTGCAAAGCCGCCGTTACCACCCTCTACGCCGCCGGTTGCTTTGATGGCGCCATAAAACCCAGCGGCATCATCAGCCCAAACGATGGCCTTGCCGCCGTTACCTAATTTGCCCGCACTAACGTCAATGTTTGCACCCGGTGCGACCAAGGTCAGAGAAGCGTTTTGTTCAGTTCCTTTTCCCTGAAAGTTACCGCCTACCAACACCGTGCCACCACCCGCTTGCCCAGAGGCATCAAGACTAGCCCCAGAACCCAACACCACCTTGTCGCCCAAAACCTTGATCGTGCCGCCCGTTTGCCCGTCGTTTGCTCCCGTGGCTGTCATCGTGCCAGTCACATTCACGATGCCAGTTGACCCGCCACTCAGCACGATCACACCATTGCGTTCTTGCGCAGAGTTGGCACGTATCACCCCCGACTGGTTAATAACGGTGGCCATTGCATCACCCACGGCGCTGGCCAGCAGGGCGACTTGCCCGCCATCGGCAAGGATATTGCCACTATTGACAACCGCTGCATTGGCTGCAGCGGCGTCAACAGAAAACCGCACCAGCCCGGTACCCGATGTGTCGATGGTCGCGCGGTTACCGGCCAGCAGGCCGACAGATCCTGCGTCTGCTTGGATCGTGCCTGTATTGCTGACTTTTGGAGCCGCCAATAAAACATAGCCGCGTGGCGCGGCTTTGATGTTGCCCTGATTGTCTACCGGCCCGCCATTCAGGCCACTGAAGGTGTAGCGGCCAGCCATAAAGTCTTCATTGCTGATGGCCAAACTGGACGCCACCAGCCCGCCAACGTTGACCTGAGCGCCTGGCGCAAACATCACGCCAGCTGGGTTCACCAAAAACACCTGTCCGTTGGCGCTCAGAGAGCCGTAGATGGATGAAGCTTCGCTGCCCACCACGCGATTGAGCGCCACCGAACTGGCCGACGGCTGCACAAACTGCACTGACTTGCCCACGCCAATGTTGAAGCTTTGCCAGTTAAGCACAGCCTTGTCAGTTGCCTGATTGACCTTCATGTTGTTGGCAGAAGGTGTACTGGCAGTGGCTTGCCCAGCGACGACATTCAGGCCTGTGGGTAGTTCCGCTACAGCCAGTGGTGACACCAAAGCCAGCAGCGTCGCCAGCAGGCGTGACAAGCTACGCTCACTGCGGATCCGGTAGGTTGCCGTCAGTTTGCGGGACAGCCGAATCACCACCGTGCGCACCGACCATGGGCGATGCAGGCGCTTGCTCCCGGTTGGATAGGTAGATTTGGCTGGAGAGCTCACGCTTAGGGTTCCTGGCTAAAACGACGTTTGTGCTGAAACCCAAGCACGGGGGCTGCGATCTGCGTCGCCAGTCGATGGCGCGTTGGCATTGGTGCGCCAAGCCAAGTGAGTCTTGACCAAAAAGCCCCCCAACCTGCCGACCATTGCACCCACACCCACAGAGCTGAGGGCGAGGCTGTTTTTAGCTCCGGGAAAGCCAGCGCCGTTTTGATTGAAGCGGACATAACCGTAGTCATAAAAGGTTAGCAGGCTGACAGGATGCTCACCGATCGACATCGCGGCGGGCAACTGGTAACGGTACTCAAGACTCATCAGCGCACCGGAATCGCCAATACCTTCGCCCACTGGGTAGCCCCGAACGCCGTTTGGGCCACCCAATGCGAATTTCTCGGCAGAATTAAGATTTTTGCTGGCAAGTTGTGCCTGAGAGGTGAAATACAGGCTGGAGGCACCGCCAAAAAACTGGGCACGCTGGTAGTCAACATTGAGTTTGTTGAATGTGCCCGCAGTGCGCAGACCACCCAAACCTTCGTCCAGCGCCAAATTAGTTGGGTCGATGCTCAAGCGTCCCATCGTGGCATTGACAGCGTATGCATTCAGTGCGGTAGTGTTGTCGCCAAACAGGTTGTCGGTGAAGTTTCCCGCCAGTCCGACGCGCAACGACGTAATCTCTCGTTCGCCTTTAAGAGATGGGGAAGCCGTCTCGTCCAGCAAGCGTTTTTGCTCCGCGCTGATGCTCACGTACAGGCTGTCGTCTCGTCCGCGTATCAACGGATGCGACAGGTTGATCCCGACAATCTCAGCCTTGCCCGTCGCGCCCAAAGCGGCGAACTGCTTGCCCAGCGCGTAGTCAAGGCGGGCAACGCTCACGCCCACCCGCGTGCCCAAACCACCTATGGGTAGGGTGTAGCCAGCCCGGTACAGGCTGGAGCCTGGCTGGTCACTGATCTGGCCGCTCAATGCAAGAACATCGCCTCGCCCCAACAGGTTATTGATATTGACGCTGCCAGTTGCCTTGATGGCGCCCGCTGCGGCTGCACCGAAATTGTCAATGCCGACTGAACCATCGATACGCGAGCCCTTGTAGCGCACCGCTACACGAACATCGGCCTCCCCCAGGTTCTGGCCAGGCTCTACGATTGCGCTAGCGTCGTAACCCACCAAATCACGCAGCAAAAGAATGGGCTTATCGAGCGCGTACTCGGTAACATCGTCGCCCTTTTTAAGATGGCTTGCGACTAGGTTTTCAACATAGGCTCTGGACAGCAGGCTCTGGGTGTCGCCTTGCATGTCGACTGATACACGACCCACTTTTGCTTCAATGACGCTGATGGTGACTGCCCCGCCTGAAACTGAGAAAGCCTGCTCTGGCAAATAAGCTTCAGTCAACAGATAGCCGCGCGAACGGTAATAGGCACTGACTGTGTTGGCGGCGCCGGCTAAGCCTGCCAGATCAGTCGGTTTGCCGACAGCAGTAGCGAGCAATGCCTGCAGTACCGAGCTGGGGAAAATGCGGTTACCGACAAAAGTGAAGGCCGTTGGCGTGATACGAACAGCAGACGAATCGGGTGGGGCGGCAATTCGCGGCGGCAACGACAGCAGCGGTCCGACTTGCGGTGCTGGCAAGGGAGCAGGGAGGGGCGAATCAAGCAAAGTGCCTGCGTCCGGCCGAACATCGGAACGGGATTGGGCCAATGCGGAGCTGGCGGTCATGGCATATATGCTCAACGTGACCACTCGCCAGAGCATGCGATAAACAAAAGAGTACAAAATATTTTTAGAAGTAACACAACGTGCAACCAAGTGTTTCAGAACGAGCCTCACTTTAAAATATTTTGGCTGCGGATGGCTATCAAATAGCCCCGAATTGGCTGGTTTACAAACACGGATTCGCAGATTTGGGTATTTTGTCACGCTGGTTACACGTTGAATATCAGGTAAGCGAGCCCACACATCGTCAGAAAGTTGTTACTGATTCGAGTGGAGGGCGACCTGATTTGAAACAAATTAACACAGTAAAATTGATTTTACTATGAATTCAGGAGCTGCTTGCGCCCGAATTTATTGGTTAAAAGTCACTTTTTATAGCTGGAATCGGCTAAAAACAGGCCAAGTGGCCTTTCAACGCCCCAGCTAACGAGCTTGAGCCTTGGACACCGCCCGCGACGCCAGATAAATCCCCGGCAGAATCACCGCAGCACCCAGGGCGTGATACCCCTGAACCGGTTCGCCGAGAATCAAAAAGGCCACTGCAGCCGCATACAAGGGGCCGAGGTACAGGGTGAGCCCGGCGCGTGCTGCGCCCAGCGCCTTTTGCAAGGTTGCATAGGCCAAGTAAGCGGCCGCGCCGGGTATCAGTCCAGCGGCGACCACCAAGGCAAGCGTTTTCCAGCCCCAAAGGGTTTGGGTCATCGGCAAGCCCGACATCGCCTCCATCAGGGTCAATGGCAACAACACCATGACCCCGCCAACGATGATCAAAACCAACCGGGATATTGGACTGAAGTCAGTCGGCCAGCGTTTGAGAAAAATTGAATACAGCGTCCAGCTGACGGTTGCGCCAAGAATCCACAAGTCACCCGTTACCAGTTTGACTTGTGCGAGCGCCGCCCATTGCCCCTTGATGACCACATGTACCAGCCCCCCAAAAGCCAGTGCAATGCCCAACCATTGCACCAGCCCCAACCGCTCTCGCAACCAGAGACTAGAGACCAGTGCTATGAAAACCGGCGACAGCGCATAAATCAGCGCAATGTTGGTCGCACTGGTCGAGCGCGCACCGATGTAAACCCAGGCGCCACAAATCCACATGCCCAGCGCACCAAGCACCAAATAGTGCCAGGCACTTTTAAAAAGTGATGATCGCTTGGCCAGCAGCTCTGGCCAGGCAAAGGCCAAAAGCACCAAACCAGCGAGGCTCCAGCGCAGCAGAGCCAGCATGTGCGGTGCAATCACACCCGGTGCCATGCGCCCCACCAGGTAGTTGACTGACCAGAGCGCGGGCGTGATGAAAATCAGCGCCACAGCCCAGCGGCGATCAGACAAAAAGGGCATGGTTGGCAATACGATCTGCAAGGTGGCTTGCAGCTGGCTAGAGTGAAAACTGAAATTGTAGGGTAGGCCAAATCAGCATGGGTTGATGCCATTCCAGGCCGCATGACATGGCTCTGCCAACCAGATTTGGCAGAGCAAACGGCCTACAATCGCAAACCTTACGAAACTTACAAAACTGATGAACGCCAAGGGCTGTCATCGCCGGAGACTTTTGCCCATGCCGAATACGCCTTTGAACACTGCTGACAAACGCGCCGAATTGCGCCTGGCCGCGCTGGAGTACCACGAGTTTCCAACACCCGGCAAACTGGCGATTGCCGCCACCAAACAGCTCATCAACCAGCGCGACTTGGCGCTGGCTTACTCGCCCGGTGTAGCTGCACCCTGCGAAGAGATCGTCAAAGACCCAAACAACGCCTTCAAATACACCGCGCGCGGCAACCTGGTGGCTGTGATCACCAACGGTACGGCGGTGCTGGGTCTCGGTGACATTGGCCCGCTGGCGTCCAAGCCGGTGATGGAGGGCAAGGCGGTACTGTTTAAAAAGTTTGCAGGCGTTGACGTTTTCGATATTGAAATTGACGAAAAAGACCCGGCCAAACTGGTCGATATCATCGCTTCGCTAGAGCCAACTTTTGGCGCGATCAATCTGGAAGATATCAAAGCGCCAGACTGTTTTTTCGTTGAGCGCGAGCTGCGCAAACGCATGAAGATTCCAGTCTTTCACGACGACCAGCACGGCACCGCTATCACTGTAGGCGCAGCAATCTTGAATGCTCTCAAAGTCGTGGGCAAAGCGCCTGGGCAAGTCAAGCTGGTGACCTCGGGCGCTGGCGCTGCGGCACTGGCTTGCCTGAACTTGCTCCTCAAACTCGGTATCGCGCGCGAAAACGTCTACGTGACCGACCTAGCTGGCGTCGTTTACGAAGGCCGCACAGAGCTGATGGACGAAGACAAAATTAGCTTCGCGCAAAAAACCGATGCGCGTACGCTCAACGATGTGATTGAAGGCGCAGATATCTTTTTGGGCTTGTCGGCTGGCGGCGTCCTTAAACAGGACATGGTCAAAAAAATGGCGGTCAAACCGATCATTTTTGCGCTCGCCAACCCGAATCCCGAGATCAATCCTGACGACGTAAAGGCCGTGCGCGACGACGCCATCATTGCGACAGGCCGCACTGACTACCCGAACCAAGTCAACAACGTTCTGTGCTTTCCGTATATTTTTCGGGGTGCGCTGGACGCGGGCGCATCGACCATCACGGTTGAGATGGAAATTGCCGCAGTACACGCGATTGCCGAGCTGGCGCAGGCCGAGCAAAGCGAAGTCGTTGCCGCCGCCTACGCCGGCGAAAAGCTGGCCTTTGGTCCTGAATATCTGATCCCCAAGCCGTTTGACCCGCGCCTGATGATGAAGATTGCACCCGCGGTAGCCAAGGCGGCCGCTGACTGCGGCGTGGCACTGCGACCAATCGCTGACATGGAAGCCTACCGGGCACGGCTGCAAAACTTCGTCTACGCATCGGGCACCACGATGAAGCCGATCTTTGATGCCGCCAAGCGTGGTAGCAAGAAACGCGTCGCTTTTGCCGAGGGCGAAGAAGAACGCGTGCTGCGGGCCGTACAAATTTTGGTCGACGAAGGCGTGGCTCGACCCACCCTGATTGGCCGGCCTGTGGTGATTGCCAAACGGATCGAAAAGTTTGGTCTGCGCCTGAAAGAAGAGCTGGACTACGACGTCGTCAACGTCGAGCAAGACCCGCGCTACCGCGACTTTTGGCAGACTTACCACCGCATGACCGAGCGGCAAGGCACCACCGTGCAAACCGCCAAGATCGAAATGCGCCGGCGCCTCACACTCATCGGTGCCATGCTGCTGCGCAAAGGAGAGGTAGATGGCCTGATTTGCGGCACCTGGGGTACGACCCAGACTCATCTGCAATATATTGATCAGGTGATCGGCAAGCACCCGGGCGGTGCGGACAGCACCCAGCAAAATATGCCGGTCTACGCCTGCATGAACGGCCTGCTGCTCCCCGATCGTCAGATCTTCCTGGTGGACACACACGTCAACTATGACCCTACACCCGAAGAGCTGTGTGAAATTACGGCACTCGCTGCTGAGGAGATGATGCGCTTTGGCATCAAGCCAAAGGCCGCGCTGCTGTCGCACTCCAACTTTGGTAGCAGTCAGGAGCCGAGTGCGGTCAAAATGCGCCGGACTCTGGAATTGCTTCGCGAGCAGGCGCCCTGGCTCGAAGTCGATGGAGAAATGCACGGAGATGTGGCACTGGATGGCAAGCAACGCGCTGCACTTATGCCCCACAGTGCGCTGATGGGCGACGCTAACTTGCTGGTGTTCCCGAATATCGATGCCGCCAATATTTCCTACAACCTGCTCAAAACAGCCGCCGGCGGCAATATCGCCATCGGGCCGGTTCTCCTCGGTGCGGCTCAGCCCGTGCATATTCTCACCGCCAGCGCAACTGTGCGCAGAATTGTAAATATGACAGCATTGACTGTCGCTGACGCAAACGCAGCGCGATAAGGCTTTTCTAGATAGCTAGTGCTAACTTTTTTCCAGGAAAGCGTAGGCTTTTCTGCGTGAATTTGCACTCGCCTATTGCGTTTTTTTATAACTTGCGGCACACTATCAATCTTGAATTTTAAGGGTTAACCCCATCGAAACCGGTAAAAAGACCGGCGGTTTAGGGCCCTTGAAAAGTGAAAAGGTTTTTTCATGTTCTGCAATTGGGACGGGGCGTCGGCCAAAAAGTGCGCCAAATCAGCTTTAGCAGCTGGCCTACTTTATGTGGGTTTGGCGCTGGCAAGCACAAGTTTGGTGCACGGGAAAGGCCCCGTACCAGGCGTTGTCAGCGAGACGATTGCGCTGGCGCAGCTGCCTGCCCAAGGCCAGGAGATGATGAAAAAGATTTACGCGGGTGGCCCGTTCAAGTACGACAAGGATGGCTCGGTTTTTGGTAACCGGGAGAAGATTCTCCCAGCCAAGAACCGTGGTTTTTATCGTGAATACACGGTAAGAACGCCCGGTGAACGTACGCGGGGTGCCCGGCGCATTGTGTGTGGTGGCCCGAAGCCAATCGCACCCGAGGCGTGCTATTACACCGATGACCATTACGCCAGCTTTCGCAAGATCGCCCAGTAAGTGTTTTTTTAATGCTTTTTAAACAAGACGGGTTGTTATTTTGAGTTTTGATCATTTTGTAGAAAGACACACGGAGATGGACACACCACTTCGTAAGGACATTGATATGCCTTTAAAAGGAATTCGACCCAACATCGTGCAATCGATTCGCGCCTTTCGCGTGCAAGAGTTGCAGGACGCTGCCACGCAGCTTCACCAGCATTTTTTGTACGCCAACCTGAGCAGCGCCCAGAGCAAGCAGGACATCCTGGACATGGTTGCTGCGCAGTACACCTTCCCGGCTCACTTTGGCAAAAACTTTGATGCGCTGTATGACTGCCTGACGGATCTGGTTCACAAATCGGGTCCGCAGCCCGGTTTTATTGTCGTGCTGGAGCAAATCCCGGCTCACGCCAAGTTTGACAAAGAGGCGCGCGAGCAACTGCTGGACATCTTCAGGGATGCCGCTGACTACTGGGCGGATCGAAAGATTCCGTTCCGGTGCTTCTATTCTTTTCTGTAGCCCGCTCCCCGGACATTGGCCAAGGGGATCGGGCTAATCAGGCCCAGCAAGTCGCGCTAGACGGTGATGAACCGATGCCGACCGACAAACTTCTCGACGTATCGCC
>JBBRDA010000112.1:0-9405 GCA_038204335.1 Burkholderiales bacterium
CTCCTCGGCTTCGGTCAATAACGAATGTTTGATCCAGCGCCAGCCGTGGCTGCACACGTCAAAGCCTGACTCGCGAATCGCTTGGGCGGCTAGCGGGTTGCGTTCAAGCGCGAGCGCGCAGCCGAAGATGGTCATGGGCAGGCCACGGTCTTGAAACAAACGCATCGGCCGCCAAAAGCCGACGCGGCTGCCGTATTCAAACAAGCTTTCGCTCGCCATGTCGCGGCCTGGGTCACCTTGGCTCACGCCTTGCGAATCTGACAGCCCGCTCTCAGAATAGTCTTCACCGTCTTGGATAGATGGCTCTGAGCCTTCTTCGTAGTTCAGCACGAAGTTGATCGCCAGCCGGGCTTCGCCGGGCCATTGCGGGTTAGGTGGGTTGGCGCCGTAGCCAATAAAGTCGCGTTGCAGGGTCATCGCACAGGTCCTCAGATTGGGGAAACGTCAACCTTGACGTCAACATTAAACGGCGTTACCTGCCGAAATTCTTCGTCGGTCTCGGTGCCGTCGCGCCACATAAAAATGGCGTAGATAGCAGGCTCGTCCAGCACGATCAGGCCGTGATGCCAGACATTGCAGCGGTAGGTCAGGCCTTGGCCCGGTTGGGTAAAAAAAGCCTTGGCCTGTGCAATATCGGGATCGCCGTTAGCGGCGCTAGGGCAGACGATGACCAGCCAGCGCCCGCCGTGCATGGGCACAAAGCTCTGAGATGAAAACTCGTGCCTTTCAAGCAGCGTTACCTTCAGCGGCAAATGGGCCGCAGGGACCGCATTCACGATAGAAATGCTGGGGCGGGCATCGGTTCGGGCGTTTTCAAGCAAGCCATCGAAGTAGGTACGCCCTGGTTGGGCAGGGGCAACAAGGACGTCGCCAAAAGGTGCAAATGCGCTCGCTGTCAGCGGCTGAGCCTTGAGCGTAGCGGTCATTGGGCTGGTCTGTGAGGCTGGGCGGGCGCGACGCTGGCCTGCTGGTTAAATTTGTTCATGGTCGAATTTATAAACCATGTCCCAGCAATTCACAACCAGCGCACACCAAGCCCGTGGGCTAAGGGCATTTAGGTGTTTAGGATTTACAAAACAAAAAAGCACCTAAGCTTGCGGCTTGGGTGCTTGATAGGGGGTGAACGTCAACTTGAATTTGTTGGCTCCTCGACCTGGGCTCGAACCAGGGACCTACGGATTAACAGTCCGGTGCTCTACCAACTGAGCTATCGAGGAATACAGCCTCACATTATAGCGTCCTATTAAACTGTGCTTTTTGCCCTTTTATGAAAAAACCGCAACGCTCTCTGCCCTGGCTTGATGCTGGAGACGCGTTTCCGGCTGTCAGCCGCGCTTGGGGGCCGCATGACCCCGCACCTGGCTTGCTGGCTGCTGGCGGTGCGCTGGATGTGCCTACCTTGGTCGATGCGTATCAACAGGGCATCTTCCCGTGGTACAGCGAGGGGCAGCCCACACTGTGGTGGAGCCCAGACCCGCGCATGACGCTGCGCACCGCAAACTTCAAGCTGCACCGGTCGCTGCGCAAAAGCTTGCAGCATTTTGTTGCCAACACGGGTTGCGAGGTTCGGTTTGACACCGCGTTTGCAGAGGTCATCAGGGCTTGCGCCAGCAAACCGCGTGACGGCCAGCCGGGCACATGGATACTGCCGGAAATGATTGCAGCGTACCGCGAGCTGCACGCTGCTGGCCACGCGCACAGTGTTGAAACTTGGGTGGATGGCGAGCTGGTAGGCGGCCTGTATGGCGTGAATCTGGGCGGCATGGTGTTTGGCGAGTCGATGTTTGCGCATGTGACTGACGCATCCAAAATAGCGCTGTGTGCGTTGGTGGCTTTTTGCCGGGCGCAGGGCATTGAGATGATTGACTGCCAACAAAACACCGAGCATTTGGCATCACTGGGGGCCACTGAAATGAGCCGTGCTGACTTTACCGCGTATGTGGCGACCAACATCACGCGCCCTGCCCCCGCTTGGCGTTTTGAGCCCGTATACTGGGATCAACTTTGGCCCCACAGGACACCGCAAACGCCGTGACGCACCTCAAAGACCTGCCGCTGCAAACCTTGCAGTTTTACGCCACCGCCCCCTACCCGTGCAGCTACTTGCCGGGCCGGCAGGCTAGGAGCCAAGTTGCCACGCCCAGCCATTTGATACACAACGATGCCTATTCTGATCTGGTGGCCAATGGCTTCAGACGCAGTGGCATGTTTACTTACCGGCCGTATTGCGACGGCTGCACCGCCTGCGTACCGTTGCGGGTGCCGGTACAAACCTTTGCGCCAAACAAAAGCCAGCGGCGCGCGCAGGCCAAGCACCAAAACTTGCAAGCGCGGGTGCTCAAGCTGTGCTTTATGTCAGAGCATTACGAGCTGTACCTGCGCTACCAAAATGGCCGCCATGCGGGTGGCGGCATGGACCACGACAGCATTGACCAGTACACGCAGTTTTTATTGCAAAGCCGGGTCAATTCAAGGCTGGTGGAGTTCCGCGAAAGCTTGCCAAATGGCGAGGCGGGCGCGCTCAAGATGGTGTCGATACTGGACGTGCTCGAAGACGGTATTTCAGCCGTTTATACGTTTTACGAACCAGATAATTTAGACGATGGCGCAGGCACTAAAAACAGCTATGGCAACTACGGCGTGTTGTGGCAAATTGAACAGGCCGCCCAGTTGAACCTGCCCTATGTTTACTTGGGTTACTGGATAGCCGAAAGCCCCAAGATGCGCTACAAGGCAAGCTTCAAACCGAACGAGCTCAGACTAGACGGCGAATGGGTGCCACAACCCAAGTAGCCGCCGCTGTAAGTTGCCACTAAGCGGAAAGCAATTTCATAGCGTAAGATTTACGCATGACCAAGATTGAAACCAGCCTAGCTGTTAAACCTACGGTTCAAGTGCTTGAGCGCATGTTCAGCCTGCTGGACATCTTGGCCAACCGCGAGGAGGCCATGTCGCTCAAAGAGATCAGCGAAAAATCCGGTCTGCACGCCTCCACCGCCCACCGCATATTGAATGACTTGGCCACGGGCCGATTTGTAGACCGCCCCGCTGCTGGCAGCTACCGGTTGGGTATGCGCCTGCTAGAGCTGGGCAACATGGTCAAGGCGCGGCTCAATGTGCGCGACGCGGCGCTGGGGCCCATGCGTGAACTGCACAAGCTGACCCAGCAACCTGTCAACCTGAGCATGCGCCAGGGCGACGAAATCATTTATGTAGAGCGCGCCTACAGCGAACGCTCAGGCATGCAGGTGGTGCGGGCGATTGGCGGGCGGGCACCGCTGCACTTAACGTCGGTGGGCAAGCTGTTTTTGGCTTTTGACGACCCGCAGCGCCTGCGCGCTTATGCCAGCCGCACCGGCCTGGCGGGCCAAACGCGCAACTCGATCACGCAGTTGCCCATACTGGAGCGCGAATTGTCAAAAGCCCGGCAGTACGGCATCGCGCGAGACAACGAAGAGCTGGAACTGGGTGTGCGCTGCATGGCCGCAGGCATCTATGACGACCAAAACAAACTGGTGGCGGGTTTGTCGATTTCAGCGCCAGCAGACCGGCTGGAAGAGCACTGGCTGCCCAAGCTGCAGGCTACGGCCAGTGAGATTTCAACAGCTTTGGGTTATAAACTCAGGTAAAAATACCATTAAATTGGGCTGAAGCCCAATAAATACGGGCGCAAGCAGCTACTTTTAGTATAGCGCCCAGTAGCCCTTCCCCAGTCAAACTACATGCTGATGTTGACCTTGCGCTCTGTCGCAATTGGGCTTGCAGCAGGGTTAGGGACAGGGTTGGCTTCTACCCAGCGGCGAACGCGCTCTGCATCGCCCAGGCGGCTAAGTTTGCCAGCAGAATCCAAAAACACCATGATCAGCTTGCGACCGGCAATCTTGGTTTGCATCACCAAGCATTGACCCGCTTCAGAAATATAGCCAGTTTTTTGCAGGCCAATGTCCCACTCGGGGTTTTTAATCAAACGGTTGGTATTGTTGTATTGCAGGGTGCGGTTACCCACCGCCACTTGGTAGCCGGTTGAGGTTGACAGTTCGCGCAGCACTGGGTCGGCATGTGCTGCGCCAACCAAGGTGGCCAAATCTTGCGCGCTGGACTGGTTGCGGCTTGACAGGCCGGTTGGCTCGACATAGCGGGTGTCTGACATGCCCAGCAATTTGGCTTTGGCGTTCATCAAACTGACAAAAACGTCCAAACCGCCTGGATAGGTGCGACCCAAGGCGTTGGCAGCACGGTTTTCGCTGGACATCAGCGCCAGATGCAGCATTTCACCGCGGGTAAGCGATGTACCCACCTTCAGGCGCGAGCTGCTGCCTTTTTCGGTGTCCACATCGTCTTGGGTGATGGTCACCATTTCATCCATCGGCAGTTTTGCACCGCTGATGATCACGCCAGTCATGAGCTTGGTCAGCGAGGCGATGGGCAAAACGGCATGGTCGTTTTTGCGGAACAGTACTTCGCGCGTGTCTTGGTCAATCACCAGCGCCACGCTGGACTTCAAATCAAGCGCATCGTGCGAGCTGTGCAGCCCGGCGATCTGACCGAAAGACGGTTTTGGCGGTACGGCCACGCGAATGATGGACTTGCGCTTGGTACCAGACACGAACTGCGCGGTCTTGCGAGTTGTAACAGCCTTCTTGGAAGCTGTTGCTTTGGTAACTTGTTGCTTTTTGACGGTTTGGCGCTTTTGGGTGGTTGCGCCAGCTGTTGGCAGGGCCAAAGCGGTAAAAAGAGCCAACAAACCGACCATTTTGAGGGTGCGCTGCAGCGTCTGATTAAGCATTGTGATGAGCCTTGCTTGGAGTTGCATTAAAAAGCATGGCTGGAGTGTATACAAAATGAAAAAGTCACGCAATATCAAAAACTTGCGTGACTTTCCTAAAAACGACATGAATTGCTGTCTTGATACAGACTTAAATCGTCGAAATGATACGAAAACTCCTTAAGTCATTGAATTTAAACAATAATTTTCTGTCGTGGAAATTTCAGCCTTGTGCCGCAACCCGGTCAGCTTTACTTTGCAATTTGTTCAAAGCGCTCAAATAAGCTTTGGCGGAGGCCACCACAATGTCGGGGTCTGAGCCTACGCCGTTGACCACCCGGCCACTATTTTGCAAACGAACGGTTACTTCTCCCTGGCTTTCAGTCGACCCGCTGATGGCGTTGACCGAGTAAAGCACCATCTCCGCACCGCTTTTGACGTGTGACTCAATGGCTTTGAGGGAGGCATCGACCGGACCGTTGCCGTCTGACTGGCCTTTGACCTCTTGGCCGAGCACGGTAAACACGACAGTAGCCTGGGGCCGCTCGCCGGTCTCACTGTGCTGCGACAGCGACACAAAGCCAAATTGCTCGGTCGCATTGTTGACGCTTTCATCACTGACCAGTGCCAAGATGTCTTCATCAAAAATTTCGCTTTTCCGGTCGGCCAGCTCTTTGAACCGGGCAAAAGCGCTGTTGGTGTCCGCTTCGCTTTGCATCGCCACGCCCAGCTCCTGCAGGCGCTGCTTGAAGGCGTTGCGGCCACTCAACTTGCCAAGCACGATTTTGTTGGCTGACCAGCCCACGTCTTCGGCGCGCATGATCTCGTAGGTGTCGCGCGCCTTGAGCACGCCGTCCTGGTGGATACCGCTGGCATGCGCAAAGGCATTCGCTCCGACCACCGCCTTGTTGGGCTGCACCACAAAGCCCGTGGTCTGGCTAACCATGCGGCTGGTGGCCAAAATGTGTTTAGCGTCAATGCCCATGTCAAGGTTGAAATAGTCCTTGCGGGTTTTAACCGCCATGACGATTTCTTCCAGGCTGCAATTGCCAGCCCGCTCGCCCAAGCCGTTGATGGTGCATTCGACTTGGCGAGCGCCGCCAATCATCACGCCTGCCAACGAGTTGGCCACCGCCATACCCAGATCATTGTGGCAATGCACGGACCACACGGCTTTGTCGCTGTTGGGAATACGCTCACGCAGGTTTTTGATGAAGTTGCCGTACAGCTCAGGTATGGCGTAACCCACGGTGTCGGGTACGTTGATGGTGGTGGCGCCTTCATGTATCACGGCCTCAAGAACGCGGCACAAGAAGTCTGGGTCAGAGCGGTAGCCGTCTTCCGGGCTGAATTCGATATCGCCCATCAGGTTGCGCGCAAAGCGGGTAGAGAGTTTGGCCTGCTCATAGACCTCGTCGGGCGTCATGCGCAGCTTTTTTTCCATGTGCAGGGCGCTGGTCGCCAAAAACAAGTGCAGGCGACCCGATGCAGCAGGTTTCAACGCTTCGGCGGCGCGTGAGATGTCTCGGTCGTTGGCCCGGGCCAGCGAACAAATTGTGGAGTCCTTGATGACTTCAGCGATCGCTTTGACGCATTCAAAATCACCATTTGAGCTGGCGGCAAAACCAGCTTCAATCACATCCACCTTCAGGCGCTCCAACTGGCGCGCAATGCGCAGTTTCTCGTCGCGGGTCATGGACGCGCCAGGCGATTGTTCGCCGTCACGCAAGGTGGTGTCAAAAATGATGAGTTTGTCAGCCATGAAATTCTCCGCAAAAATTTAAATCAAAAACCAGCAACCCAAAACAAAAACGGCCCGTTGCTGGTAGCAAACGGGCCGTTGGAATTAGGTAAACGCGTGCGCTACCGACTCCGCCCGTTGGCAGATAGCAGTAGTGCTAGCGAAATTCGTTTCATGTGGATGAATATATCACAGCTTGTTTCAGGCTCACTACTTGTGCAGGCCGCGTTCGTCTGGTTCATCCGTGGAGGTTGAAATCACACTGGTCTGCTGCCCTTTGGCTTTGCGCCAGGCGTAAACGCCATAGCCTGAAAAGCCGTAAATAATGAACAAGCCAAACATCACGGTTGGCGGATCAATATTGATCACAGCGATACCCAGTGCGATCAGCACAATCACAGCAAAGGGCACGCTCTTTTTCATCTGCACGTCTTTAAAGCTGTAAAACGGCACATTGGTCACCATCGTCAAACCAGAGTACAGCGTGAGGGCAAATGCGTACCAGCGCACATCCTCGCCATCAATGCCCGCATCAGTCATCAGCCAGATAAAGCCTGCGACCAAAGCAGCCGCTGCAGGCGACGGAAGGCCTTGAAAAAACCGCTTGTCAACGACAGACGTATTCACATTAAAACGAGCCAAGCGCAGCGCCGCGCAGGCACAGTAAACGAAAGCGCCTATCCAGCCCCATCGGCCCAAACTACTGAGTGCCCAGACGTACACGATCAGCGCGGGAGCGGCACCAAAAGACACCATATCGGCGAGCGAATCCATTTGCTCGCCAAATGCGCTTTGCGTGTTGGTCATGCGAGCAATGCGGCCGTCCAGGCTGTCCAGCACCATGGCGCAGAAAACACCAATCGCAGCATTCTCGAAACGGCCGTCCATGGCCATCACAACAGCGTAAAACCCTCCAAACAAGCCTCCCAAAGTGAAGAGATTTGGCAGGATGTAAATACCCTTGCGGCGCTTGCGCACCACCACGTCCGGGCCTTGGACCGAGGGATGTTCGCCATCATGCATAAAAATACTCCTGTAACTAACGGCTAGGATAACAAACTACTGTGCCGCAAAAACCAAAAAGCCGCGCAAGCTATTTGCGCGGCTTCTTGTAGGTCAACATTTGCAGGACAAGAACCTGCCCAAAGGCAGATTAGTTCTTGGTTTGGTCAACCAGCTTGTTTTTCGCAATCCAAGGCATCATGGCGCGCAACTGGCCACCGACTTTTTCAATCGAATGCTCAGCCGTCAAGCGGCGGCGCGCTGTCATGCTGGGGTAGCCAGTGCGACCTTCCAGAATGAACATCTTGGCATATTCGCCAGTCTGGATGCGCTTCAAAGCGGCGCGCATCGCGGCGCGCGACTGCTCGTTGATGATCTCTGGGCCCGTCACGTACTCGCCGTATTCAGCGTTGTTGCTGATGGAGTAGTTCATGTTGGCAATGCCGCCTTCATAGATCAAATCAACAATCAGTTTGAGCTCGTGCAGGCATTCGAAGTAAGCCATTTCAGGCGCGTAGCCGGCTTCAACCAATGTCTCGTAACCCATTTTGATGAGTTCAACTGCGCCGCCGCACAGAACGGCCTGCTCGCCGAACAAGTCGGTTTCAGTTTCTTCTTTGAAGTTGGTTTCAATGATGCCGGCCTTGCCGCCACCGTTGGCCATGGCATAGCTCAGGGCCAAGTCACGGGCTTTGCCCGATTTGTCTTGATGAATCGCCACCAGATGCGGCACGCCGCCACCTTGTGTATAGGTGTTGCGCACGGTGTGGCCGGGGGCCTTGGGCGCCACCATCCACACGTCTAGGTCAGCGCGCGGCACGACCTGGTTGTAATGCACGTTAAAGCCATGAGCAAATACCAATGACGCGCCCTGCTTGGCATGCGGCTCGACATTGTTTTTGTAGACGCCAGCGATGTCTTCATCCGGCAGCAAAATCATCACCACGTCGGCGGCTTTGACAGCGTCGTTGACCTCATGCACGGACAGACCAGCTTTAACAGCCTTGTCCCATGACGCGCCACCCTTGCGCAGGCCAACAACGATTTTCACGCCGCTGTCGTTCAAGTTTTGTGCATGGGCATGGCCCTGGCTGCCGTAACCAATAATGGCCACAGTTTTGCCTTTGATCAGGCTCAGGTCGCAGTCTTTGTCGTAATAAACTTTCATCTTCTTCTCCTAATAATCACTAAAAATAAAACAGCCAGGGAACTTCAAATGCTTAATGTCTAGACGCGCAAAATGCGTTCGCCTCGACCAATGCCGCTCGAACCGGTGCGCACGGTCTCAAGAATCGCGCTGCGGTCAATCGCCTCGAGAAATGCGTCGTTTTTGTGCTGGTCGCCGGTTAGCTCAATGGTGTAACTTTTCTCGGTCACATCAATAATGCGCCCGCGAAAAATATCCGCCATACGCTTCATTTCTTCGCGCTCTTTGCCGACAGCGCGTACTTTGACCATCATCAGCTCGCGCTCGGTGTACGCGCCTTCGGTCAAATCAACGACCTTCACCACCTCAATCAGGCGGTTCAGGTGTTTGGTGATTTGCTCAATCACGTCGTCTGAGCCACTGGTTTGAATCGTCATGCGCGACAGCGTCGCATCTTCAGTCGGTGCAACAGTCAGGCTTTCAATGTTGTAGCCACGGGCAGAGAACAAACCGACCACGCGGGACAGCGCGCCGGGCTCGTTCTCGAGTAAAACTGCAATGATGTGTTTCATACGTCTGGACTCTTCATTTCGTCTGCCCTCCCCCGTACACGGTAATGTGCGGGCTTGGCAGGCAATAGATTCATCAGTTAAAAGTTAATAATCAAAAAATAGGCGCTATTAAAAAAGTAGCTGCTTGCGCCCGTATTTATTGGGCTAATGGCCAGAATGATGCCTAAAAAAGGGCATT
>JBBRDA010000113.1:0-9386 GCA_038204335.1 Burkholderiales bacterium
CGATCCGGGACCCTGGGGTGTTCAGCTTTGAGAAACAGCGATGAAACTCGGGGCAATCCTGCGGAACTTACGGCTTGCCTTGTCGCGTCGGTTCTATTTTCTTCAGGTCAAAGCCTCGTTTTGCCAGCCTTTCCAGGAGTGGCCCAAAGGCCGAGTTATTGGGTGTGGGGGTTCTGGACAATATCCATAACAATTCCCCGCGCGGCTCGCTGACGGCTGCAAGTTGGTAGTCGGGGTCGAGATCGATCACCCAGTAATTTCCCCAAACAAAGGGCAGAAACGACAGCCAAGCAGGTGCAAAACGCACCTCCAGCTTAGGTGATGTTGAGTTTCCTATTTGGCGGACTTCACCGACTGCCACTTTGATCTTGCCGTCTGCTTCGGTGCAGCGATTGGTCACACGTATCGTGCCGTCGGGTAGCGCCTCATAATTTGCGACAGTGTGGCTGACGCAGTTTTTCTGAAATGGATTGGGCAGTTTGGCCACTTCATACCAGGTACCCATGTAGCGCTGTACGTTCAGGCTCGGTACGGTGGTCATTACATCTTGGGCCCAAGCGTTGACAGCTAAGGCGCCAAGCATAAGAGTTAGTAATACTTCTTTCAAGGTCATGGAGATCTCTTTGGTGATTGTGCAATACCGTCAACTCGCCAGCCCTGCATACACGTTTTGCACATCATCGTTGCTATCTATCGCGGCTAAAAAGGCTTCAACGTCGTGCATGTCAGAGTCGCTCAATGAGGCCGGATCCAATGGATTTTTTGCTTTGTAGCCAAGTTTGGCAGATAAAACGGTAAAACCTTGGGCGGGCAGGGCGCGGCTGACCAGGTCAAGGTCTGTGGCATCCGTTAAAAACAGGGTGTGGCCTTCTTCTTCACCGGGCTCAAAGTCTTGCGCGCCCGCTTCAATCGCCGCCGTTTCGGCATCTGCACCGGGGGCTGTTGGCTCAGCTTCAATCATGCCGACGTGGTCAAAGTCCCATGACACCGAGCCAGACGTGCCCAGCTGCCCTTTGCGAAACAGCACCCGCATTTCGGATGCTGTTCGGTTCAGGTTATCGGTCAGGCATTCGACCATCAGTGGCACGCGGTGAGGTGCAAAGCCCTCGTAAATGACGTGTTCAAAATGCACTGCGTCAGTACCGGTGCCAGAGCCCTTTTTTATCGCGCGGTCCAGGGTGTCTTTGGGCATGCTGACCTTGCGAGCTTGCTCTACCAACAATCTCAGGCGGGCGTTGCCAGCTGGGTCAGCCCCGCCCCTTGCAGCCACCATGATCTCTTTGGCCAATTTGCCAAATACCCGGCCTCTGGCATTGGCTGCCAGCTCTTTACCTTTTGCTTTCCATTGCGCGCCCATGATGTGCTTTCTGTCTTGCTTTTGTGAAGTGACAGTTTAGTTGAGCGTGGCTTCAACTAATCGCCGCAGTTCAGGCGTGATTTCAGGCAACACCCCAAACCAGGCTTCAAATGCTGGGCGTGCCTGGTTCAGCAGCATGCCCAAGCCGCCCACTGTGGGGTTGCCGCGAGTCCTGGCAGCTCGCAGCAAAGGCGTTTCTAGCGGGACATAAATGATGTCTGACACGAGCGCATTGACCGGTAGGGCGGTCAAATCAAGCTCCAAGGGTGCGTTGCCGTGCATGCCCTGGCTGGTCGTATTGACCAGCAGCGCCGCGCCCTCAAGCGCCGCATGGCGCTGATCCCAAGGCACGGCTTTGACGGGTGGACCGAACTCAGCGGCCATCATTTCCGCTTTGTCCACCGTGCGGTTGATCAGGCGAATCTCTTTAGCGCCATGGTCGCTCAGCGCCAGCACTACCGCCCGCGCGGCGCCGCCCGCTCCTATCACCACCACCGGGCCGGCATCTGCCCGCCACTCCGGCTGCGCATCCAAAAGGCTTTGAATGTAGCCGAAGCCATCGGTATTCATCCCTTTGAGCGAGCCATCGGGCTGTACCACCACAGTATTGACAGCACCTACCCGCCTGGCATTTGCATCTACATCACCTATTAGGCTGACGGCCTCGACCTTGTGCGGAATTGTGATGTTGCATCCCTTAAACCCTAGCGCAGACAGCCCAGATAAAGCTGTTGCAAGTTGCCCTGGCTGGACTTCAAGCTGCACATAGCTGCCCGCGAGGTCATACTTTTGCAGCCAGTAGTTATGGATCAGAGGCGAGCGGGAATGCGCCACTGGCCAACCGATAACGCCCGCCAGACCGAATTTAGTTCCATTCATTGTGATTTGGTTCTTTTAAAGTTCTGCCAAAACGCAATTCTGCCCTGATGTGCAGCCCTTGCTCAGGGGTAAGCCTTCAGGGCCAGCATCACGACTGACTTCACGAGCTCCGCCGCGATTTTTTGCGTCTCGGTACTGGATCGCTTTGTTGGGCGTACCAGCATCAGCTCGCTCATGATGCACGGCCCGCGAATGCTGCGCAGAGTGAATTGTGTAGGATCGTCAAAATTGCTTAATGTATAGCTAGGTAGCACGGCATGGCCAAGGCCCTCCTTGACCAGACTCAAAATCGCATTCAGGCCGTCAACCTCCAGTGCTATGCGCGGTTTGCTACCGATTGCGCTCATCTCACTTTCAATCAACATGCGAAACGCATTGGGGCGGCTGGGCAATATCAGTGGCAGGTCTGCGACCTCGGACAGCTTGATGGGCTGGCGTTGTTTGGGTGTTTTCGCTGTTTTTTGCTTGACGCTTTGGACGGCGCTCGACTTCGATATCAGCACCAGCTCCTCCGTATGCAGCATGGTCAGTTCAACTTCAGGTGAATGTGCGGCGCTATACAGCACCGCCATGTCCAAATTGCCAACCCGCAAGCCTTCGAGCATCAGCACCGAAAAGCCCTCGGTCAGCGTCAGATGCGCGTGCGGTAACTGCTGCTTGAAGGCGCGCGTTAACGGCACAGTGATCAAGCGCGACAAACTGGGCGGCAGGCCAATCGATACGCGCCCGGCAAGCGCGCCTTTAACTGCGCCCAACTCTTCACGTGCCAGCTCAACCTGATGCAAAATGCCACGCCCGTGTTTGAGCAACAGGTTTCCCGCCTCAGTGGGCAATGCACCCCGCCCATTACGAGTCAGCAGATTTTGCCGCAGCTCAACTTCAAGCAGGCGTATCTGGCGGCTAAGCGCGGGTTGGGCAATGTCCAGTGCAATCGATGCACGGGTGAAGCTGCCCAACTCGGCTACGCGCACAAAGTATTCCAGCTGCTTTAAATCCATGGTTAACTATATTGGCATAGTGTCTCTCCGGCTATACGTATTTGTTCTAACTGTTAGCGGGGCTTTGTTGTTCCACTGCTGAGCTTTGCGGAGCAAAATTACTGCCTTCTAAGACTAATCTCATCTATGGCGAAACGCCAGGTACTGTCAGAACATTGGCAGTTCGTTTTAGGCATTTGCATATATCGGCAGGAGGCGGCGCAGCGCAGGGCCTGCGCGAGCAACCCGAGCTGTTGGACAAGTTGTTAGCTTTAGCTGCGCACAGTCGAGGCTCCGGCTCAAGGCAATAAAGTGCTCTGTTTTTTGTAGTTGGTTAGGAATATTCCATTAAGTCTAGAGGCATAAATCGTATGAGAAATCTGTTTCAAAAAATCACGCGTGTGGTGGCTCTGGTTGCCAGCGTCTCGGCGTTACTTTGCAATCCTGTTGCAGCGCAAACTTTTCCTACCAAACCTATCCGCATCGTGGTGCCGTTCGGTGCCGGTGGCGTGGCCGATTTGACTGCGCGCACGGTGGCGCAAAAAATGTCAGAGGCATTGGGCCAGAGCGTGGTCATTGACAACAAACCTGGTGCTGGTGGTGTGGTGGCAGGCGAGGCCGTGTCCAAGGCCGAGCCTGATGGACACACCCTGCTGTTGATGTCCAACGGCACTGCGGTAAGCGCGGGACTGTTTAAATCTCTGCCATTTGATGCAGTGCGCGACTTTGCACCAATATCCACTTTGGGTTACTTTGACATCGCCATCCTTACTGCGGCTGATGCGCCCTACAAGTCTATGGTCGAACTTCTGGCCTATGCCAAAGCCAACCCTGGCAAGCTCAATGTCGGCACTATCAATATTGGTAGCACTCAAAATCTGGCCGCTGAATTGTTTCGCACACGCACAGGACTTAATTTCACTGTTGTGCCTTTTAACGGTACGCCCGCGGTCACCACGGCCCTGCGCGGCAATCAGGTCGACATCGCCATCGAAATTTTGGGTCCGATGATGAGCCAGGTGCAGTCCAAAGCCGTGCGCGTTCTAGCCGTCATGGGCGACACCCGTGCCGAGCAACTGCCAGATGTACCTACCCTCATGCAAAGCGGTGTACGAGACTTTGAGGTGTTGTCCTGGAACGCGCTGGCCGCACCGGCCAAAACACCCAAAGATGTCATTGCCCGCCTGAATCGTGAAGTACTGGCCGCAGTGAACTCCCCTGACGTAAAAAAGAAGTTGTTTGACCTCAACTTACAGGCTAAAGGCTCCACCCCCGAACAGCTCGGCACCCTTTTACAAAATGACATCAAACGCTGGACCGATGTTATTAACAAGGCCGGTGTGCCAAAGATGTAAGGTGGCCATGCATCTGAAGCGACTGGGGCTGGTGGGTTTTGGCGAAGTAGGACGCATATTCGCAACCGGTTTGCTGCCGCACTTTGATAGGGTGAGCGCGTGGGATATCAAGTTTCCAGTGAACGAGACCGGTACTGCTTCTGCTGCTTTAAGGTCTGGCGTCGCGGTCGCTGATTCGATACAGTCCTTGTGCGCGACTTCTGATCTCGTCATGTCTGCAGTCACTGCGTCTAACACCCTGGCCGTGGCAGAAGCCGCGGCAACGCACATGCGTCCGGGCATGGTGTTTCTAGACCTGAATTCAGCGTCGCCCGGCACCAAGCAAAAGGCAGCGGCTTTGATTGAGGTAACAGGTGCACATTATGTAGAAGCGGGCGTGATGACCTCGGTGCCGCCCTACGGCATCCGGGTTCCGATGCTTTTAGGCGGCGCACAATCAGAGAAAATGGCACTTTGGCTCAGCACCATGGGCATGGATGCCAGAGCGGTTTCAGCGGATATCGGCATTGCCTCTGCCATCAAAATGTGCCGCAGTGTGATGATCAAAGGCTTGGAGGCGTTGGTCATTGAGAGCTTTACCACCGCGCGCGCCTACGGGGTCGAAGACCATGTACTTCCGACTCTGGCCGAGACCTTTCCGTCGATTGATTGGGAGCAAACTGCTACTTATTTTTTCAGCCGCGTGGTCAAGCATGGGCAGCGCCGCGCTGAAGAAATGCGCGAATCAGCCAACACCGTGACTGAGTCAGGCTTCACTTCAATCATGGCTGCGGCAATAGCCGAGAAGCAGCAGTGGGTGGCCGACAAAGCGAAGGTCGGCGTCTTTACCGATTTGGCTGACGGAGCCAACTGGCAAACCTATGCTGACGCCTTGTTGAAAGCCCGGGCGGCTTAATCTGACTTAACGCGACCGGAGGCAATGACTGGCTTCCAGCGGACTATTTCTCGCACTATCAGTTGACCAAACTCCTGCGGCGTTCCGGGTCTTGCAATCGCACCTTCGTTCCTGAGCCGTGTTTTGAGTTCCGGGGAATTCAGTGCTGCATTGATCTGTGCATTGAGCTTGGCCACGATATCGGGTGGCGTGCCCGCAGGGGCAACAACGCCGTACCACTGGTCGGCCTCAAAGTCTCTGTAGCCAGCTTCAGCAACTGTCGGTAGATCCGGCAGCGCGTCTACCCGTTTCGGGCTTGACACTGCCAATGCCCGCAGTTGCCCATTCTTGATTTGTCCGATGACTGCGGGTGCGCCAGTAAAGAGCACTTGAATCTGCCCACCGATCAAGTCAGTGACCGCTGGTCCAGTGCCGCGGTAGGGAATGTGCACCATGGAGGTCTCGGTACGTACCTTGAAATACTCTGTCGCCAGATTGGCTGCGCTACCGTTGCCGCCTGAGCCATAGTTCAACTGACCGGGCCTAGATTTAGCCAAGGCCACCAGTTCTTTAACGTTTTTGGCGGGTACTGAGGGATGCACCACCAGCACATTGGGCACGCTGGCGACCCAAGCCACTGGCGCAAAACTTTTCACCGGGTCGTAGGGCAGGTTGGGGTAGAGCGATGGGTTGACTGCCAAAGTGCCAATATGGCCCATTAGGAGGGTGTATCCATCCGCGCTAGATTTAGCCACTTTGTCTGCACCTACTGAGCCACCAGCGCCCGGGACGTTTTCAATTACTACGGGCTGTCCCCAGGCTTCGTTGAGCTTCTGGCCGATGGCGCGCGCCAGAATGTCAGTGGTTCCCCCTGGGGTGAACGGCACCACCATGCGGATGGGCCGAGTCGGGTAGGTCTGCGCGTGGACCAAGCCAGCGACCGCAAGGCTGAAACCGAGAATGATTTGGGTAGTTACTGGCTTCATAAGTATGTCTGCCGCCTTCAATCTTCAAGATTGGTTTTGTCACCTGGCTTGAGTGCAATGATCTTGACGCTGGAATTACCCATCGCCGCGATGAATTGTTCTGCAGTGCCTTTGCCCAGCGGGTTCGTACCATAGTGCATGGCGATGGCATAACGCGGCTTGATCAGTTCACGCATGGCGTAGGCCGCATCGACTGGGTCCATGGTGAAGTTGCCACCAATTGGAGCCAGCACCACACTGGGCTTGTAGTAGTCGGCAATGAACTTCATGTCACTGAAAAGACCGGTATCGCCCATGTGCCAGATTTTCATGCCGTCTTCAAGTTCAATGATGAAACCCACGGGTTCGCCGCCGACGTGAGTTTCATCTTTGACGGTAGCTGGATTGCGCCATACGTAGACTGAGGAATGCTCTGCCCTGACGGCAGTAATTTTGATCCTTGGCGCATCTGTAAAAGGTGTGATGCTGCCGCCCTTGTTCATACGCGGAGCAAGCTCTGGCGGTAACACATTGAGCACCGTAAGAGTCTGGTTCAGATCTCCTGGCGCATAAACGCGAGCTTTGTGCATCAGAGCCAGGGCAGGGGCGTCGGCGATGTGATCAAAGTGGCCGTGCGTGACCAGAATCAGGTCTACCTTGCCCAGATTCTCAAGCGTCTTGTAGTAAACGGGTGTAATTGGGTTGAGGCGTAGCCACGGGTCGATCATGATGACCTTGCCGCTGGCTGTGGTCAGGCGGAAAGCCGACTGTCCCAGCCAAAGCAGTTCTGGTTTTTGGGCAGGTGTTTGCGCAAAGCACGATGTGGTGAACGAAAGTAGCCCTGCACAAAAGCCCCAGCAGATTTTATTGAGCAGCCTCATTTTTTTGTTCCTTGTGGTGGAATGGAAAGTGTCTCCGTATATGTGGTCAGAGCGCCAGAATAGTTTTGTTATATCAGCTAGAGCTAAAGCATGGGTTAGCGTGGCTGTGTATCGTCAGCGCAAGAAATGGTTATCGGCGGCATGCGATGCATAAGTGTCGTTTCATGGCCGCGGCAAGTACCGTTTGCACAACCGCAATCGCGTTTTCTATTTTCGGTGAGGGGCATTTGCACCTTGTGCACCACCATCAGTTTGCGCTTGACGCACGGGCTGGGCAATGTCGAGCGCAATCGATGCACAGGTCAAACTGCCCGACTAGGCCTCTCGAACAAAGTATTCGATTTGCATTAAATCCGCGCATAAATATATTGGCATAGTGCGTCGCCGGCTATACGTTTTTGTTCTATCTGTTAGGAGGCTAGCGCGCTTTGAATCCAGGGCTTTGCAGAGCAAAATTGCAGCATGTTAAAACTGATTGGTTCTATGGCTACCCGGCAACTACTCGCCGATCTGGCGGCGCAGTGGCGGGTCAGGTCAGGGGTTGAAGTCTCCATTGAGTCGGTTGGCGGCGTCGATGCCGCCAAACGTGTACAGGCTGGCGAGGCCTTTGACGGCGTGGTGCTGGCGTGTGACGCGATTTACAAACTGATCGCTGGTGGCACGGTGGTGGCTGGTAGCCCCGTTGAGCTGGTGAATTCAAGCGTTGCATTGGCGATCAAGTCAGGTGCGCCTGCGCCTGACATCCGTAGCGAAGCTGCACTGCGCAGCGCCGTTGAAGCGGCGCCTAGCATTGGCTATTCAACCGGGCCCAGCGGCGTAGCGTTGGTCAAACTTTTCGAGCGTTGGGGATTGACTAACGCCCTGCAATCTCGCATCGTCCAAGCCCCGCCCGGGGTGCCTGTAGGTGCATTGGTGGCGCGGGGAGAGGTGGCGCTGGGCTTTCAGCAGCTCAGCGAGTTGATGCATCTTGACGGCATCACTGTGGTGGGGGTGCTGCCAGAGGCGGTTGCTATCAGCACTATATTTTCAGCAGCGCTTTGCCTGGCGTCGAAACAACCTGAAGAGATGACAGAGTTGCTGGCGTATATGGCTTCAGATGAGGTCGCAGAGATCAAAATGCACCACGGCATGCAACCTTTGCCATTTTTGACCACCTAGAAACAACGTATGAGCATTCAGAATCCCTTGATCATCGACTGTCACGGCCACTACACCACTGCACCGAAAGCGTTGGAGACTTGGCGCAATCGTCAAATTGCTGGCATCAAAGACCCGACGAGCACGCCCAACGTCAGCGAACTGAAAATCAGCGATGACGAATTGCGCGAAACGATTGAACAGAATCAACTGCGCCTGATGCGCGAACGAGGCAGTGACCTGACGCTGTTTAGCCCACGTGCAAGCTTTATGGCGCACCACATAGGCGACTTCAATGTGTCGTCGACTTGGGCAGCCATTTGCAATGAGCTTTGCTATCGCGTCAGCCAGCTCTTTCCGGATCATTTCGTACCCGTGGCCATGTTGCCGCAAAGCCCGGGGGTTGATCCGAAAACTTGTATTCCCGAACTGGTCAAATGTGTCGAGCAATACGGCAACGTCGGTATCAATTTGAATCCTGACCCATCCGGTGGCCACTGGACGTCACCGCCCCTGTCAGACAAACACTGGTATCCAATTTACGAGAAGATGGTCGAGTACGACATTCCGGCCATGATTCATGTGTCCACCAGTTGCAATGCCTGCTTTCACACCACTGGCGCGCATTATTTGAATGCTGACACCACGGCTTTCATGCAGTGCCTGACCAGCGACTTGTTCAAGGACTTCCCCACGCTCAAGTTTTTGATCCCGCACGGCGGTGGTGCGGTTCCTTACCACTGGGGGCGTTTTCGCGGTCTGGCGCAAGAGTTGAAAAAACCGCTGCTGCAAGATCATCTGCTCAACAACATCTTTTTTGACACCTGCGTTTATCACCAGCCCGGCATTGACCTGCTGACCAAGGTGATCCCGGTCAAAAACATTCTGTTTGCGAGCGAAATGATTGGCGCAGTGCGTGGGGTTGACCCTGAAACCGGTCACTACTATGACGACACCAAGC
>JBBRDA010000114.1:0-9292 GCA_038204335.1 Burkholderiales bacterium
CAAATTCAGGGCCAACATAGCCCATGGCAACCGGCTGGTTGATGCTGGGGCCGAGCAGGCCGCTGGTGACTTCACCGATCAGCTCGCCTGTCAACGCGTGCAGGGCAGTGTGGTCCCGCACCGGTATGCGTTCAAGCGCCAGCAGGCCCACGCGTTTGCGGGTCAAGGTATTTGGGTCGCCCAGCTGCGCCAATGTCTTTTCAGCACCCGGAAAGCCGCCAGCCCGTGCGCCGCCGGCTCGCCGCACCTTTTGAATCGCCCAGTTCAGGTTGGCTTCAATGGGTGTTGTCGTGATGTCGATGTCATTGCCGTACAGGCACAGGCCGGCTTCTAGCCGTAACGAATTACGTGCCCCCAAGCCAACGGGTTTGACTTCGGGCTGCGCCAACAACGCGCGCGCCAGCTTGTCAGCTTGGTCGGCATGCACTGAAATTTCAAAGCCATCTTCACCGGTGTAGCCGCTGCGAGTTAAAAAGCAGTCACAGCCCGCCACGTCAAAGCGGCCACCGGTCATAAACACCAGTTTCTCAACTCCAGGCGCAAGGCGGCTCAGGGCCGTGACGGCTTGCGGGCCTTGCAGGGCGAGCAGCGCCATCTCTGGCATCGGAGTGACGTTGCAGGCAGAACCGATTTTTTGCTGAATGTGGGCGATGTCAACCGCCTTGCAAGCGCCGTTGACGATGATGAAAATCGCAGCGCCCGTGTTGAAAAACATCAGGTCGTCCATGATGCCGCCTGCATCATTGAGCAGCAAGCCATAACGCTGCTTGCCGACAGGCAAGTCCATCACATCAACTGGCATCAGGCTTTCGAAAGCGGCGGCTGCGCCAAGGCCTTCAAGCCGTAATTGCCCCATGTGCGACACATCAAAAAGCCCTGCGGCGGTGCGGGTGTGCAGGTGCTCGGCCATCAGGCCTGCCGGGTATTGCACCGGCATGCTGTAGCCAGCAAACGGCACCATGCGCGCGCCAAGTTCTGCGTGCAAGTCGTGCAGCGGTGTTTGAAGCAGTTGATCGATAGCAGATGACAAGGGCATTCTCCGGGGGCAAATAGGTAACGTGGTTTAAAACCACGCTCTGCCCCTGCTGTCCCGGTTACCTGAGAGATTCACCCGGCGATGCGGGTTTGCTCCTTCGGTGGGTTGCAGTTGCAACCTCTCTCCAGTAGGGAACGCCTCCAATGCAGTGCATGAGAAGCGGTTGCCAGTCCTTTTGCCTGAGCGTTCAATGCACCATTAAGGGTGACACTTGCGCCTTCGGCGGCTCTCTTTTCACAAACTTCGAGAACTCTCTCCTGGCGAATCCAGTTTAACTCAAAGTTATTTTGCGTAAACCAAATCACGCAGAAATAACGAAAGCTGTGGCACGTACGTCACCACCATCAGGCAGCCAATAATCACCAGCACAAAAGGTACTAGATACGGGATGATCCGGTCGAGTGAGATTTTTGCCACGGTACACGCAGCAAACAAATTCACGCCAAATGGCGGCGTTATCATGCCCAGCGCCAAGTTGACCACCATGATCAAGCCAAAATGAACCGGGTCAATGCCAAAGTGCATCGCGACCGGGGCCAAGATGGGTGCCAGCACAATGATGGCAGCGCTGGTTTCGATGAACATGCCAATGACAAAAAGCGCTGCGTTGATACCCAGTAAAAACAGCATCGGTGACTGCAGCGTTGCAACTAGGTAGCGGCCGATCTCATCTGGCACGCCAGCTCTTGTGATCAAAAATGCAAACAAACCTGCATTCGCGATGATGAACATCACCACGGCGCTCGACAGCACCGACTTACGCAAGATAACCATCAAATCCTGTAATTTGATTTCGCGGTAAATCACCACACCCACGACCAGCGCGTAAAACACTGCGACAGCGGATGCTTCAGTCGGCGTAAAGATACCGCCGTAGATGCCGCCCAAGATGATGACAGGCATGAGCAGCGCCCAGCCCGCTTGCCACGTCGCCTTGCCAAAAGATAAACGGCCATCGCCATCGTTTTTGCCCCAGCCCTTCCAGCGGCAGTACAGGTGTACGAACAGCATCAACGTCAGGCCAATGAACAAACCGGGCCCAAAGCCGGCAATGAACAGCTCGCCAATCGAGACTTCGGCGCTCACGCCATACAAAATGAGCGGAATGGACGGGGGGATGATGACCCCCAGCTCGGCGCTGGTGGCCTGCAATGCCGCGGCGTAGCCGACCGGGTAGTGGTGCTTGATGAGCGCAGGTATCAAAATCGCGCCGACGGCAAAAGTGGTGGCCACTGATGAACCCGACACCGCAGCAAAAATCATGCAGGTCAGTACACACGTCATCGGCAAGCCGCCCTGCACACCGCCCACGATAGATTTGGCAAATTCAACCAAGCGGCGCGATATACCGCCGGTTTCCATGAGGTTGCCGGCGAGTATAAAAAACGGAATCGCTGCCAATGGAAACTTATTGATCGAAGAAAACATTTCCTTCACAGAAATCAGCATGTTGGCGTTCGATGCCTGAATGCCCAAAATCGACGCCAGACCGATAGACACAGCAACAGAAACCGTCAGTGCAAAACACAGCACCATGGTGCAAACCATAACAATGCTCATTGTGCAGTCTCCAACTCATTACGTTGCGGATCCAGATAGTTGCCCACGATGGCCAGCACGCTGAACATAGCACCAACGGGCATGGCGACATAACCCCAAAACATGGAGATAGATTCCAGCCCCGCCATAGACTGCACCCGTCCCCGCAGCGAGTAGTCCCAGCCCCACCAAATGATGATGCAAATCAGTGTCAGTGTCGCAATACAGACCGCAGCGTCGAGCAGACGTCTTATTTTGGGCGAGCTCCATCGGTAAAGTACGTCAACGCTGACCATCGCCCCCTGCCTGAAAGCCATCGGGATACCCATAAACACCATCCAGATCAAGCTCAGGCGAATCAATATCTCTGACCACTCGGCAGGTTGCTCCAGCACGAAGCGGGTGATGATCTGGAACATGCCCAGGGACGATGCAATGACCAGCATGGCACAGGCTACCCACATGGAGAACTGCGTGGTTCGGTGTTCGAAGTTGAGGAATGTCTGCTTCATTAGTTTCTATCTGTTTTAAGCATCAAAAAAGCCCGCAAACCCAATTAATATGGGTGCGGGCAGCTACTAAAAAAGTAGCAAATTTTTGCTTATTACTTGACCGCGCGAATCGCGTCTAAGTTGGCTTTGCCAAAGTCCTTTTCAAAACCTGCATTGACGGGTGCCAGCATGGTCACAAATTTTGATTTGTCAACGTTGTCAATCACGGTCATGCCTTTGGCGCGCAGCTCGGTCACACCGGTTGCGTCGTCCGCGTCGACCCGCGCGCGGTTGGCTTTGGCGCCCTCTTTGGCTGAATCAATGAAGGCTTGCTTGTCGGCAGCGGTCAGCTTGTCAAACGCGCCCTTGTTCATCACAAAGATAGCGGGTGAATACACGTGACCCGTTAGGCTCAGGTGTTTTTGCACCTGGTCAAACTTGGCTGACATGATGACTGACAACGGGTTTTCCTGGCCATCAACCGTGCCCTGTTGCAGCGCCGTGAATACTTCAGGGAAGGCCATCGGCGTGGTCACGATGCCCAGGCCTTTGTAGGCGGCAATGTGCACTGGGTTTTCCATTGTGCGCATTTTCAGGCCCTTCAAGTCTTCAGGGGCTTTCACGTCGCGCTTGCTGTTGGTCATGTGGCGGAAACCGTTTTCAGCCCAGGCCAATGCCTTGAAGCCTTTGGCGTCAAACTTGGTCAGCATCTCCTGGCCAATTGGGCCGTCCAGAACAGCCCGTGCATGGGGCTTGTCGCGGAACAAAAACGGCACATCCAGGATTTTGGTTTCAGGCACAAAGTTGGGAATGGGGCCGGTTGACGAAAAGGCCAGTTCTTGTGTGCCAAGCTGCACGGCTTCAATCGATTCGCGCTCGCCACCCAGCGCGCCTGCGTAAAAAGTTTGTACCTTATAGCGACCCGCGGTACGGCGTTCAACTTCTTTGGCGAAGGTGTCAATAGCGATGCCTTGGTGTGAATTTTGCGCGACTGAAATGCTGATACGCATGGTGGTTTGTGCGTTCGCCGTTCCCGAAAAAGCGACGAAGCCAAGTGCTAGGCCCAGGCCAATAGCCAGTTTTGAAAGTTTCATAGGTGTCTCCAGTGGGTTGTTGATTTTTGAGTTTCAGCTTGCGAGCCAAAACTGATGTGCTAACTTATTATTGCCGCTAAGTGGCTGATCAGGTGTGCGGGTTTTCGCTCATCTCGTCGCGTATGTAATCGGCCACGATGCTCTCAAAGTCAGGGTCGGGCTGTAACCCAAGCGCTCGCGCGCGTGCTGCATCAATCACCGACGGCCAACTGGTCACAATGTTGGCAATCGCCGAGTCGGGCATCCAGTCAATCAAGTCTGCTGCAGCCTTGCCGCCTAGTTTTTCAAGTGCCAAGGCCATGGCACCAACGTTTGTTGTGATAGCTGGCAGGTTCATGGCGGTTCGCGGCCCCCACGCCGCATCGCTGGCCTGTACAGCGCATATCAGCCCGGCAATTGTGCGGGCCGGTGAACTCAGTGCCACAGCAGTGTCTTGGGGCACAGGGCATACGGCACGCATGCCAGCCAGCGGCTCACGAATCATGCCGCTTAAAAAGCTGGACGCTGCCCCATTGGGTTTACCGGGCCGCACGCTCACCGTCATCAGCCGCACATTGCGGGCGCGGATAAATCCTTTGCGGCCGTAGTCAGCGACCAGCTGCTCGCCGATGAATTTTTGTATGCCGTAACTGTTTTGCGGTGTGGGCAGGGTACGGTCGTCGATGACTGCGGGAAGCGGCTGCGCGGCAGAATTGCCAAACACCGCCAGTGAGCTGGCAAACACGAAGGTGGGGCCGTTACCCGTGGCGCGGCACACCTCCAGCAGCGCGCGGGTTGCGTCAATGTTGCTGCGCATGCCCAGATCAAAATCAGCTTCGCATTCACCGCTGACGGCGGCAGCGAGATGAAAAACAATAGCTGCTTGCGCCCATATTAATTGGCTTGCAGCCGTTTTTACTTCTAAAAGCTGGTTTAAGTCGCCGACCAGAGATCGAATCCGACTGTCTGCGGCCAAATCAGCCGGTGCTGCAACTCGGTCAACCAGTGTGATGCTTTGGATGCTTTGCGGTGCGGCACCTGCAAGCGCCAATTGACCCTGGGCCAGCAGGGTTCTGGCCAGTCGCGCGCCAAGAAATCCGGCGCCGCCGGTGATGACAATATGCATGAAGATTCTGCTTTACTAAAAATTGTGACGACAGATAAGTTTTGACAAAGGGTTCAACGTGAACGCAATTTGAGCAGTCGCTCTTGTGCTGCGCTCAGGTGTTCCCTGAGGGTATACCAACGTTCGAAGTATTCTTTGGGCAAGTCCATTTCAATGACTCTTCGTTCAATCGCGTCAATGCGTTCAAGAAGGCCGCGAAGCGCCATCGGGTCGTTGCTGGCGATGGCTTCCATCTCGCTTTCAATAAACTTGAGTTCACCATAAAAATGATTCAGGGCCGCGCGTACGCGCCAGTCAAAGAGTTTGGGAATCCAGGCAAAGATCATCAACGCCAGCGCAACAGTGGGGATCACCGCAAACGTCAGCAACTGCGCCACTTGTGCCTTGCCATAAGGCAAGAGGGTTTCCATCCAGGGGCGGTCGCCAAGACTGTAGGCTTTGGCAGTATTCGTCAATGGGAAATCGGTGCCGCGAAGCTTGGGGAATTGACCTTGGTGGTGCAAAAAGCTCGGAGATTCGTTAACTTCAAGTGCCGCGTCCAGCAATGCACGCTGTAAGGCCGGGTGAAGGTTTGGACGAACCAGCAAATGGGTTTGCAGGCTCATCATGGTCAGGTCCTTTGGCGGTATGTCGCCGCGCAACTCAATGGACCCCTGCGGCAGCAAAAGGGTTTTGAGGTACCTGTTCTGAATTTCTAGGGCTGCACCCTGCTCAACGCCCAGCAACTGAATGCCCCCCATGCGAGTCAGCAGTTGTATCGCCTGCGAGTCGTCGCCAGCTATTTGAAAAACCATGTCCACCTTGCCATCAGCTAGCGCGTCTGTGGCTGCGTTGTCCGAGAGGGTCTCAAAACGCACATCCGCAACACGAATGCCGGCATGGGCCAGTACTTGGCTTGCGGCCAGATAGGATGCCCCATTGACATGTCCTGCGGCAATGCGCAAACCCTTGGCTTGCCCCAGCGCGGCTGGTCCATTGAGGCTGGTAAAAATCCACAAGGGCTCTTGAGCAATCACGGCAAGAGCCTGTATGCCCTGCACTGTAGGCGCGTATATTCCGGGTGCAAATCCGACACTGGAGGCGTCTTGCGGATTACTTAGCCTGTCAAGCGAGCCCTTTTCAAACTCAGCATAAACAATCTCTACATCGATTCCATTTCGCTCGAGGTGTTCGGCGTAGCGTTGCGCCTGACGAGAGTAGCTTCCCGTGGGTGCACCTGCGGCGATCACCACTTTGTCGGGCGGCAGAACCAGCCACTGCGTGCCTGCCGCCCATAACACAGCCGAGGCACACACCATGACTGGCAAATAAAACAGCCACCAGCGTCGGCGGTAAAGGATCAGAAATTTCATCGGCCCCTCATCCTGTAGAGCCGTTGGCGCACGAAGTCAATATGCTGGTGCAACATGTAGCAATGCTTCATCAGGTCTTTGGGACAAGAAAAAGCCAGCAGGGCCTTGTCAATATCATTCAGCCGCATCAAAAAGCGCGTGAGGTCCAGTCCAGAGAGCGCCTGCTCGCTCAAATCATTCTCGATAAATTTAAGTTCGCCGTACCAGCGGTTCACCCGACTCTCCAGCGCCCAACGCAGGTAAGCGGGAATCAGGCGCATCAGCAGGTAGGCCAACAGCGCCACTGGCAATGCGATCAACAAACCCCGTTCAACGACCTGGGCCCACCAAAATGGCAAGGTCTTCTCGATCCAGGGCAGCCCGTTGGCCAACGTTGTCCTGGATTCGGGAGAGATTGGAAAATCGATTCGTCTTAGTGACGGAAATTCGCCCGCTTGATGGAACAGACCCCCTGCGACGTGTGTTTCGGCGGCCGCCATCAAGGCCAGGCGTTTGAGGGCGGGGTGCAGTGTGTCGCGGGCTACCAGGCTTGCCGATGTTGTCAGCATGCTGATGTCGCGCGGCGGCAGGTTGGTGTCCAGGGTGCCCTGGCCAAGTAATCGCGATTCAAGATAGGGATTTCGTTCGGTGATGGCGGCCGACTTTCGCAGGCCTGCAACGTGGATACCAGGGACGCTGAGCATGTTTTGCAAAGCTGGGGAGTCGGGCGTAGTCACCATGAAAACGGCATCCAGACTGCCTAGCCGTATAGCCGTAGCGGCCTGGCTTCCCGTCAATGCGGACTGCGTCATTTCCTTGGAGCTGATACGCGCTTGCTCCAAGAGCTTCAGGGCAACCTTGCGCGCGCCACTGCCTTCGGGCCCTACGGCTACGCGCAGTCCTTGCAGTTGCTGAAGGCTGTCAATTTCACGGTTGCGGGTGAAGAGCCAGACTGCTTCTATGTCTACATTGGTCAGGGTTTCGATGCGGCTCTTGTCACGTCGTTCCAGTGAAGCGCCTAGGTAACCGAAACCGCCCTGCATTAAAGCCAGGTCAGCAGGCTCAGATGCTTGTCTGAGGCGTTCAAGGTTTTGCTGCGACCCGGCGGAGGTCTGAACCTCAAGCGTGACGCCATAGGCGGCTAACAGCTCCGCATAGCGCTGCGCGTACCGGTAGTAGGCACCGTCCGCGCCACCGGTGGTAATGGTGATTTTGCTTGCAGGAATAGGGTAGACAAAGACCCAGAGCCAGGTCGCCACGAGCACCGCCAGCCCAAAAATTGGCAGGCGTATGAAAAGCCATTTGCGTTGATACAAGCCAGCCATACTCACAAAAAACTTTCAGTTAATCGATAGTTTCGCTTCTGGATGTGTTCATAGCTGACAGAGCAAAGCGGGTCACAGCGAATTTGTACGACTTACATCCCGGCGTAATTCGGTCCGCCGCCGCCTTCCGGCGTGACCCACACAATATTTTGCGTCGGATCTTTGATGTCGCAGGTTTTGCAGTGCACACAGTTTTGCGCGTTGATTTGCAGACGGTCTGTATTGTCCGGGTTTTTAACGTACTCGTATACACCCGCCGGGCAGTAACGCGCCTCGGGGCCAGCATAGGTCGCTAAGTTGATATTGACGGGAACGCTGGCATCTTTGAGCGTCAAATGCGCGGGCTGCTGCTCTTCATGGTTGGTGTTGCTGATGAAGACACTGGAGAGCTTGTCAAAGGTGATTTTTCCGTCAGGCTTGGGGTAGCTGATTTGCGGGCAGTCTTTGGCAGGCTTGAGTTTGGCGTGGTCTGGCACGGTGGAGTGAATCGTCCAGGGCGGCGACTTAAAGCCCAGCTTTGGCAGCAGCCACAGCTCAATGCCGTTCATGATGCTGCTCAAGTACAAGCCCTTTTTCATCCACTGCTTGGTGTTGCGCGATGCATCGAGCTCTTCTTTGAGCCAGCTCTTTTCAAACGCCTCTGGGTAGGCCGTCAACTCATCATGCTGCCGCCCGCTGGAGACAGCGGCATACGCTGCATCGGCGGCCAACATGCCGGTTTTGATAGCAGCGTGGCTGCCTTTGATCCGGGCGAAGTTCAAAAATCCTGCGTCGCAACCGACCAATGCGCCACCCGGGAAAACCGTCTTGGGAAGGCTGTTCAAGCCGCCGCAAGTGATAGCGCGTGCACCGTAGCTGATGCGTTTGCCGCCTTCAAGGTACTGGCGAATAGCAGGGTGGGTTTTCCAGCGCTGCATTTCTTCAAACGGGCTGAGCCACGGGTTGCTGTATTCCAGCCCGGTGATAAAGCCCAGGGTGACTTTGTTGCCCTCCAGGTGGTACAAAAAGCCGCCGCCGTAAGTGCTGGCGTCCATCGGCCAGCCGAGCGAATGCACGACATGACCCGGCTTTGCTTTTGCGGGGTCAATTTCCCACAGTTCCTTGATGCCAATCGCGTAGGTTTGCGGGTCTTTGTCGGCGTCGAGTTTGTACTTTGAAATCAGATTTTTGCCAAGGTGGCCACGCGAGCCCTCGGCAAAAATCGTGTATTTGGCGTGCAGTTCCATACCAAGCTGAAAGCTGTCCATCGGCACACCGTCTTTGCCGATACCCAGATTGCCCGTTGCGACACCTTTGACCGAACCGTCGTCGTTGTAGAGCACCTCAGCCGCCGCAAAGCCCGGGAAGATTTCAACGCCAAGTGCCTCAGCC
>JBBRDA010000115.1:0-9014 GCA_038204335.1 Burkholderiales bacterium
CTGCCGTTGCCGCTGCCCTGGTGGTTGAAGAAGGCCTTGAATACGGCCCGGCCAAGCGGCGTGCTGTCAAGCAAATGGGCCTGCCTGCGCGGGCCGAGCTGCCTGACAACGCTGAGATTGAAGACGCAGTGATTGAATACATCGCCGTCTTTTGTGCAGACACCCAGCCTGCTGAGTTGGCAGCCCTGCGGGAGCTGGCCCTTAGCTGGATGCAGCGCATGGCGGGTTTCAGGCCGCATTTGGCGGGCGCGGTGTGGCATGGCACGGCCACGCGGCTGTCTGATATTTACATTCAACTCTTTTGTGACGACCCGAAATCGGCCGAAATCGCGCTGATTGAACACAACGTAGACTACGAGCCGCGCACGGTAACCGGGTTTACCGGCGGCAAAGTCGAGGCATTGAGCCTGAGCAGCCTGTGCAAGCCGCTCAGTGAAAACATTGGCGTGCATTTCATGGTGTATGACCATGACGACCTGCGCGGCGCGCTCAAGCCTGACGCCAAAGGCCGCAAGCCGCGCGGGGATGTGGCGGCGGTTGAAAAGCTGCTGGCCAAAGACGCTAGTTAAAGAAGTTAAAGTCTGCCCCATGGATCGTAGAAACTTGCTGTATTCGGGGGCTGCCGCGGCAGCAGGCTTGGCTGGGGCTGGCGCTGCCTGGGTAAAGTACGAGCCGCACAAGCTGACCCCCGTGCAAACCAATGCCGCGCAGGACGCGCTGTGGGCCATGAGCTTTGACACGCCAGACGGCCAGCCGCAGCCCATGAGTAAATTTCGTGGCGAACCGCTGCTGCTGAACTTTTGGGCCACCTGGTGCCCACCCTGTGTTGAAGAACTGCCGCTGTTAGATGCTTTTTATCAGGAGCACAAAGCCAAGGGCTGGCAGGTGCTGGGCCTGGCAGTTGACCAGCCCAGTGCTGTGCGCAAGTGGCTACAGGCCAAGCCGATCAGCTTTGATGTTGGCATGGCCGGGCTGAACGGGACGGAGTTAAGCAAGTCGCTGGGTAACCTGGCAGGCGGCTTGCCATTTACGGTGTTATTTGGCGCATCGGGCGCGCTACTGCACCGCAAAACTGGCAAAGTCTCTAAAGAAGATTTGGCGCAATGGGTTCATTTGAAATAAAAGCCGTCAACTGTAGCTAAATAACATTAAATGCCCACTTAAGGCTGCTATTTTTATTTATCGCTCTGGCTGCGATTTGCGTCACTCAAAACGTGTTTTATGCTTCAAAGCGTTTTTGCTTGGAGTACACTCTGCGGACTAAAAGTCAAGACAGCTTGGCGGGCCTACAGCGGAAGTCACCTAAAGCTGTGGTTTACGCGATTTAAAGCTTGATAGACATCAATAAGCGCGGAATGAAGAAAGTTGCAATTTTTTGCTGCTTTCTGAGTATCTGCCACCGTTGGAGAAAAGCATGGATTTAAGAAAACTCAAAACGCTGATTGATCTGGTTTCAGACTCCAATGTGTCGGAGCTCGAAATCACTGAAGCCGAGGGCAAGGTACGCATCGTCAAATCCAGCGGCGCGCCGCTGGTGATGCAGCAACCCGCTGTAGCCATGGTAGCAGCACCCGTCGCTGCACCGGTCGCCGCGGCCCCTGCGGTTGACGTTGCGCCAACGCCCGAGGCAAGCCATGCCGTCAAGTCGCCCATGGTGGGAACGTTTTACCGCTCGGCCAGCCCAGGTGCCAAACCGTTTGTGGAGCTGGGGGACGTTGTCAAAGAGGGCGAGACCATCTGCATCATTGAGGCGATGAAAATCCTGAACGAGATTGAAGCCGATAAATCCGGCACCGTCAGGAAAATACTGTGTGAAAACGGCCAGGCAGTCGAATATGGACAGCCTTTGTTCTTGATCGACTAACGGCGCGCAGGCATGTTTAAAAAAATTCTGATCGCCAACCGCGGTGAAATCGCCCTGCGTATCCAGCGCGCCTGTCGCGAGCTGGGCATCAAAGCGGTGATGGTTTACTCAGAAGCGGACCGCGACGCCAAATACATCAAGTTGGCTGACGAATCGGTCTGTATTGGCCCCGCGCCCTCCAAAGACAGCTACCTGAACATGCCGGCCATTATTTCGGCGGCTGAGGTGACCGATGCCGAGGCGATTCACCCGGGCTACGGCTTTTTAAGTGAAAACGCCGATTTTGCTGAGCGGGTTGAAAAAAGCGGCTTCAAATTCATCGGCCCCACGCCTGAGTCGATTCGCATCATGGGCGACAAGGTGTCGGCCAAGCAAACCATGATCCGGTCTGGCGTGCCGTGCGTGCCGGGCTCTGAAGGCGCCTTGCCCGATGACGCCGCCACCATCAAACGTACCGCCAAGCAGGTGGGTTACCCGGTCATCATCAAAGCTGCTGGCGGTGGTGGTGGTCGCGGCATGCGTGTGGTCCACACCGAGGCAGCGCTCTTGCACGCCGTGCAAACCACCAAGGCCGAAGCGGGCGCCGCCTTTGGCAACCCCGAGGTGTACATGGAGAAGTTTCTCCAGAACCCGCGGCATATTGAAATTCAAATCATGGCAGACCAGCATAAAAATGCGGTCTGGCTGGGCGAGCGGGATTGCTCCATGCAGCGCCGCCACCAAAAAGTCATTGAAGAAGCGCCTGCCCCCGGCATTCCGCGCAAGTTGATCGAACGCATCGGCGAACGCTGCGTGGCAGCAGTTAAAAAAATTGGTTACCGCGGTGCGGGTACGTTCGAGTTTTTATTTGAAAACGGCGAGTTTTATTTCATCGAAATGAACACCCGCGTGCAGGTTGAGCACCCGGTGACGGAATGGGTGACGGGCGTGGACGTGGTGCGCACGCAAATCATGGTGGCAGCCGGCGAGAAACTGCCTTTTGCCCAACGTGACATTCAGATCAAAGGGCATTCGATCGAATGCCGTATCAACGCTGAAGACCCTTACAAGTTCACGCCATCGCCGGGCCGCATCACCACATGGCACACGCCGGGCGGGCCAGGTGTGCGGGTTGACTCACACATTTACGCCAACTATTTTGTGCCGCCCAACTATGACTCGATGATTGGAAAAATCATTGTGCACGGCGACACGCGCGAGCAAGCCCTAGCACGCATGCGCACGGCGCTGGCCGAGACGGTGGTCGAAGGCATCAACACCAACATTGCGCTGCACCGTGAGCTGATGGTGGACGCCAAGTTCACAGATGGCGGCACCAACATTCACTACCTTGAAGAGTGGCTGAGTAAACGCGTTAGGTAGTGGTTCCCACGATGTTTGAACTTGTTCTTTTGGTGCCTGAAAGCGGCGTTGAAGCCGTCAGTGATGCGCTGGATGCTTTGGACGCGCTCAGCGTTTCGGTAGAAGACGCTGACGCGCACACCGACCATGAGCAAGCGCTGTTTGGCGAGCCAGACATGCCGCCACCCAAGGCAGGCTGGAACCGTTCACGCGTGGTGTCTTTGTTTGCCACCGAGGCATTGGCGCTGGATGCGGCAGAGTTGCTGAAAGCGCAGGATTTTTTTGCTGATTGCGCTGTCGTTGCGGTTCAGAACGTCCCTGAACAAGACTGGGTGCGCCTGACGCAATCGCAGTTTGCGCCGGTTGAAATAACCCCTGAATTCTGGATAGTGCCAACTTGGCACGAGCCGCCGGCGCAGGCCGTTCAGGTCATTCGGCTGGATCCGGGCCTGGCGTTCGGCACAGGAACGCATCCCACCACGCGGATGTGCCTGAAGTGGACAGCTCACCAAAAATCTGGCCTGGGCCGGGTGCTGGACTACGGTTGTGGGTCGGGTATTTTGGCGATTGGTGCCGCCAAGTTTGGTGCGGTCAGCATTGATGCCGTGGACATTGACCAAGCGGCAGTGCAAGCAACCCATGCCAATGCCGATGCCAACCACGTGCAGTTAAATGCCGGGCTACCCGAAAAAGCCAATGGCCAGTACCAAACCGTATTGGCCAATATTTTGGCCACGCCTTTGAAGGTGCTTGCGCCGCTACTTTGCGCCCACGTGGCCAAGGGCGGCCACTTGGTGCTGGCAGGGATTTTGGCGCGTCAGGCAGATGAGTTGAAAGCCGCTTATGCGCCATGGTGTCGCCTTGAAGTCGCTGATACGGAAGACGGCTGGATTTTGATGACAGCGCGGTTTTAAACCGGATTTTTGGGCTCTGACCCCAATAATCCGCCACTTACAATACAGCGCTAAATGAGCCTGATTACGCGCTGCCCCGCTTGCGGCACGATGTTCAATGTCGTGTCCGACCAACTTAAAGTCTCCCAAGGCTGGGTGCGATGTGGGCAATGCGCCGTGGTGTTCGATGCATCCTTGCATTTGCAAACTGAAAAAGCGCCGCAGATCGAACCAGCAGTTACTTATTTGGAGCGCGAGACAGTGACGGTCCCGCCTGCATCTGCTGCCGTCATTGATCCTATTTTGAAAAGCGCCAGCCCTGCCTCACTTGAAGTGCAAGATTCTTCCTACGCCGAAGAAGTCTCGGCAGCCTTTAAGAGGTCGGACACAGATCTTGTAGCCGGGCCGGAGTCACAGGCGCCTGATGCGGTACCTCAAGACGTGTCGTTTGTACGTGATGCACGCCGCCAGGCTTTTTGGCGTAAACCTTTGGTGCGGGTGGTGCTGGCATTTGTGGCATTGTTTTTGACGGCTTTGCTGGCATTGCAATGGGCTGTTCAACAGCGCGACAGCTTGGCCGCGTTTGAGCCCCGGCTGAAACCCGCTTTGCAAGCCGTCTGTGAGGTGTTGGCCTGCAGCGTGGGTCCGATGCGGCAAATTGAAGCGATCGTCATCGACAGTTCGTCGTTCAACAAGATCAACGACTCCGTTTATCGCCTGAGCTTTTCCCTCAAGAGCACATCTGTCACATCAGTTGCCATGCCATCCTTGGAAGTCACACTGACAGACACCCAGGATCAGGCCGTCATACGCCGTGTGCTGACGCCGGCCCAGTTTGGCGTGGCTAGCGGGTTGCTGGGTGCAGGGGCTGAGTTCTCTGGCGCTCTGACGCTGCAATTGACCCCATCTGAAGCTGGCTCTGCCACGGCAAGACGCATTGCTGGCTACCGACTTCTGGCTTTTTATCCTTAACTTTCAAAACCAACCTTATGCCTGCTGTAATTTGTGGATCTTTGGCCTTTGACACCATCATGACTTTCGAGGGACGTTTTGCTGAGCAAATTCTTCCCGAGCAACTTCACATTTTGAACGTGTCTTTTTTGGTACCCACCCTGCGCCGTGAGTTTGGCGGCTGCGCAGGCAACATTGCTTATGCGCTCAAGCAGCTGGGCGGCATACCGCTTCCGATGGCGACCATCGGCAGTGACGGCGCTGACTACGCTGCGCGCATGAAAGCCATGGGTATCAGCACCGAGTTTGTTCGCGAGGTGGCTGACAATTACACCGCGCAAGCGATGATCATGACGGACCGCGACAACAACCAGATCACGGCGTTTCACCCCGGCGCGATGATGCAGGCGCATGTGACGACGATCGCAGCTCGCAGCGACATCAAGCTGGGCATCGTGTCGCCGGACGGGCGCGACGCCATGCTGCAACACGCGGAGCAGTTCAAAGCCGCCAACATCCCCTTTGTGTTTGACCCAGGTCAGGGCTTGCCGATGTTTGACGGCAATGAGCTGTCACATTTTGTTGACTTGGCAACTTGGGTCACCGTCAACGACTACGAAGCCAAGCTGTTGTGTGACCGCACGGGTCAGTCATGCGCGGAGCTGTCGCGCAAGGTCGAAGGCTTGATCGTCACTTTGGGCGCTCAGGGTTGCGAGGTTTGGGTGGGCGGTGAAAAAACGCTGGTTGAACCCGTCAAAGCCAAAGAAGTGGTCGATCCGACGGGCTGCGGTGATGCGTTTCGTGGTGCGTTGCTGTTTGGCCTGGAACAAGGCTGGCCGCTGGTGCGCTGTGCAGAGTTGGGTAACCGTGTGGGTGCGCACAAGATTGCCTACCGGGGTGGGCAAAACTACACGCTCGAAGCAGTACACATCGCCTGACGTGGCAGTTATTACGGCTGCAGCCCAATAAATACGGGCGCTAGCAGCTTATTTTTTAATAGCAAATAAAAAAAGCCCGGCATCAAAGATGCAGGGCTTTTCAAGCAGAAGTACCTTACTGCTTACGGCTTGCTGGCTGTTGGAAACGGCCAGGCGGCTTGCGGGTTCAGAGTTGTCTGAGCCGCAGGGGCAGCCGGTGCAGCGGGTGCTTTGGCAGCGGGTTTTTTCGCGGCTTTCTTGGCAGCAGGTTTTTTTGCTACCTTCTTGGCTGCAGCTTTCTTGGCAGGTGCTTTTTTAGCAGCGGCTTTTTTGGCCGGTGCTTTTTTAGCAGCTACTTTCTTCGCTGGCGCTTTTTTAGCAGGTGCTTTTTTAGCAGCCGCTTTTTTAGCCGGTGCTTTTTTCGCCACTACTTTTTTAGCCGGTGCTTTTTTAGCAGGCGCTTTTTTCGCGGCTACTTTTTTAGCAGGGGCTTTCTTCGCTGGTGCAGCTTTTTTAGCCGCAGGTTTTTTCGCAGTTGCCATAGTTTTCTCCTTTTTACGTTGCAAAGAGCACTTCGCGTTTGGAGTACGCAAAGCGATTCGCGGTGTTGAGCCATCGGATAACCGGGCCCAGCGCTGCGAACACCGGAGCATTGCCCAATGCGTGCTCTTTGGCACGGCTACTGGTCATTGCAATTCTGAAAAACATACTGTGGACTCAGCTTTGTAGCAATCTCAAATCAATCCCATGACAGCGCACCACCTGACTGGTACTCAATCACACGGGTTTCAAAGAAGTTGCGTTCCTTCTTCAGGTCAATCATCTCGCTCATCCACGGAAAAGGGTTTTCTTCGTTCGGGAACAATGTTTCTAGGCCAATTTGTGTGGCACGCCGGTTGGCAATGTAGCGCAGGTAGCCTTTGAACATAGACGCATTGAGCCCCAGCACGCCGCGCGGCATGGTGTCTTCGGCATAGCGGTATTCCAGCTCAACAGCCTGCATGAACAGTGCCTTGATCTCGGCCTTGAACTCAGCCGTCCAGAGGCCAGGGTTTTCAAGCTTGAGTTGGTTGATCAAATCGATGCCAAAGTTGCAGTGCATGGACTCGTCGCGCAAGATGTACTGATACTGCTCGGCAGCGCCGGTCATTTTGTTCTGCCGGCCAAGCGCCAAGATCTGCGTGAAACCAACGTAGAAGAACAAGCCTTCCATCAGGCACGCAAAAACGATCAGTGACTTGAGCAGCGTCTGATCAGCCTCGTGGGTGCCGGTTTTGAAGTGAGGGTTGGAAATAACTTCAATGAACGGAATCAGGAACTGGTCTTTGTCCTTGATGGACTGCACTTCGTTGTAGGCGTTGAAAATCTCAGCTTCATCCAGGCCCAGCGACTCCGTGATGTACTGATAAGCATGGGTATGAATGGCTTCTTCAAAGGCTTGACGCAGCAAAAACTGGCGGCATTCAGGCGCTGTGATGTGGCGGTACGTACCCAGCACAATGTTGTTGGCCGCGAGCGAATCAGCCGTGACAAAAAAACCGAGATTGCGCTTGACCAGACGACGCTCGTCATCTGTCAAACCGTTAGGGTCTTTCCACAAAGCGATATCGCGCGTCATGTTGACTTCTTGCGGCATCCAATGGTTGGCGCAGGTGGCCAGATACTTTTCCCAGGCCCATTTGTATTTGAAGGGGACGAGCTGGTTAACGTCGGTCTGGCCGTTGATGATGCGTTTGTCTGAAGCCTTGACGCGCTTCATGACAGCGGGAGCTGGGGTGTTGGGCTCGGCTGCTGGCGCTGCAACAGCTTGCAAATCTGGCGCCACATGAGGTATGTAGGCCCCATCGTTCAACATGCGAATACTTGGAGAGACGGTAGCGGAATTCAAAGACGGAAGATCCATCGAGCGGCTGCTAGGTGCGCCGCTGCTGAGAGAATTTTGCAGTGATGGTTTGACTTCTTCGTCCCAGGTCAACATAGTTGTTTCCAATACTTCGTGATTATGAAAGCAGCGACGCAAAATGAAAAGTATTCATTCACATCGCTGCCAATTTGTGTTGCTCAATAACATCGTCAATGATTCAGCGAAATGAGCCATACGTTTTTATTGGCAAGCCTCGCAACCTGGATCATCAATCGCACAAAACTTGATATCGGTTGCTGGGGTTGCATCCATTTGTGCTTGCGCAGTGGCAGCGGCTTTGTCGAGGGCACTCATGCCGCTGGCGGCTGTGGCTGTGCTCGATGCAACCGAGTTCATCTTGCCAGCAGTCACGGTAGATTTTTCGGCGTGCGTAGCACTTTGTGTGCGCAGATAGTAAGTGGTCTTCAAACCGCGCAACCAAGCGAGCTTGTAGGTCTCATCTAACTTCTTGCCGGACGCGCCTGCCATGTAAATGTTGAGTGACTGCGCTTGGTCAATCCATTTTTGGCGACGTGACGCGGCTTCAACGATCCATGACGTTTCTACTTCAAAAGCAGTGGCGTAAAGCGCCTTGACATCTTGTGGCACGCGGTCGATGGGACGCAGTGAACCGTCAAAATGTTTCAGGTCAACAACCATCACGTCGTCCCACAAACCCAGACGTTTCAGGTCACGCACCAGGTAATGGTTGATGACAGTGAATTCACCCGACAAGTTGGACTTGACCGACAGGTTGCCAAAGCACGGTTCAATGCACGCATCGACGCCAATGATGTTAGAAATGGTCGCGGTGGGCGCAATGGCGACGCAGTTGGAGTTGCGCATACCGTCCAGTGCAATCTTTTTCCGCAGGGCGTCCCAGTCCAGCGTGGCTGAGCGGTCAACTTCGACGTAACCGCCACGCTCTTCAAGCAGCATGTCCAGCGTGTCCAGCGGCAAAATGCCCTTGTCCCAAAGCGAGCCTTTGTAGCTGGCGTATTTGCCGCGCTCCTTGGCTAATTCGGTCGATGCCCAGTACGCGTGATAGCAGACTGCCTCCATGGACTTGTCGGCAAACTCGACCGCCTCCTGCGACGCATAGGGCACGCGAAGTTCATACAGGCAATCCTGGAAACCCATGATGC
>JBBRDA010000116.1:0-8935 GCA_038204335.1 Burkholderiales bacterium
GCCATACGAGCCGCCTGCTTCTCGCCGCGCTGGGTCAGTGACCGATCCAGATCCAGCCCTGATGTCTCGTCGTCCAGCAGCCAGTCCTCCGCTTCTGCATGACGCCACAAAATCAGGTCCATGATCTGCTTTGCTATCGGGCTATTTTTTTTGTCGAACTGCAGACATGTAGCGCCCCATGAGCGCGGCCTGCGCGCCATGCCCCGCCGCAGTTTTGACGCGCGTGTAAGTACCGTTTGATTGCAGATCCCAAGCATCCACGCCGTCATGCAGATAGGCTACCAAGCATTCATCCATGATGCGTTGGCGAATCGCGGGGTCTGTAACAGGCCAGGCAAGTTCAATGCGGCGCATCATGTTACGGTTCATCCAGTCAGCGCTCGAAAGTAGCAGCGTTTCTTCAGCACCGCAGCGAAAATAAAACACCCGAGAGTGCTCAAGAAAACGGCCAATCACCGACCGCACGCGGATGTTGTCAGTCAGGCCAGGCACCTGCGCGGGCAGCATGCATGCACCACGTACGATCAGGTCAATCTTCACGCCCCGCTGACCTGCCTTGACCAGTGCCAGCATCAGGTCTTCATCGGTCAGCGCGTTCATCTTGACAACAATACGCGTGCTTCTGCCCTTGGCCGCAGCCTCCCCCAGCGCATCTATTTTTTCAATCAGCTTGCGCTGCAAATGAAACGGCGCCAGCAACAGGTGGTGCAGCTTGGGCAAACGGCTTTGGCTGGCTAAATGTACAAAAACATTGTCCATATCGGCCGTCAACAAAGGCTCAGCCGTGAGGTAGCTGATGTCGGTGTACAACCTTGCCGTGCGCGGGTTGTAATTGCCCGTGGACAGGTGTCCGTAGCGCACCAGATGGCGGCCTTCGCGCCGGGTCACCAGCAGCATTTTGGCGTGGGTTTTAAGGCTCACCACGCCATACAAAACCTGCGCACCAATCGACTCCAGCATTTCTGCCCAGTTGATGTTGGCCTCCTCGTCAAAACGCGCCTTCAGCTCCACCACCACGGTCACTTCCTTGCCGCGCCGAACGGCTTCGCGCAGCAGCACCATCATTTCGGAATCCGACCCCGTGCGGTAAATGGTTTGCTTGATGGCCAGCACCTGCGGGTCGTTCACGGCTTCACGCAAAAACTCCAGCACGCCGTCAAAGCTTTCAAACGGCTGATGGATCGACACATCGCCCTGCTTGAGGCGCTCAAAAAACGATTGGCCCGGCACCAGTTGCGTCGGGTAGCATGCGCTGTAGGCTGGAAACAAGAGCTTGGGGTCATTGACCAGGTCAACAAGTTGGGTCAGCCGCACCAGATTCACGGGGCCATGAACCCGGTACAGGGCAGGCTCGGGTAAGCCAAATTGCCTGAGTAAAAAACTGGACAGGTATTCAGAGCAACCCGCCGATACTTCCAGCCGCACCGCCTGGCCGTAGTGGCGCTGCTCCAGCCCCTGGCGCAGGGCGGTGCGCAGGTTTTTGACGTCGTCCTCGTCAACCGCCAAGTCTGAATGGCGCGTCACGCGAAACTGTGAAAACTGACCCATCACCCGACCTGTAAACAGCTCGGCGAGGTGCGCCCGAATCACGCTTGAAAGCGATACAAACAGCCTTTCTTTATTGCTACCGCGCGCCGGCATGTGAATAAAGCGCGGCAATACACGCGGCACCTTGACGATGGCTATCTCGTTTTCACGGCCAAAAGCATCGTGGCCACTCAAGCGAACAATAAAGTTCAGAGATTTGTTGGCCACCTGCGGAAACGGGTGCGACGGATCCAGCCCCACAGGTATCAACAGGGGCCGCACTTCACGCTCAAAATAGGCTTTAACCCAGCGCCCCTGCTCTGCATTGCGCTCCACATAGGAAACAATACGGATGCCTTGGCGGCCAAACTCGGGCATCAAATCATCGTTGTACAGCGAATACTGGCGCGCCACCATGTCGTGCGCTGCTTCTGATAGCGCCTTGAAGGACTCAGCACTATACAAACCCTTGCTATCGCTGGAAAGCGCCGCCGTCAAATGCGGCGCGGCGCGTACCTCAAAAAACTCATCCAGATTGGATGAAACGATGCACAGGTAGCGCAGCCTTTCCAGCAGCGGAACGTCAGTCCGCCGTGCCCAGTCAAGCACCCGCTCATTAAAGGCCAGGATACTGTGGTCACGATCCAGAAACTGAACAGGCAATGCAGGCATAACGTCTGAAGTATGCAGGACAGGGGCGACGGCGGCAATAGTTGTCATCAAAAGTAAATAGACATAAAGAAACCAGTGTTGACTGTTTTTATGACAGTGGCGTGACAGGATTTTTCGTCAAACCAATCTCTGTGAAAGTTGAGATTTCTTCTCTTTCTTCGCCAACCCATCCTGATGCGCAGAAACCAGAAATCCATCAAACAGCTGCGCGGCATGCGCCCAGCTAAAGTCCAGCGCACGCAGTCGCGCCTCGTGTCTTGGTACGGCAAGCGCCTTGTAGCAGGCCTGCTGCAAGTCAGCATCTAATACTCCGCCGTAATACAGGCCGTCATCAGTACCCCCTGCCTTGGCCAATACCTCGAGCGGGCCGTCCACCGGGTAAGCGGCCACGGGCGTGCCCGTGGCCATGGCCTCCAGCATTACCAGACCAAAGGTTTCAGACCGGCTGGGAAACACAAACACATCAGCCGCCGAATACACCTTGACCAGTTCGTGCCTCGGGAGTACGCCCATCCAGCGCACCTGTAGGTAGCTTGCTTTTAACGATGCCTCCAGCGGGCCCACGCCGCACACCACCTTGGTGCCCGGTATGTCCAGCTTTAAAAATGCGTCAATGTTTTTTTCATACGACACGCGGCCCACAAACAGTGATACAGGCCTTACCAGCGTACCCAGGGGCGGGTACAAACGGGGCTGGGGCTGGTAGGCGAACAGTTCGGTGTCCACACCGTGTGTCCAGCCACGCAGGTTTTTAAAGCCGCGCTGCGCCAGCATGCGCAGTACGCCCTGAGTGGGCACCATCACACCGGCTGAAGGCTTGTGAAAATACCTGAACAGTGCGTAACCCCAAGAGAGTGGAATCCTCAAAGCCGCATGCAAAATTTCAGGGAACTTGGTGTGAAACGCAGTGGTAAAGCGCAAGGCCCGTTTGGTGCAATAGCTACGCGCGGCCCAGCCCAGCGGCCCTTCGGTCGCAATGTGGATGGCTTCGGGGGCAAAAGCATCGAGCTTTTCAGTCAACAGGCGCTTGGGTGACAGGGCCAAGTCGATACCCGCATATCCTGGGCATGGCCGGGTTTTAAACAGGCCCGGATGAATCACTTCAACGCAGTGGCCCAGCGCTTCAAGTTCCCGTACCAGCTCGACCAGCGTGGTGACCACGCCGTTGACCTGGGGCTGCCATGCGTCAGTAATCAATGCAATTTTCATGGACACCTCTATAAATTCATTTTTCAGGCGAATTGCGGCGTTGCGCGGTGCTCGGAATCCTCATGCACGCAAGTGCATTCCGGTGTCCTGTGCTCCGGGCGCCTTGCACTTCATCCCGAAAATTTGAATTTCTAGAAGTGCCCACAATACGCTTTTCATCAAGCTGCAACGGTGTTACCGACATGACCACGACCCTGCGTCTCATGCGCAGGAGCCCAGTGAAGTAGCTCCAGCGTGCCGTCAAAGTGCTCCACCAGCGCGGTGCGGCTTTCAACCCAGTCGCCGTCGTTGCAGTACAGCACGCCATCAATGTCGCGCATCTCGGCGCGGTGGATGTGCCCGCACACCACACCCTGGTGGCCACGGCGGCGAGCTTCGTTGGCTACGGCGACCTCAAAGTCGGTCACGTAGTTCAGCGCGCTTTTGACTTTTTGCTTCAAGTACGCCGACAGCGACCAATAGGGCAGCCCCATTCGGGCGCGCAGGCTGTTCAGGTAGCGGTTGAGTTTCAGCGTGAATTCATACAGGTTGTCGCCCACAATGGCCAGCCACTTGGCGCACTGCACAACAGCATCAAAGTAGTCGCCATGAACGACCCACAACTGGCGGCCATCGGCGGTGGTATGGACGGCCTCTTCCATCACTTCAATGTCGCCAAAGCGGTGACCTATAAATTCACGCGCAAACTCGTCATGGTTGCCCGGTATAAATACGACGCGGCAGCCTTTGCGCGCCCGCTTGAGCAGTTTTTGCACCACGTCGTTGTGCGCCTGTGGCCAGTACCATTTACGGCGCAGTTGCCAGCCGTCAATGATGTCGCCCACCAGGTACAGATTGTCGCTCGGGTGCGCCTTTAAAAAGTCAAGCAGGGCCGTGGCCTGGCAACCGGGCGTGCCCAGGTGCAGGTCAGATATGAAAATCGTGCGGTATCGTTTGCGCAGCGATTCATCATCGTTGTCATGCGGCTCAGAACCCGCACCCGATGTGCTGCCCATGGAGCCCAAAGCGTCAAACATCGTACGCATCACGTAGCGGCTTTGTCTGCTGACTTAACAACGGGTGCCGCCGTGAAATGCTTCAGGTAGCGCGGCGGCAAATCCGCAATGCGCATCATCAGTGGCAGGTCGGCAGAATTAAAGTCAGGGTCCCAGGCTGGCGCACCCAGCACCTTGGCACCCAGCCGCAGGTAGCCGCGAATCAGCGCAGGCGGCTCAATGTCGAGTGAACCATCAAGCTTTTCAACAGGCAGCGCCAGACGCGGCGTGACGTGGTATTCAATCGGTGCCAAATGCGTTTGCTTGACTTGTCGCCAGATGCTGGCAGCCGCCTGGCCACTGCTGAGACCACCGGTTTGCATCGGTATGCTGGCGCAGCCAATCATGGTGTCTAGCTGGTTGCGCGCCATGAATTCGGCCAGAGCGCCCCACAGCGCCAAGATCACACCCCCCGAGCGGTGATCGGCATGCACGCAGCTGCGGCCCAGCTCAACCATGCGCTCCCGCAGGCTCCTGAGGCGGGTCAGGTCAAATTCAGTGTCGCTGTAAGTGCTGCCAGCGCGTTTGGCCTGGGTAGGCGTCAGCACGCGGTAGGTGCCAATCACTTCGCCGCTGGCTTCTTCGCGCACCAGCAGGTGCTCGCAGTAGTCGTCAAACAGGTCAATGTCATGGCCAGCCACCGTGACGGGCAACGTGGCACCCATTTCGACTGCAAAAACCTGGTACCTCAGACGCTGCGCCGCCCGAACCTCGTCTTGATGCCGGGCCCAGCTGACGGAGATTTTGCCCACGGCAGGCCTTTGAACAACATCGGAAATGACAGTTTGACCGCTTGGACAAAGTGACCCCCGAATAACTTGGGGCATGGCCACAGGGGACAGGGCAAAGGTGGGGTTTGGCAGTTCTTTCATGGCTAGCTCCTTGTGTTTATGCGGTAGCAATCGAATCAAAATCTGGTGTAAAAAAGCCCCGGGGTCGGGGCTGCTGGTAAAAGGTCACTTGACGCCCATCGGCTGCATGTGCCGAATGCTCTGCAAGCCTTCCAGCCAAGGCCGCGTGCCCGGCTTAAAGCGCAAACCGCCCGGGCTGCTGGCCAGAGCTTTGGCGGTGCAACGCAAAATGCGCAGGCACTGTTGGTTGAAGTTCAGGGCAGGACCTGGGGGGCTGGTTTTTTGCATGTCTAAATTGTGAGCACCCGAGGTGACGCGCATGTGTCAATTCGATGGCAGTTGTGTGACACGACAAGGCCTTACAACATGCGCAGGCCGCCCTATAGATGGCGGCTTTCATGCCCGCATGGTGTTGCCGTGATTGCCAAGTGCGCCTGCGGCTCGTCCCCGGCTCTGGCAACATCTACACATGGCCGAATTGATTGACAAACCACACCCCGCCCTGACGGTGCTGTACGACGGCGCTTGCCCGCTGTGCCGCCGAGAGATTGCCGTTTATCAAGGCTTGCAGCCAGTTGATGCAGGCCAAACCGTGGCGTTTTCAGACGTCAGCCGCAGCGATTGCCCTTTGCCCGCTGGCGGCCAGCGTAGGGACTATCTGGCGCGTTTTCACGTACAGCGCGCCGATGGGCAAGTCTTGAGCGGCGCGGCGGCCTTTGTTGCGCTGTGGGCAACGCTGCCCGGTTGGCGCTACTTGGCGATGGTGGCCCGGTTGCCGGGGGCGACGCCCGCGTTAGAGCTGCTTTACCGGGCGTTTTTACGCATCAGGCCGCAAATGCAAGGCATCGCCAAAGCCTTTGAAGCGCCCCGTGTGGCGCAAGATTTGGTCGGTGATTTGCGCTCAGACCACGCCGGAGAAACCGGTGCGGTGTGGATTTACCGCGGCTTGCTGGCCGTCTCGCGCGATGCAGGCGTGCGCGAATTTGCCAAGCGCCACTTGGTGACCGAGCAAGGCCACCTGGACAAAGTTGAAGCTGTTTTGCCATGGCCCCAGCGCAGCCGCCTGCTGCCCGGCTGGCGCGTGGCAGGTTTTGCCACCGGCGCCCTGCCCGCTTTGTTCGGCCCCAGAGCCGTGTACGCCACGATAGCGGCGGTTGAAACCTTTGTCGATCAGCACTACCAACACCAGATCGACAAACTGGCAAACCGCCCAGAGCACGCCCAGTTGTTGGCGATGTTGGTCGAATGCCAGCAAGACGAGTGCGAACACAGAGACGAAGCCCTCGCCCTGCAAAACCAGCCGCCCGGCTTGCTGCTGCGCTCTTGGTGCAAGCTGGTAGGTAGCGGGTCAAGCGCTGCGGTAGGTCTGGCGCGGCGAATTTAGACTTTGACGGCGATATTAATTCAGTAGCTGCTTATACTAATTTTTAGGCCAAAAACACCTATTTTTAGGTGCCAAAAGCGACCTGAAGCCAATGGATACATGCGCAATCAGCTACTGAATTCATAGCACTTAAATTTATTGGGGTAACTTGACCAAGTGCGGCAAGTATTCGTGAACCAGCTGTTCAATCATCATGGCTTGGGCCATGTCCTTGGTTTTTTTGAGCGGCTCGCGTGGCAGGTCTTGCGACAACTGCCGTTTGATATGGGCAAAGTCCAGCGGGTGCACGGTGCGCATGCGCGCCATGCCACCATTGATACCGATCACCACTTGGTCGAATCGCGGCACAGACAAGAGCTTTTGCCCCATCGATGCCCGAACAGGCCACAAATCGCCCTCCTCTGTCGTCAGTTGCAACGGGTGCTCTGACGTGTCTTCCGGGTCAGGCGGAAAGCGGCGAATCAGGTCAACCTCATAGCCAGAAGCGTTACGAGCCGTGTGGTTGTCCAAGTCGTCACGCTCAAAGGTTTTATCAACCTTTTTCAAGATACCCATAAACGACATTTGACGGTCTTTCATCACCTCAACAAAAGCAGCCCGCTTGCCGGTGTCAAACAGCAAGTCAGCGTCTTGCGTTGCCATCACATCGTTGGGCAAACGCACACCAGCAGCGGTTTCAAAGGCAAACAGCGCATGGGTGCCCACCACCAAAAAATGCTCAGCCACGCCGTAGCGCATCATCGCGTTCAGCACGTCAATCAAAATATCGGGCGTTCGCCCCACCCGCAGCGCCTTGTTCATGCGCTTGACTTCATCTGCTTTGGCACGCAGCGACTTCAGCCGCGCTTCGATCTCGGCTTTTCGTTGCGTGAACCTCTCATACTTCAACTCGTTTTCAGGCGAGGCCGGGCCATGCGACCGCTGACGTGAGTGCGCCGACAAAGAAATAAGATAGCGCCCACCATCCTGCTCACGCCAGAACATCGATCCCCGATAACGAATAGCCTCCGCCTCCGCCTGCTCCAGGGCAGAAAACAGCATCTCGGCGTCAATGAGTTGCCGCTTTTGCTGTTCGTTGAGTTCAAAAAAAGGGGTCATGGGGACTCTTCAAGGTAAAATTTTATATTCACTATTTTACCTTGAAGACTGTATTTTCAAGGTAAATGATGCAATATTCATTTCTACCTTGAAGAACCGATGAATCGGGGAAATTAATTGAAGTCTGAGGTAACCCGGTTGCTTCCTTTTGCATTGAAGAATTTAAGCTATAGATAAGGCCTGATAAAGTCTGAACTTTCTCGGGTTTTTCATATCAAAGTTTGATGGAAAAAGAAAGCGCAAGAAACCAAACACTGGAGCAACTCCACGAGCGGCGCAAGCAAGTCGTGAGGTTGCATAAAAAAGGCATCAAGATCATGCAGATCGCGGCCATGACGGGCTTGAGCTACCCGACGGCGCGTGCTGCTATCGACTTGTTTGACGCAGGCGGCTGGAGCGCCATCAGGCCAGCCCTCAGAGGCCGCGCCCGAGGCGATGGCCGGGTGCTCAGCCAGGTGCAAGAAGAGGTCATCCAGCGCATGATCATCGATAAGACCCCTGAGCAGCTAAAGATGGACTTTCACCTGTGGAGCCGCGCCGCAGTCGGACAGTTGATAGATCAAGAGTTTGGTATCAAACTGCAAGTGCGCAGCATAGGCAAGTACCTGACCCGCTGGGGCTTTACCCCGCAAAAGCCCATCAAGCGCGCCTACGAGCAAAGCCCTGCTGCGGTGCAGGCTTGGCTACAAGGCGAGTACCCCGGCATAGAGCAGCGCGCCCGCTCTGAGGGCGCTGAGATTCATTGGGGTGACGAGACCGCATTGGTCAACACAGACGTACGCGGCAGAAGCTTTGCACCAGCCGGTAAAACTCCTGTTGCCATGGCTGTAGGCGGCACCCGCCACAAGCTCTCCATGATTGCCACAGTGACCAATCAGGGCAAGGCGCGCTGGATGATCATTGATGAAGCCTTTGATGCTGAAAAGCTGATTGAATTTTTGCAAGCTTTGATCAAAGATGCGGGTAAAAAAGTCTTCCTGATTCTGGACAACCTGCGGGTGCATCACAGCAAGCTTGTCAAGGCCTGGGTGGCTGAGCGGCTTGACCAGATCGAGTTGTTCTACCTGCCCAGCTACAGCCCACAACTCAACCCCGAGGAGCGGCTCAACGCCGATCTGAAGCAAGAACTAGGCAAGCGTGTACCGGTCAGAACAAAGGCC
>JBBRDA010000117.1:0-8873 GCA_038204335.1 Burkholderiales bacterium
GCCGAATCGCGCACCAGGTCCAGGGGTCGCATGTCTGCGCCCCGCCAGGAGCCTGCCAGCAATGCGATAGCAACTGCCCAGGCCAGCAAGCCAAGCCAGCTTGTTTTTGCAATCGTAACGGGCGGAGGTAGTGCCACTGCAATCGAGGCAGGTGTATTCATATCAGTTTCTCCAACATCATCAACTATCGTGCCAACAAGGATTTATTTGCTGAGATCCGCCAGCTTTTTATCAATTTCAGCAATCTTCGCTTGCCTTTCAGTCGCTGAAATTGCTGTATCGGCTTCGAACTTGTTTTTGTCCCTGAACAGTTCAAGCTGACGTATGGGGATCAGCTGCGCATTGGTTGATGGCTTGAAGGACGAGATCTTGGAAAGCTTCATCAGGTTATCTTTCTCCTGCTGGTTGGCGCTACCGTAGGTATAGAAAAAATCCCTGACTGATTTTTTTACCGCCTCAGGCAAATCCTTGCGCATTACCAGGGGGTCCGAAGGGATCAGGGGAGATGTCCATATGACGCGGATGTCCTTGAATTTTTCAGGAAGGCGGTCCTTGATCTTGTCGAGATTCTCACTGTTGCTGGTAGCAACGTCGATTTGTTTGTTGGCAACAGCCAGTGCATTGGTTTCGTGATTCGCGCCCCGTGACACCTTGAAAAAGGTTTTGGCGTCAATGTTGTTTTTGGCAAAAACATAGAAGCCAGGCACCAGAAAACCTGAAGTCGAATTGGGGTCTCCATTGCCAAAGGACAAGCTCTTGCCATTTTTGAGCATGTCATCAACCGACTTGATAGGGCTGTCCTTGTGAACAATCAGGTGAGAGTAATAGCCTTGCGTTCCGTCAGCATTGACCATTTGGGCAAACACCTCACCGCTTGCGCGATCAACCGCTTCCATCGCCGACTTGTTGCCGAACCATGCCCCATGAACTTTATTAAAGCGCATCCCCTCAATGATTCCAGCGTAGTCAGATGCAAAAAATGCATTGATCTTCATGCCGGTTTTCTTTGCCATGTCGTCAAGAACAGGCTGCCAATCCGACTTCAGATTTTGGGAGGACTCGGTGGAGATGATGCCGAAGTTGAACTCCTTCATTTCTTGTGCCTGAGCAGGCGCAAGCACGATCAGGACTGCAGCGGTCAATCCGCTCAAGCCAGTGATTAGCTTTTTAAGCATGGTGATTTCCTTTAAAAGTATGGGAAGACGAAATAGAAAAATCAGGCAGCCTGCACCAGAGGTGTCGGCCAAGCCAAATGGGGAACGGGTTTAGCTTTGTCTTGCAGACTTGAAATATGGTCGCCAAGCGCCAAAATCTCGTCGGCTTCAGCTCCGTACAAGTCACGCAGCACCAGCGGAGTCAGACCGCTAGAAGCGCCGTCATAAACCACTTTGCCCTGGTGCAGTGCAACCGTGCGAGGGCAGTACTTCATGGCGACATTGACCTGGTGCAGGGACACAACGACCGTGCATTTATCTTCGCGGTTGACTTTGGCCAGGATATCCATCACCTTACGGGACGACTCGGGGTCTAACGATGCAATGGGCTCGTCTGCCAACACCACTTTGGCACCCTGAACCATGGCGCGGGCAATGGCCGCACGCTGCTGCTGCCCGCCCGACAGCGTTGACGCCCGCTGATCGCCGCACTCAGCGATGCCGACGCGGCGAAGTGCATCCATTCCCTTGGCCTTTTCTTCGGGTGTAAACCATCGAATCAAACTGCGCCACATGGGGACCGTGTGCAGCGTACCGGCCAAAACATTGATGATGACCGGCAGTCGGCCAACCAAGTTGAACTGCTGGAACACGAACCCGATACCTGAACGGACCGACCGAATATTGGAGGCTATTTTGCCGTTACGCTGCACGTCGCGGCCATGAATAACGATGGCACCGGTTCCATTCGAATCAGCAGCCATCAAACCTGCCATGTGCCTGAGCAAAGTAGACTTGCCAGAGCCAGAGGCGCCGATCAACGCCACCATTTCACCTGGCGCAATATTTAACTCAATATGCCGCAAGGCTTTCCGGCCGTTTCCGAAGGTTTTGCTGAGAGAATTGATTTGAATGGCTGCGTCCATAACGACTTTCGAGTTTGGGTAACGCTGAATTTAGGGTGCCAATGTGTCGTTTTGATGTCAAAACTTTATGTTTTGGCGTGGCGCTAAGGGCTCAGACTTTTTTCGGCCAAATGGTGTCGCGTGCACAATAAGGCCATGCCTTACTTACCAAGCTTCATCGCCCCAACGCGGTACGCTAACGCCGCTGATGCACTCGAACAGGTGCAACTGATTTACAGCCAGCAGATCGCCCATTTGCGCACTGCGATGCAGCGGTATGTAGCGGGCGAGACGCTGCCAGGGCATGTACGGGCTTGCTATCCGTTTGTTCGTATCCAAACTGAAACCGTCTCCCGAAAGTTGCAGGAAGCCATTGACAGCGCACAACTGAGCTACGGCTTTGTGGCGGGGCCGGGCCGGTTTGAAACCACCCTCACCCGCCCCGATTTATATGCGAACTACTATCTTGAGCAATTCAAGTTGCTGCTGCAAAACCATGGGGTTGAGTTAGAGGTCGGCACCAGCACCCAGCCCATTCCGGTGCATTTTTCATTTGCCGAGCATGATCACATTGAAGGCAACCTAAGCACTGACAGGCGCACCCTGATGCGGGATGTGTTTGACTTGCCAGACCTGGCGGCGATGGACGACGGCATTGCCAACGGCACGTATGAGGCCCGGCCCGGTGAAGCGCAACCGCTGTCGCTTTTTACAGCTGCGAGAGTTGACTATTCATTGCAGCGACTGCGCCACTACACCGGCACGTCGCCAGACTGGTTTCAAAACTTTGTGCTGTTTACCAACTACCAGTTTTACATTGATGAGTTTGTGCGCTTGGGCCATGCCGAGATGGCAGATCCGCAAAGCGAATACACCTGCTTTGTAGAGCCCGGCAATGTCGTCACGCGCCGTGCCGGCTTGCCCCCCATGGCAGGCGATGAGTTGGGCGTGCAACCCCCTCGCCTACCGCAAATGCCTGCGTACCATTTGATGCGTGGCGACCGTACTGGCATCACCATGGTCAATATTGGCGTCGGCCCGGCCAATGCCAAGAACATCACCGACCACATCGCCGTGTTGCGGCCTCATGCGTGGATCATGCTCGGCCACTGTGCAGGCCTGCGCAACAGCCAGCAATTGGGCGACTACGTGCTGGCCCACGGCTATGTGCGGGAAGACCACGTGCTGGATGAAGAGCTGCCGCTGTGGATTCCGATCCCTGCGCTGGCTGAAATTCAAAAAGCACTCGAAAGCGCCGTGGCGGACGTGACCGGCCTGAAGGGCGCAGCGCTAAAAAGCATCATGCGAACCGGCACCGTGGCGTCCACCGACAACCGCAATTGGGAACTGCTGCCAGGTAACCAGCCACAACGCCGTTTCAGCCAAAGCCGCGCTGTGGCACTGGACATGGAAAGCGCCACGATAGCCGCCAACGGCTTCAGGTTTCGCGTGCCCTACGGCACGCTGCTGTGCGTGAGCGACAAGCCGCTGCACGGTGAGATCAAGCTACCCGGCATGGCCAACCACTTTTACCGCGAACGGGTCGACCAGCATCTGCGTATCGGCATGCGGGCGATTGATTTGCTCCGCGCTGAAGGCTCAAGCCAGTTGCATTCGCGCAAACTGCGTAGCTTTTCTGAGGTTGCGTTTCAGTGATTTGCGTGAATTAATTCACGAATTTGAAGTGCTGACCCATTGGCGGAAACGATTTACTGCGAGTTTTGCGACCTCTGAATTGATATGGAAAATTGGCGATACGCTATGTTTTTAGGAGCTGTTTAAGCATATTTAAATTGGTCTATAGGAACTTTTGGCAGGAATAAAGTGCTCTGAAATAGCGTTTTGCGCTGTTTGGCGCGTTGGCTGCATATTCAGGAATCACAGACCATTGTTTTGGGAGCTCCTACCCAGCTTGCTTGAAATGACCAGTACTTGTTGGTCAAAATAAACCAAGGCCTGTGACGGAAACCTAAGCGTTGGATTAAGTTGTTGAAAGTAGGCGCTTGATCGGACGACCAATTGTGTCATTGGCTTGCATTGCATTGCGCTTCCAGCTAAAAGCTAATCTATGACCGAACAAATCAGCCGAAGCAACCATTACGTGCCAAAGTGGTATCAACGAGGGTTTCTTGCACGTGGAGAACACAAGCTCCATATTCTCAACATGCAACCAGCGGTCATAGCGGCGCACGGCCAAATCAGTATCCGTGAGCCAGAAATTGAACACAAAGGAACAAAACTGTCGTTCCAGGCGTTCGATTTGTACACCACGCGATTTGGCGGACACCTCAATGATGAAGTTGAAAGGTTGCTATTTGGCGAGATTGACACCAAAGGAGCCACCGCGATTCGGGCTTGGATCAACGGCAGTGAAGTGCAGAGGCACTCCAGCTTCCATGATTTCTTTAGCTACATGGACGCACAAAAGCTGCGGACTCCTAAAGGGTTGGATTGGATAACGAATCAGTACAGCGGCCTGTCGCAAGTCGAACTTATGGCGGAAATGCAACGTCTGCGCACCATGCACGCGACCATGTGGAATGAATGTGTACGGGAAATCGTCTCGGCTAAAAAATCGACAATAAAGTTTCTAGTCAGCGATCACCCAGTGTGCGTCTATCACGGAGAACTCTCGCCGGACGCACCAGAATGTCAATACCCTTCGGACCCCGGCATCGAACTGATCGGTTCGCACACCATTTTTCCGCTAGATGCCGATCATTGCCTTATTCTGACAAACCTAGAGTTCGCAGAAAACCCGCTTGCAGGGGTGTCACTAACTAGTCGCACTAACGCCCGGTTCCGTGGGAGTGGCCTAGCTCGAACCGACGCACTGATTCGCGGACGAGAATTGTCGTCAGGTGAGGTGGTTGCGATTAATCGAATTCTCAAGGCCAGAGCGAGGCAGTATGTGGCTGCATCGACTCGGGAATGGCTCTTCCCTGATCGTGCTAACACAGACGCTTGGCGCGATCTGGGAAAGGTGCTTCACCCAGGCAGGAACTTATGGAAGTTTGGAGGGGAAACATACATCGGCTATGAGGACGGTACGACCGAGTATCGGGACAAGTTTGGTCGCACGATCTCACACGACCATCTCGCAAAGAAACCACCAGCGGGAAAGTTACTCATTGGAGATCAATGCGGGTGTGGCTCAGGCTTGCGATACGGAGAATGCTGTGAGTCAATTACCCCGTTGCTCCGTCCCTCTTGGGATGTTTACAGCATACGTGAACGAAATTTGATGTTGTGCAATGCAGCGCGAGACATTCTCGATTTAAATAAAGGCGCCACTTGGGATGATGTAAGGCGTAATCTATCAGATGATCAAGTAAAAAAATTGCATGAGATTTTCGTAGCCCTCTGGCCAAGAGACACTCGAATCGCAGACCTATTACCCCGCCCGCAGACACAAAGACTCCGCGCTGTATTCATCGGCATCACAGACCCGCGAACTCTTGGATTCTCTGGAATAGGAATGTTGCCTTACCTTGATGAACTGGTACTTGTACATCCGTTCATCAACGGCGCTGCAATGAAACCGGAGTTCAGCCCTCTACACACTCCTGCGCAATTCAAGGAACAGTTGCTAAGCAATGTTTTCCTACTCTTCCAACTGGAGCCCCAAATCTACCGCGGTCGGGTGCATCTAGTACCAGATCCTATCGACTATGACTTGGACTACAGGGATGAGGTCACGTCAATTGTGGAAGCAAACCGCGACAAAGTTGAAATGGGGCTAGGAGATAAATGGTTGGTTGATTTGATTTCGAGGGATTTGCACTTACAAACTATCAAACGTCTTCCCGAAACTGCTCTTAAATCGCATCTTCGGAAGTTAGCCCCAGAGATGAACGCCGAACAAGTTTCCGCAGTCTATGACAGCTTTAAACGGGATTCGGAGGAAGACCAATTGGCCCTTCTACAACCGCCCAGGAGTGATAAAAAGGGTGCATTCTTTGCACAAAAGGGATTCAACCGCGAGACCGGGTTATTCATGGCTGCGATGACTGGCTCAATTATTCTGGTCGAATCTGATATGCAATGGACGAGATTGCACATGCCCGATCCGGGCGCTGCGCAAGAGGAAAAGTCAGAATGGGCTACTGCACTGCGTCGCCTACCTCAATTAAGAGCCAATGTGCCTGATGGTGCCTACGCACATCTTGAGGCGCCACCAAACGCCAGCGCGAGTCGCAAATTACTTCGCAGTATTTTTGCTGCGGCCTGGAAAGATGATCGTGAAGCACTCCCACTCATTACCAGCAGACTGGACGCCATTTTGGCCGAAGAGGGCGAAACCGCAGATGGACTGACTCTATCGCTCATTCCTTCGATGCCAGTAGGCGGGTTTCGACGCAATGATGTGTCTCGTTTGCTAATTACTTTCGGTCGTTCAGCAACTTTGAAGCCAACTCCGTTGGCTTTTTTCCTGAAAAAGAACTGGTTGAATCAGAACGATGAGCATTAAAGTACCACCGCCACCCTCTTCGCGTTGACCAGCGCCACGCCCATGCGGCGTTTGACGAAGCTTGCGGGTTTGCCGAACAGGAGAATGTCGGTGTTGGGCACGCGCAGTGCGTCGGCCACACCGTCAAACACGATGCCTTTGGCCGTGACGCCGCAGCATAGGCAACATGGAAGTACAGCCAGATATTCAGCGATCAGCCCATTGAATCGCTATAACTTTAGTAGCTGCTTGCGCACGTATCCATTGGCTTAGAGTCAATTCTGATGGGGTAAAAGTGCCCCAAAACTCAGTTTTAAACCGTTTTGAGACTCTGAAACACGTTTTCGGTGGCTTTTTATTGCTGATAGTCACTATTAATTCAGGAGCTGCTTGCGCGCGTATTCATTGGTCTAGAGGCTCATTTGATGCCTAAAAACACCTTTGAAAAGCCATTTTTAAGGTGTTTTGACCATTTGGGGGGCTAGCTGAGCCCCAGCTCAGGTCGGGGAAGACTGAACTCGCGAATGCTGGGCCCTTATGCCTTAGGAATGCCTCACCCGGGCTTGCGGATAGCGAGCGTGTGCGCTGCCCTAGTGGGGTGATGGGCATACCCGGCAAGTCTGGTGCCCTTGGTTGTGAGGGGTTGGCACGATGGGCGATGGCTGACGTGAGCGACAAGCCCCTGCACGGCGAGATCAAGCTGCCCGGCATGGCCAACCACTTTTACCGCGAACGGGTTGACCAGCATCTGCGCATTGGCATGCGGGCGATTGATTTGCTACGGGCAGAAGGCTCAAGCCAACTGCATTCGCGCAAGTTGCGCAGCTTTTCTGAGGTGGCGTTTCAGTAAAACTAACCGGGTAAGTTACGCCTGCCAAACACCAAAGCCACCCGCTCGCAAATCAATTCCCAACTCTACTTCTAGACCACGTGCTTCATCGTAGGTCAGCGGGTTGTATAGCTCGTAGAGTTCTGGCAACAAGCGCAGGCCGAAATCGCGCACATAGCGGTTGGACTGGATACCGGCCTTGTGTTTGTCAAACCGTACATCTGGGTCCAGCCCGGTCATGCCAACATAAACACAGGGCTTGCCAGTCACGTAATGGGGATTTGACTTGATGAAGCGAGGTTTTGAAAGCACCTCGCTCGACAGCTCAATCACATAGACATGGTAGTGTTTGCGTGCGGCCATGGCTTCATGGGCAGGTACTTGGCGATACCCAATTACAAGGCGGTACGCGGCTTGACCAACCCCGCCGCCTTCTTGGCATTGACCCTCGCAACCTCGACATCCGCATCAAACGCTAAGGCCACGCCCATTCGGCGTTTGACAAAGCTTTCGGGCTTGCCGAACAGGCGAATGTCAGAGTTGGGGATGCGCAGCGCCTCGGTCACGCCGTCAAACACGATGCCTTTGGCGTCAACGCCGCCGTAAATCACTGCGCTGGCACCGGGTGTGCGCAGGGCGGTGTTAACGGGCAAGCCAAGAATGGCTCGGGCGTGCAGCTCAAACTGGGTTTGCACCTGCGTACACATGGTGACCATGCCGGTGTCGTGCGGTCGTGGGCTGACTTCGCTGAACCAGACGTCGTCGCCCTTCACAAACAGCTCAACGCCGAAGACGCCCTGGCCACCTAAATTGTCTGTGAGCGCTTTGGCAATCTCTCGGCTGCGCTGCAGGGCCGTAGCGCGCATCGGTTGCGGCTGCCAGCTTTCTACGTAGTCGCCGCTGACCTGAATATGGCCGATGGGCTCGCAGAAGTGTGTCTCCACTTCGCCGCCTGCACCTTCCTTTGCAGATAAGGCACGAACGGTGAGTTGCGTGATCTCGTAGTCAAAATCAACAAAGCCTTCAACGATGACACGGCCTCCCTGGATACGGCCACCGGCCATGGCGTAGTCCCATGCGGCTTTCACGTCGTCTGGGCCAGCGATTTTGCTTTGGCCTTTGCCGGAAGAGCTCATCACGGGTTTGACGATGCACGGGTAGCCAATCTTCGAATCAATCGCAGCCTGGAGTTCAGCCAGCGAATCACAAAACACATAGGGGCTGGTTGGCAGACCGAGCGTCTCAGCGGCCAGGCGGCGAATACCCTCGCGGTCCATCGTCAGGCGGGCAGCGCGGGCGGTGGGAATGACGCGGGTAACACCTGCGGCTTCCAGCTCTTCAAGCATGGCTGTGGCGAGCGCTTCGATTTCGGGCACCACCAGGTCAGGCTTTTCCGATTCAATCAAGGCTTTGAGCTGCGCTGGGTCACTCATGGTGATGGTGCGCGCATGGTGCGCCACCTGCTGGCCCGGCGCGTTGTCATAGCGGTCGACGGCGATGGTTTCCACGCCCAGTCGCTGCAGCGCGATCAGCAC
>JBBRDA010000118.1:0-8868 GCA_038204335.1 Burkholderiales bacterium
CATTCCGCAGTTGCTAAAAGGCGACTTTACCGACCAGGTGAGTACCGGCATCGACAACTGGACGCTGCGCCAGCCCTTGGGCGTGGTGGCGGGCATCACGCCGTTTAACTTTCCGGTGATGGTGCCGATGTGGATGTTTCCTGTGGCCATTGCAGCGGGCAATGCCTTCATCCTTAAACCCAGCCCGATTGACCCCAGCGCCAGCTTGTTCATGGCTGATTTGCTCAAGCAGGCAGGCTTGCCGGACGGGATTTTTAATGTGCTGCAAGGCGACAAAGAAGCTGTTGATGCGCTGCTGTTGCATCCGGATGTGAAGGCCGTTTCCTTCGTAGGTTCTACGCCGATTGCCAATTACATCTATGAGACTGGCGCGCACCACGGCAAGCGCGTGCAGGCTTTGGGCGGCGCCAAAAACCACATGGTGGTGATGCCTGATGCCGATTTAGAGCAAGCGGTAGATGCCTTGATAGGTGCGGGTTACGGTTCGGCGGGTGAGCGCTGCATGGCGATTTCAGTCGCGGTACTGGTCGGCGATGTGGCCGATCGCCTGCTACCCCTGTTGACAGCCCGCGCCAAGGCACTGGTGATTAAGAACGGTGTAAATCTGGACGCGGAGATGGGCCCCATCGTGACCGGCGTTGCGCACAAACGCATCACGGGCTACATCGACTTGGGGGTTCAAGAGGGCGCGACCCTGCTCGTTGATGGGCGGACCTTCAAAGGTAAAGACGCTGGCGCTGAATGCGAAGGCGGCTTCTGGATGGGCGGCACGCTGTTTGACCATGTCACGCCCGACATGCGCATTTACAAAGAAGAAATTTTTGGCCCCGTGCTGGGCTGCGTGCGCGTCAAAGACTTGGCTGAAGCTGTCACTTTGATCAACAACCACGAGTTTGGCAACGGCGTGAGCTGCTTTACCCGCGACGGCAACGTGGCGCGTGAATTTAGCCGCCGCATCCAAGTGGGCATGGTGGGCATCAATGTGTCCATCCCGGTGCCTATGGCCTGGCATGGCTTTGGCGGCTGGAAGAAGAGTCTTTTTGGCGACATGCACGCCTACGGCGAAGAGGGTGTGCGCTTTTACACCAAGCAAAAATCCATCATGCAGCGCTGGCCTGAGAGCATTGGCAAAGGCGCTGAGTTCGTCATGCCAACGGCCAAGTAAAGCTAGCACGGTAGGGCACACACCCAAAGTATCTTCCCCTTCAAACAGGGGCCGCGGATCTGGCTTCGCCAGTCCGCAGGCGCAGCGGCCCCCTCGGGGGGCAGCGTCCACACGCAGTGGGAAAGCGTGGGGGCTTATCTAGTATGGAATACCCAGTCAGAAGTCCTCAGAAACTCATGTAAGCTAGCCGACGGGCCAAAAAAGCTCAAAAAACCAACGATAACTTCAGGAGAAACCCATGCTGATTGGGGTACCCGCCGAAATCATGGACGGCGAAACACGCGTCGCCATCACGCCGGAAACGGCCAAAAAACTCAAAGCCCAAGGCCACACGATTCGTGTGCAAGCAGGCGCAGGCGTTGCCGCCAGCGTGCCCGACGAAGCTTACGCAGCCGCAGGTGCCGACATCACCGATGCAGCAGGCGCTTATGCAGCCGACATTGTTTTAAAAGTACGCTGCCCGCTGGACAGCGAAATCCCGCATGTTAAATCTGGCGGTGTGCTGGTCGGCATGCTCAACCCGTTTGATGCGGCCGGCCTGCAACGTCTGGCCACAGCACAGCTCACGTCCTTTGCCCTTGAAGCCGCGCCCCGCACCAGCCGTGCGCAAAGCATGGACGTGCTGTCGTCGCAAGCCAATATTGCCGGCTACAAAGCTGTGATGATGGCGGCTGATGCCTACCAACGCTTTATGCCGATGCTGATGACCGCAGCAGGCACAGTCAAAGCCGCGCGGGTGGTGATTTTGGGTGTGGGTGTGGCGGGTTTGCAAGCCATTGCCACCGCCAAGCGCTTGGGTGCGGTGATTGAAGCCAGCGACGTGCGCCCGAGCGTGAAAGAACAAGTTGAGTCCTTGGGCGCCAAGTTCATTGATGTACCGTATGAGACCGACGAAGAGCGCGAAGCCGCGGTGGGCGTGGGTGGCTACGCCAAGCCCATGCCGCCCAGTTGGCTGGCCAGACAAAAAGACGAGGTCGCCAAACGGGTGGCCAATGCCGACATCGTGATCACCACCGCGCTGATACCTGGCCGCCCAGCACCGGTGCTGGTGACCGAAGACATGGTCAAAGCCATGAAACCCGGCAGCGTGATTGTTGACCTGGCAGCACCGCAGGGCGGCAACTGCCCGCTGACCGAACCCGGCAAAACCGTGGTGAAGTACGGCGTGACGCTGATTGGCGAGACCAATATTGCGTCACTGGTAGCCGCCGACGCCAGCGCATTGTACGCACGCAACCTGCTCGACTTTTTAAAGCTGATCATCACCAAAGAAGGCGCTTTGAACATCGACATGGCTGACGACATCGTGGCCGCTTGCCTGATGACGCAGGCTGGTGAAGTCAAGCGCAAATAACTCATAAAAGCCATTTGGAGAAGACCATGGACGCAGTTTCCCCCACCATCCTCAACCTGATTATTTTTGTGCTCGCCATCTACGTGGGCTACCACGTGGTGTGGACTGTCACGCCTGCGCTGCATACGCCGCTGATGGCGGTGACCAACGCCATTTCAGCCATCGTCATTGTTGGCGCCATGCTGGCTGCAGCGCTGACAGAAACGCCTCTTGGTAAGACCATGGGCTTTTTGGCTGTGGTGCTTGCAGCGGTCAATGTTTTTGGCGGGTTCCTAGTAACGCGGCGCATGCTGGAGATGTTTAAGAAAAAAGAAAAGAAAGCCCCAGCCGCTGAAGGAGCCTCCAAATGAGCATGAATATCGTCACGCTGCTTTACTTGGTAGCTTCGGTCTTTTTTATTCAGGCGTTAAAAGGCCTGAGTCACCCCACCACATCGCTGCGCGGTAATCTTTTTGGCATGGTCGGCATGACGATTGCCGTACTGACGACCGGCGCTTTGATTGTTGAAACCTCTGGCGGCAAAGCGCAGGGCATGGTTTATGTGTTGGTGGCACTGGTGATTGGTGGCGCTGCGGGCACGTTGATGGCCAAGCGGGTAGAGATGACCAAAATGCCAGAGCTGGTAGCTTTCATGCATTCGATGATTGGCCTGGCAGCGGTATTTATTGGTGTTGCCGCCGTCGCCGAGCCTTATGCATTTGGCATTTCAGCCAAGGGCATGCCGATTCCGTTTGGTAACCGTCTTGAGCTTTTTCTGGGCGCAGCCATTGGTGCGATTACTTTCAGCGGCTCGGTGATTGCGTTTGGCAAGCTGAGTGGCAAGTACAAGTTTCGGCTGTTTCAAGGCGCGCCTGTGACCTTCTCGGGCCAGCACATGCTGAACCTGGTGCTGGGTCTGATCATGCTGGGCCTCGGTCTGGTCTTTAGCTTGACCGGTAACTGGACGGCGTTTTTTGCCATGCTGGCACTGGCCTTTGTGATGGGCGTGCTGATCATCATCCCCATCGGCGGCGCAGACATGCCGGTAGTGGTGTCCATGCTCAACAGCTATTCAGGCTGGGCGGCGGCGGGTATTGGCTTTAGCTTGAACAACTCGATGCTGATCATTGCTGGTTCCTTGGTTGGCTCATCGGGCGCGATTTTGAGCTACATCATGTGCAAGGCCATGAACCGCTCGTTCTTCAATGTGATTTTGGGCGGCTTTGGTGGCGAAGCCGCTACCGCAGCCACTGGCAGCAAAGAGCAGCGCCCGGTCAAGTCTGGTTCAGCCGACGATGCCGCCTTCATTTTGGGCAATGCTGAAACCGTCATCATCGTGCCGGGCTACGGCTTGGCAGTCGCCCGTGCGCAGCACTCGGTCAAAGAGCTGGCGCAAAAGCTGACCGACAAGGGCATCACCGTCAAATACGCGATTCACCCGGTAGCGGGCCGCATGCCCGGCCACATGAACGTGTTGCTGGCTGAGGCTGAAGTGCCCTACGACCAGGTCCACGAGATGGAAGACATCAATGCCGAATTTGGCCAGGCCGATGTGGCGATTATTTTGGGCGCCAACGACGTGGTGAACCCTGCCGCGCACGTCAAAGGCAGCGCTATTTACGGCATGCCGATTCTGGAAGCCTACAAGGCCAAAACGGTCATCGTGAACAAACGCTCAATGGCTGCAGGTTATGCGGGCCTGGACAACGAACTCTTTTACATGGACAAAACCATGATGGTGTTTGGCGACGCGAAAAAAGTCATTGAAGACATGGGCAAGGCGATTGAGTAAATTGCGCACCCCTATCGACGCTCACTGACGTGTAGCGCCTTTTCCCCTTGCAGGGGACGGTGCCTGCGGCCCGGCTAAGCCGGTTCCACGGCGCCTGCTTGAAAAGAATGGCGCTCGGATATTATTTGAATTAGAGCGGTTACCCTTCAAATAGCAGTCTTCTCCTAGGGAAAACGCAATAGCCACAGACAAGGCCAGCCTTGAGAATCCGAGGCTGTAAGTAAAAACCAGAATGGAGAAACCCAGAATGACCGTAGCCACCCCTGCCGACTTGCTCGCTCGCCCCTGGCTAAAAGCCTACCCACCCGGCGTCCCGTTTGACATCGACACCAGCCAGTACAGCTCGCTGGTGGCGCTGATGGAAGAGGCCTTCAAAAAGAACGCCAGCAAAGTGGCTTACAGCTTCATGGGTAAGGACGTCACTTTTGGTGAAACCGACAGCCTGTCGATTGCGTTTGGTGCCTACCTGCAAGGCCTGGGTTTGGTAAAAGGCGACCGCGTTGCCATCATGATGCCGAACGTGCCGCAGTACCCTGTGACGGTGGCGGCCATCTTGCGCGCTGGCTTTGTGGTGGTCAACGTCAACCCTTTGTATACGCCGCGTGAGCTGGAGCACCAGCTCAAGGACTCGGGCTCCAAGGCGATTGTCATCATTGAGAACTTTGCCAATACGCTAGAGCAATGCATTGCCAACACGCCCGTCAAAAACGTGGTGCTGTGCGCGATGGGCGACCGACTCGGGTTACTTAAAGGTGCCCTCGTCAATTACGTGGTGCGCAACGTCAAAAAGATGGTGCCCGCCTTCAATTTGCCAAATGCGGTACGTTTTAACGATGCCCTGGCCAAAGGTACATCGGCCACTCTCAAGCGCCCTGACCTCAAGCCAACTGACGTTGCCGTGTTGCAATACACAGGCGGCACAACGGGCGTGTCAAAAGGCGCGGTACTGCTGCACAGCAACGTGATCGCCAACGTGCTGCAGTCTGAAGCTTGGAACATCCCGGCCATGGCGACCCTGCAGCCTGGCGTGCAGCCGGTGTATGTGTGCGCGCTGCCGCTGTATCACATCTTCGCTTTTACCGTGAACATGATGCTGGGCATGCGGACCGGCGGCAAAAATATCTTGATCCCGAATCCGCGAGATTTACCGGCTGTTCTGAAAGAGCTGGCCAAGCACAAGATCAACAGCTTTCCGGCGGTTAACACCCTCTTTAACGGGTTGGCCAACCATCCGGACTTCAACACCGTGGACTGGTCGCAGCTGAAAGTCTCGCTCGGTGGCGGCATGGCCGTAACCAGCGCGGTGGCCAAGCTTTGGCTTGAGAAAACCGGTTGCCCGATTGTCGAAGGTTATGGATTGTCTGAGACCTCACCCTCAGCCAGTTGCAACCCCACCAACAGCAAAGCCTTCAGCGGCACGATTGGTGTTCCTATTCCTGGCACGTACTTCAAACTGCTGGACGACGACGGCGTTGAAGTGGCGCAAGGCCAGCCGGGCGAGATCGCCATCAAGGGCCCGCAGGTCATGGCGGGCTATTGGCAACGGCCAGATGAGACCGACAAGGTCATGACGGCTGACGGCTACTTCAAGTCAGGCGACGTGGGCATTCTGGACGACAACGGATTCTTCAAAATCGTAGACCGCAAAAAAGACATGATCTTGGTCAGCGGCTTTAACGTCTACCCGAACGAGATTGAAGATGTGGTCGGCAAGCTTGAGGGCGTGATGGAATGCGCCTGCGTCGGTGTGGCCGATGACAAGTCAGGCGAAGCCGTCAAACTGGTGATCGTCAAAAAGAACCCCGATTTGACCGAAGCCCAGGTACGCGCCTACTGCAAAGAAAATCTCACCGGCTACAAGCAGCCCAAGGTGGTGGAGTTCCGCGTTGATCTGCCCAAAACCCCAGTTGGCAAGATTTTGCGTCGCGAATTACGCGACAAGAAATAGGTTCAACCTGTTTCTTTCAGCGAAGGCTAACAATTGCCCTGCTTGCAGGGCTTGTTATGCCGAAGCTACAAGAAATAGGCTGAGCGTTTACATCAAAGGGCGGCGCGAGCTGCCCTTTTTTATGGGCAAAATCAGGGCATGACATTGATCGCCATCCTAAGTGCCCTGCCCCAAGAACAACACGGCCTGATTGAATTGTTGCAGCGCCCCAGCAAAGTCTCGCATGCAGGTAGGGAGTTTTGGCTGGGCGATTTGCATGGCCAAAACGTGGTGTTGGCCATCTCCAGATTAGGCAAAGTCGCAGCCGCCACGACCGCCACGGCGCTGATTGAACGTTTCAGCGTGCAGCGCATGGTGTTTACTGGGGTGGCGGGAGGGTTGGGCCAGAGCGCGGGGGGTGTTGTTCAGGTCGGTGACGTGGTGGTCGGGCAAGACTTTGTGCAGCACGACATGGACGTTTCACCGCTGTTCCCGCGCTACGAAGTGCCGCTGTACGGCAAGGCCCGGTTTGCTGGCGATGCGGCTTTGACCGCCGCTTTGTTTGCGGCCAGTAGGGCTGCGTTGCTAGAACCCCACCTGCTACAAGCCTATCCTGAAGCAAAAGCGCACCTGGGCCTGATCGCCAGCGGTGACCGTTTTGTTTCAAACGCCCGCGAATCAAGCGATTTGCGCAAGGCTTTGCAAGCCGCCGGTCATGAGGCGCTGGCGGTGGAAATGGAAGGCGCGGCCGTGGCGCAGGTCTGCCATGACTACGGCGTGCCGTTCGCCGCCGTGCGCACCATCTCCGACCGGGCTGACGACAGCGCGCATGTGGATTTCCCTAGTTTTATCGACCAGGTTGCCAGCAAGTACGCTCAGGTAATCATTGAAAAGCTTTTGAAGTCGCTATGAATTAAGGAGCTGCTTGCGCCCGTATTTATTGGGCTATAGGCCTAAATTTATTCAAAAAATCAGGCGTCGAAACGTGTCTTTGTCAAGCAGGGGCCGCGGGTTCGGCTTGGCCGACCCGCAGGCGCAGCGGCCCCCTCGGGGCTGGAGCCTGCGGCTCCGAACCTGCTTGAGCAGGTTCGGACAGGCGACAGAAGCTAAGCCTCTGGCGATCGGCGGCCTGCAAGGTGCAGGGCGCTACACACAGTGAGCAACCGTGGGGGCTATTTCAGCCAGCCACGCTTTCTGAAGTACCACATCGGCACCAAGGCGCTCACCACCATCAGCACCAGCGCCATCGGGTAACCCAGCGCCCATTTCAACTCGGGCATGAATTGAAAGTTCATGCCGTAGCTGCTGGCCACCAGTGTGGGCGGCAGCAGCGCCACGCTGGCCACCGAGAACAGCTTGATGATCTTGTTCTGGTTGATATTGATGAAACCGACCGTGGCGTCCATCAAAAAGTTGATTTTGTCGAACAAAAACGCGGTGTGCGAGTCCAGCGAGTCGATGTCGCGCAAAATTTGGCGCGCTTCTTCAAACTGCTCGGCGTTGAGCATTTTGCTGCGCATCATGAAGCTGACGGCGCGGCGCGTGTCCATCATGTTGCGCCGGATGCGGCCGTTCAAGTCTTCGTGCCGCGCAATCGCACCCAGCACCTCGCCAGCCAGCACGTCGGTCACGTCGCCTGACAGCACCTTGGCGCTGACTTTCTCCAGTTCAACGTAAATGCCTTCCAGGGTGTCGGCTGAATACTCGGCGTCCGCATCAAACAACTTGAGCAACACTTCCTTCGCGTCTTCAATCAGCCCCGGCGCGCGGCGCGCCCGCATCCGCAAAAGCCGAAAGACGGGCACGTCTTCATCGTGGATCGAAAACAGCACGCCTTTGCTTTTAAGGTCGTCGTTGACCAGATTCAAGATGAAAGCCACGCGCACAGTGCGCGGCTCGGCATCGTCAGCGACCAAAAAGTAAGACCGGATGTGTAGTTCGCCGTTGTCTTCTTCGTAAAACCGGGCGGACTCTTCAATGTCCTCGTCCATCGCATCCTCAGGAATCGACAAGCCGTAGTACTGTTTGATCCAGCGTTTTTCCTCAACGGTGGGGGACTCAAGGTCGACCCAGATCGGCTGGAATTTGGAGAGCTCTTCAAGCGACTCGATTTCTTCCTGGAAGAGCCGCCCGTTGGCGAGCGTGAAAATATTGAGCATGACTGACGTCCTGGAGGCTTTGAGACCTGTGGTTCAGGCCGCGCCGGCGTTGACTGGCGCGTGCCGTTTACGTGAGGGGTAGTTGCTGTCGCTTTCAACCTCCTCAACGACGCTTACGTCAGTTTTGGCGTTGAAGCCGGCGACTGGGGCTGCTTTCCAAGGATTTCTCCGTAATCGATCTGCCGCGATTATGGCACTCGGGGCCGGCCTGATCCAGCGTTGGCAGGAGCCATTTCGCCACGGATGAGCCTACCATTACGGCGTTAAAAAAAAGTGCTGCCGCGCTTTGCATTAAGTTTCATTTTTGTGCGGCGCAAGATTGCTTTTGCAATTCTCCGGGCGCATAGTGAACGCAAGAGTTGTCCCGTCGCTGCTCACTCCGCCCGGGGTGAGTGGTTTTCTCAACCCGCTTCCACGCCGGACCACGGTACTGGAATATTGAAGAGGAGCCTCCATGAACTGGACGATCAGCGGTCACCATCTCGAAGTTAC
>JBBRDA010000119.1:0-8620 GCA_038204335.1 Burkholderiales bacterium
GACTGACGGTGTTTTCGAGTTGAAGATCGATTTCGGACCAGGATACCGGGTCTATTACACGGAGCGAGCTGGCGTTGTCGTTGTCCTGCTGGCTGGCGGCGACAAATCATCTCAGCAGAAGGACATTAAGACTGCGATCTCGTTGGCAAAGGGTCTCTAGGAGTATTTTTATGACAAAAGCAATTTCTAAAGTAATAGCGTCGACCACCAAAGTGACCAGCACCGTTGCCTATGACGTATCTGAACAACTCAGAACGCCAGAGGAGATGGCTGCGTATCTGGACGCATGGCTGGAAGAGGCACCGGACGACGCAACCGGAATTGCCCGTGCACTAGGCGACATTGCGCGTGCTAAGGGAATGACACAAGTGGCGCGCGATGCCGGGCTGAGTCGGGAAAGTTTGTACAAAGCCTTGGGTGAAAATGGAAATCCAAGTTTCGCAACCGTTTTGAAGGTGGCGAGGGCATTGGGCGTTAGGTTTCATGCGCAGGTTGCCTAGATTGCGGTCGAACAGGTCATTCCACACTGACGCCTGCTGCGCTGGTGGATTTCGGCGTTAGGCGTCACGGCCCATTCTTCGGGGAAATGACGGTCAGATTCCAATTAAATGCCAAAAAATGGCTTGAAAATCTGTCTTTGGAGCGTAAAAAACCTATCTTTTATGGCCCCAGCCCAATAGATACATGCGCAAGCAGCTACTAAAACTGTAGCATTCCACAAGGCTAGGAGTAGTAGCGTTTCAACCCGCCGTCAGCCTGTGCACCAAGTCCGCCGCTGTCGATGCTTTGTATTTGCGCATCAGCCGTGCCCGGTAAATCTCGACGCTGCGGGGCGAAGTCGGGGTCAGATTTCAGTTAGAGACAAAAAGACTTTGCACACCTCACAAAATATCCGTCTTTGACGTACACATAGGATGTGTTTACTATTTACGAAACGCCAAGCTTTAAAGCTGATGCCAATCGGCTTTGGTCTGAAGAGGAGCGGGGCGAATTTTTCCATTGGATAGCGAACAATCCCGAAGCAGGCAATATTGTTCGCGTAGTGGTGGCTGCCGCATGGTGCGTTGGTCTCGCAGCGGGACCGGCAAAAGCAGCGGCGTTAGAGCCATCTACTTTCTGCCGCGCGCTGCAGGGGAAATTTGTATGCTTGTTCTTTATCCAAAATCTGAAGAAGCATCTATTCCAGGTCATCTATTGAGGCTTATTCGAGAGGAAATTGAAAATGGCTACAAAGCGTGAATCTAAAACCAGCCAAGCTGGCGAGAAGCTCGGGCTGAAGCTTCTCGAATCTGTACGTCAAATGAATGCAGGTAATTTTGCGAGAGTTACCCATGTCGAGCTCAATCCTGTTGCCAAAGCCCGGCAACTGACGCGCATGTCTCAGTCAGAATTTGCCAGTGCATTGAGTATCTCCAAGCGTACTTTGCAGGAGTGGGAGCAAGGTAGGCGAAATCCTTCAGGAGCAGCTCAGGCCCTCATTCGTATTGCCCAGAAGCATCCGAAGATCGTCAAGCAATCTCTCATGGCCGAGGTATGAGCCACCCGCAAGCAGGGGAATAGGCGTCAGCTTACAAGTAACGCTAAAAACGGTCTGAAAACCTGTTTTTGAGCCTAAAAAAGTTATGTTTTAGGGCCTTAGCCCAATAAATACGGGCGCAAGCAGCTCCTGAAATAATAGCGCTTGAATCGTGGGCGCAAGTCCCCAGACTAGAACCGTGGCTTGAATTCCAAGATCAAAATCGTGTCGGGCAGTTTGCCATCCACGTCTTTGGGCATGCGGCCTGTGCGGATGACGGCGTTCAATACTGCTTTGTCCCAGTTGTCGTTGCCGCTGGCCTGCACGATACGTGAGCTGATGATGGTGCCGTCCAGTTGCAGCCTGACCTCAATCTTGGCCAGCGGGTTGCCGTCAAAAGCCTCGGTAAACACCACATTGGGTTTTACCGCTGCCGTGGCAATGGCGCCGTAGGTTGTTGATGTGCCCCTACCACCCGCCGTTGCCCGGTTGGCGCTGTTGCCCTGCGGGCTGCCGCCTGTGTTTGCCATCATCTCGTTCAGACGTTTGAGGTTGTCGTCACGCTGCTTGTCGGCTGACTGCTGCGACTGCCTGGTTTTTAGCGCATCAAGCTTGGCTTGTTCGGCCTTGGCCAGTTGGTCGGCCTTGAGTTGTTCTGCTTTCAGCGCTTGTGCTTTGTCGCGCTCAATTTTCTCTTGCGCCAGCTTTTGGTCTTTCAGTTGCTTGCGCTTTTTTTCCTGGTCCAGCGCAATGTCGACATTGGGTGTTGGCTCGGGCGGGGCTTGCAACACGGGCTGCTTCACGACGGGTGCAGGCAGTGGCGCAGCTTCTTCTCGTGCGGGACTATTCGGGCTAAGTTCTTGTGGCGTGTTGGCCCACAACTCTGCGCCAAACGTGGCTGCGCTGTCAGTGCGCTTCCAGTTCACGCCCCAGGTCAGCGCCGCTATCAGCGCAGCGTGGATCAATAGCGCCAAACCCAACGAGCGAATAGCGCCTACGTCGCGTGGTGGGCCAAGGTCAATGCGGTCTATGGCGCTGGGCATGGCGGGCTTGTTGGGCTTCAGTTGCCGGTTTGCACCGACAGGCCAACCCGTGAGATGCCCGCTTTTTGCAACTTGTCCATCACATTGACTACCGTCTCGTATTTGACGGATTTGTCCGCGCTGATGACAACCGGCACGGCATCTAGTGCTGCCAGTTTGACTTTCGGCTCCAGCTTCACAATGTCAGCCGCTATGGCCGTGACGTTGCTTGGCATGCTGTCGGTTTTGATTTTGATCTGGATGGTGTCGTCTTTGTCAATCATGATTTGCACCGGGCTTTGCGGCTGCGCTGCGGCTTTGCCAACTTTGGGCAGGGCAATCATGCTGGGCGTAATAAGCGGCGCAGTGACCATGAAAATGATCAACAGCACCAGCATCACGTCAATGAAGGGCACCATGTTGATCTCACTGATGGTGCGGCGGCCTCTGCCGCGTGAATTGATGGCTGGCATGTCTGGTCAGCCTTAATGACCGGATGGCGACTGTGCGCCCAAGTTGCGCTGCAAAATATTAGAAAACTCTTCAATGAAGGTTTCCAGTTTGTTGGCAATGCGGTCAATGTCGTGGGCAAACCGGTTGTACGCCACGACGGCTGGAATGGCCGCAAACAGACCAATGGCAGTGGCCACCAAAGCCTCGGCAATGCCCGGTGCGACTGTGGCCAGCGTGACTTGCTCCAGCGCGGCCAGCCCGGTAAACGCGTGCATGATGCCCCACACCGTGCCAAACAAACCGACATAGGGCGACACCGAGCCGACCGTAGCCAAAAACGACAAATTCGATTCAATCGCATCCACCTCGCGCTGGTAGCTGGCCCGCATGGCGCGGCGTGCGCCGTCCATCAGCGTGCCGGGGTCGGTGATGCGGCGTTCGCGCAGCTTTTGGTATTCACGCATGCCGCTGGCAAAAATTCGCTCCATGGGGCCGGACTGTTTGGCGTTTTGCACTGCGGCGGCAGACAGGTCGTTCAGGCTGGTGCCCGACCAAAATTCGCGGTCAAAGGCCTCATTGAGGTTTTGTACTTTTTTGAGGGACATCAGCTTGCGGATGATGGCGGCCCAACTGGCAATCGACACCCCCACCAGCAGCGCCACAACGCCTTGAACGACCCAACTGGCATTCAGGAGCAGGTTAACAATCGACAGATCCTGGTTCATGTGGTTTCTTTCAAACTTTCGATGATATTTAGCGGAATCCGCCCCGGCTTCAGGCTGGCAACTTCTACCCAGCCAATCCGAATCGTGCCTTCACACAGCAGTGTATTTTTTAGCAGGACTTGTTGATGGATTGTCATGGCTGCACGCCCACATGTTTGCATGGTGGCGGTAACAATCAGTTCGTCGTCTAGCCGGGCAGGGCGGAGGTACCTCAGCGCAGTTTCAGCCACCACGAACATACCACCGGTGGATTCTTTGAGTTGTTGCTGTTCAATGCCTAGTGATCTGAGCCATTCGGTGCGCGCGCGTTCAAAAAACTTCAGGTAGTTGGCATAAAAAACGATGCCGCCCGCGTCGGTGTCTTCCCAATACACCCGAACAGGCCACTTGAAAGTGGCGCTAGTCAAGTACTGACTCCAGTCGCGCGATGGCTTCTTGCAGATGCGCCATAGAGCTGGCGGTTGAAAACCGCACATACCGTTCAGGCGCGCTGCTGCCAAAGTCGCGGCCAGGTGTGACGGCCAAGTGCGCGCGCTTCATCAGTTCAAACGCAAAATCCCAACTGCCAGTCAGGCCCCACTTAGCGGCAATTTTTGAGCAATCGGCGTAAGCGTAAAAAGCGCCATCGGGCATCACGGGCACGGTCAAGCCTAGGCGATTGAGCTCAGGAATGAAATAGTCACGCCGTGCCTTGAACTCGCTGCGGCGGCGCTCGTATTCAGCCAGGCTGTCGGGCTCAAAACAACTCAGGGCCGCATGCTGGGCAATCGTGCTGGGGCAAATAAACAGGTTTTGCGCGATGCGTTCAATCACCGGCACCAAGGCGTCGGGCACCACCAGCCAGCCTAAACGCCAGCCGGTCATGTTGAAGTATTTGCTAAAGCTGTTGATGCTGATCACGTTCTGACCCAACTGATCAGGCATGGCTAAGGCCGTGTGACCAAAGTGCTCTTCGTAGCTCAGCCCCAAATAAATCTCGTCAATCATCGTGATGCCGCCGCGGCTGGCGACGTATTCAGCAATGCGTTGCAATTCTTCGGGGGCGATGGATGTGCCGGTTGGGTTGGACGGTGATGCCAGCAAGACACCACGGGTTTGTGCGCTCCAGGCGGCTTCTACCTTGGTGCGGGTCAATTGAAAGCGTTCATCAGCCGTGGTCGGTATCAGCACCGCTTCGCCGTCTGCCGCACTCACGAATTGACGATTGCACGGGTAGCTCGGGTCGGGCATCAGTATTTCGTCGCCGGCTTCAATCAGCGCCAGGCAAGCCAGTTGCAGCGCGGCAGATGCGCCCGCAGTCAGCACGATTCGGCTGGGAGAAATATCAACCTTGAAGCGCGAGGCATACCAGGCGCTGATTTTTTCACGCAGCTCAGGCAGCCCAGTGGCTTGCGTGTACTGGGTGTTGCCGTCGGCAATCGCTTTGGCGGCAGCGGCTTGTACCAGCGGCGGGGCGGTGAAATCGGGCTCGCCAATGTTTAAAAAAATCATTGGCTTGTCAGTGCCAGCCAATTCTTTGGCCAGGGTCGCTGCTGCCTTGGCGACTTCCATCACATAAAACGGTTGAATGCGCTCAGCGCGCTGCGCTAACCTCATCACGTTGGTCATGGTGTCAATGCTGGGGTCGGTCTGCGGCGACTTCACTTGCGCGCAACGTGGGGGCCAGTTTGTTCAACACGCCGTTCACATATTTGTGGCCATCTGTGCCGCCAAAAGCCTTGGCCAACTCGATGCATTCATTGAGCACGACGCGCCAGGGCACGTCCAGGCAGTTCTTCAATTCATAAGCACCTATCCACAGCACTGAATGCTCGACAGGTGAAATTTCAGCCATCGTCCGGTCCAGCAGGGGGGTGATCATCGCGTCAAGCTGGGCGGCTTGTTCAACGCAGCCATGCAACAGCGCGTCGTAGTGCGCTGAATCAGCCTTATGAAAGCCTACCAGGTCGCGCGTGAACATGTCGATAGAGTCCGCAGTATTACGGCCCACAAAATGCTGGTACAGCGCCTGCATGGCAAATTCGCGGGCGCGTGTGCGGGCGGATTTGTCGGCGGCTTTTTTCACGCCGGTGTCGGTCAACCCGGTGCGGGTTTGTGGGGGACGTTTGGCCTTGCCCGAATGGGTTGTTGTTTTTATATCGGTCATGGTGTGTTTGGCGTTTCAGCCCAGGTCAATGAGCAAATTGGCCATTTCAACCGCAACCCGTGCGGCATCTAGGCCTTTTTCAGTTTGTCGGGCTTGGGCTTGCGCCATATTTTCTGTGGTCAATATCGCATTGGCAATCGGTAGCTGGTAGTCCAGCGCTATGCGTGTCACGGCTGCGCCGCTTTCGTTGGCAACCAATTCAAAGTGGTAGGTTTCTCCACGAATGATGCAGCCCAGTGCAATCAGCGCGTCGTACTTGTTGTTTTCAGCCATGGCTTGCAGGGCGACAGGTACTTCTAGCGCGCCCGGAACTTTGACATGTGTGATGTGCTTGCTTTCGACGCCAAGAGCAGCCAGCTCGCGCAGGCAGGCCGTGGCAAGCGCATTCGTTATGCTTTCGTTAAAGCGGGCCTGCACGATGCCAATGACTAACTTTTTACCGTCCAGCTTGTCTGCTGTACCTTTGTCTGCGCCAAACATGTTGCGTTGCCTTGTGTTAAATCTTGCTGATTATTTAGTGATGTAGCTGAATGTCTCTAGGCCATAACCCATCATGCTGGGCATGCGCCTTGGATTGCCGAGTAGGTTCATTTTTTGCACCCCGCAGGCTCGCAAAATTTGCGCGCCAATACCGTAGGTGCGCAAGTCCATGCGACCGCGCTCTGGTGCCTGGCTGGCGCGCGCTGTGCCTTCAAACTGGGCTAATAACTGCGCAGCGCTTTCACCGCAATTGAGCAGCACCACCACGCCTTTGCCCGCGTTGGCAATGTACTTCAGGCTCTCGTCCAGGTTCCACGAATGCATGGCACGGCCGACTTCGAGTGCGTCCAGCACCGACAGCGGCTCGTGAACCCTGGCGCCTACGGCTTCGTTCGGCTCCCATTTGCCTTTGCTCAGGGCCAAATGCAAGCCTTGGCCGGGCTTGTCCCGAAAGGCGTGTGCCGTAAATTCGCCAAATGCGGTGTTCAGGGGGCGGCTACCGATTTTCTCAATCAGCGATTCATGTCGGCTGCGATGTTCAATCAGCGCTGCAATCGTGCCAATTTTCAGGCCATGCTCGGCTGCAAAAATCAGCAAGTCAGGCAGGCGCGCCATGGTGCCGTCGTCCTTCATGATCTCGCAAATCACCGACGCCGGTGAGCAGCCCGCCATTGCAGCCAAATCGCAACCGGCCTCGGTGTGCCCGGCGCGCATCAACACGCCACCATCGACGGCTTGTAACGGGAAGATATGGCCCGGCTGCACCAGGTCGGAGGCAGCCGCATTTTTGGCGACAGCCGCCTGTACGGTACGCGCCCGGTCAGCTGCTGAGATACCGGTTGTGACGCCCTCGGCGGCCTCAATCGACACGGTAAACGCGGTCGAGTATTTGCCGCCGTTACGTGTGACCATAGGCGGTAAATCTAGCAGCTCACAACGCTCGCGTGTGAGCGTCAGGCATATCAGGCCACGACCAAAGCGCGCCATGAAATTAATCGCTTCAGCAGTGACATGGTCAGCCGCTAAAACCAGGTCGCCTTCGTTTTCACGGTCTTCTTCGTCAATCAAGATCACCATCTTGCCGACACGCATGTCGGCAATGATGTCTTCAACGGGGGAAATCAAAGCCGTTGATGGGGCTGTTGCAGATAAGGTCATTTGTGGGTGCTTTCGGACGACAACATGCGCTCGACGTATCGCGCGACAGTGTCAATTTCAAGGTTCACGCTGCTACCGGCCTTCAAGGTGCCCAGCGCAGTGTTGCTGATGGTGTGGGGGATGATGTTGATGCTGATCTCACAACCCTGTGAGTCGGGCAAATCTATCACTTTATTCACTGTCAGGCTGACACCGTTGACAGTGATAGAGCCTTTGTAAGCCATGTACTTGGCCAGCGCTTGGGGCGCAACAATGCGCAACTCCCAGCTTTCGCCTACTTCAGCAAAATAAGCCACATGGCCCATGCCATCGACATGCCCCGACACAATGTGCCCGCCCAGCCGATCGCTGGCGCGCAGGGCTTTTTCGAGGTTGATGATGCCCAGATCGGCCAGGCCGCTGGTTTTACTGAGGGACTCGGCTGATATGTCAATCGTGAACTGGTTTTGACCCGTGTCCAGGGTCACAGCCGTCATGCAGGCGCCGTTCAGCGCAATGCTGTCGCCCAAACCAACGTCGTCAAGATAACCGGAGGGCGTTTCAATGGTGAGCCGCTTGCCGTGGTGAGAGGTACTGCCCAGGCTATGGATGGCGACGATGCGCCCCACGCCGGTGATGATTCCGGTAAACATAGCGCTATTTTCGCAGGTAATCAATCTGCTGCGCTTCGGCGGGGAAGTTTTGACGAGGTAACGTCGTCTAAAACTGGTCGTGCCCAGCTACGCGGGCCCGAATGCGCAAGTCGTCACCCAGCTTATCTGTTGACAAAAATTCAAGTTGAATCGCTTCAGAAAGGTGCTGCAGCGGGCCAAAGCTGGCCATGCCTTGCCCGGCGCCCAGCAGTTTGGGGGCGAGGTACACCAAAAATTCGTCCACCAGGCCTTCGCGGATGAAAGAGCCATTGAGCTTGTACCCGGCCTCAACATGTACTTCGTTGACTTCGCGCTGCGCCAAGTCGCGCAGCATGGCTGATAGATCGACCTTGCCAGCATCACCTGGCATATAAACAACCGTTGCTCCCAAGGCCTCCAGAGCCGCCTTTTTAGCATCATTTTGAGCTGCAGCGTATATAAATCGGGCGCGACCAGCTACTAAAATATGAGTATCCAGAGGCGTCTCA
>JBBRDA010000120.1:0-8594 GCA_038204335.1 Burkholderiales bacterium
GGCTTGGTCAAGCCGCGTGGTGGCTCTATCGAGATTGCGGGCAAGGCCATGATGGGCCGCGCGCCTTATGAAGTGGCCCAGCTTGGCATTGCCTACGTCCCCGAGGGGCGCGGTATTTTTGGCAACCTGAGCGTGGTTGAAAATTTAAAGATGGCCGCCCGAGCCGGAACGCGCGGCCAGCGCGACTGGACCTACGACCGCGTACTCGACACCTTTCCCAGGCTCAAAGAACGTTTGGGTCACGGCGGCCAGCAACTCAGCGGCGGCGAGCAACAAATGCTGACCATCGGCCGCGCACTCATGACCAACCCCGACGTGCTGATACTTGACGAAGCCACCGAAGGCTTGGCGCCACTGATTGCCAAAGATATTTGGCGCATTTGCAGCATGGTGCGCGAAACCGGTATCAGCAGCGTCATCGTTGACAAAAATCACAAGCACGTCACCCAAATCACCGACCGCAATGTGATTCTGGTCAAAGGTGAAGTGGTGTTTGAAGGCACCTCACAAGCGCTAAACGCCCAACCCGAATTGCTGCAACAGTACCTGGGTGTTTGATACCGCCCAAACTCAGTTGTTGGGCGGCGTGGCGGCAGGCGCAGACAAGCCCAGCAAGCCCCTGCGCAGCTCAGCGCGTTTGGTGCCCTCGTCGAGCCAGATGGCAAAAAAAGCATCCCCAAAAGCCGGGTCATTGATCTCGGCAATCAGGCGGGTATTCAAAAAGAACCGGGTTCCGACCTTGGGCACATACACGCCGGTCAAGCGGTCGCCCGACACAACGTTTGTAAAGGTACGCTGCATGTCGGCCGTCCAGGTTTTGATCTGCACGTCGGTCAGCTTTCTCAGGCGGGCCATTTCTACCAGCGAGACATTCACAATCTCCTCACCCTTGATAGCGGTGTTGTACACAATCTCCAGCGCAAACAGGCTTTTATCGACCAGCGGGTTGGCCTTGGGTGATGCGGCTGTCCACAGGTTGGCATCATAGGCCTTGAAACCAAAAAATCGCAGCGCGCCGGTGCCTTGCATTTGCCATGCTGCGGCCTGGCCAAAAGCGCCAAGCTCAGCGGGTAATTTAGAGCCTGGCTGTGCTGACGCTGGTTTAGCCGGGGCTTGCGCTGCAGCTTGCAGACCGCACGCTAGCAACGTAAAACCAGCCACATGCTTGGCAAAGTGACGACGCGTGATTGTTTGTTTTTTCATAGCTTGACTCCAAATCAATTACTGATTGGTATTTATTATTACCAATCAGTATCATCGATGTCAATCTTTCTCTATAAAGCGAGACATGTCAATGCGCCCAAAATCTTCAAAGGCCATGCAATGACCTGCGCTACAGCAAAGGCCGCAACTCCCGCGCCGTATCTTGTAACAAGGGCAGCAAATCGCGCTGCATCACATCAAGCTGCAAGCGCTCTGGTGTGGTCACCACATTCAGTGCCGCCACCACACGACCCTGCATATTGCGCAGCGGTACCGCCAGTGCAAACACACCCAGCTCATGCTCCTGGCTGGCCACGCACCAGTCTTGCACCTTGGCGGCGCTGACAAGGGACTTGAGGCTTTTGGCATCTGTTACGGTGTGCGCGGTTAGTCGCGGCAACGCCCTGCCCTTGAGCCAAGCTGCAAAGTCTGTGCGGCTATGGCAAGCCAGCAACATACGGCCTGTCGACGTGGCATGCGCTGGTAAACGCGCGCCAAGGTGCAAGCCATAGGCCAGAACCTTTGCCGCGTCTTGCGGGTTTTGCGTCCCATAACCCACGCTGCGAGCCACAATCACGACCTGATCGCCGTCCAGCACCACGCTTGAAAACGATTGCCGTGTTTGCGCGGCCAGCCGATTGAGCGCAGGTTGCAGCACGCGCGGTAGCCGACTGGATGCAAGATAACTGCCAGAAAACCGCAGCACTTTGGGAGACAGCCAGTAGTAGCCGTCTTCACTTTCCAGATACCCCAGGTGCGCCAGCGTTAGCAAATGCCGACGTGCCGCCGCGCGCGTGATGCCAGCACGCTGCGCTGCCAGTGTGGCATTGAGCCGTTGACGCTCGGTGTCAAAACTCTCCAGCACCGCCATGCCTTTGGCCATGCCTTCAATGAAATCAGCTTTTTCTATGCTCATGTCAGCCAACTCTATTTGCGCGGTGATCGCACACTGATTCTGATCATCGCACAAACGATCAATACGCCACTGGCAACTCTCAATCGCCAAAGTTAAGCTGAGGCGAACAAAGGAAATTGCGTATGCGTACCCAAGTGGTCATCATTGGCGCCGGCCCCGCTGGCTTGTTGTTAGGGGCTTTGCTGCACCAGGCGGGCATCGACAACATCATCATCGAGCGCCAAAGTGGCGACTACGTGCTGGGGCGGATCCGCGCTGGCATTTTGGAGCAAGGCACCGTAGACATGCTGCACAGCGTGGGTGCAGGCCAGCGCCTGGCGGCTGAAGGCATCGTCCACCATGCGATTGAGCTGGTGTTTAAAAACCAGCGCCACAGCGTCGACGTGACCGGCCTGACAGGCGGCAAAGTCGTTACCGCCTACGGCCAGACCGAAGTCACCCATGACCTGATGCACGCACGCGCTGCCAGCGGGCTGACCACGGTGTATGAAGCCAGCGATGTCAGCATTGAAGACTTTGACACCCCGCAACCCAAAGTGCGTTTTGTCAAAGACGGCCAGCACATGGAGCTGGCCTGCGACTTTATTGCCGGGTGCGACGGCTTTCACGGCGTGTGCCGGGCCAGCGTGCCAAAAACCGCCATCACCGAGTTCGAGCGCATCTACCCCTTTGGCTGGCTGGGCGTGCTGGCTGATGTGCCGCCGGTGTCGCCGCACGCAATTGTGTATGGCAACCACGAACGCGGCTTTTCGCTGTGCTCCATGCGCAGCATGACCCGCAGCCGCTACTACGTGCAGTGCCCCATGACAGACAAGGTGGAGCAATGGAGCGATAGCGCGTTTTGGGACGAGCTGCGCAAGCGACTAGACCCAGAGCTGGCCGAGCGCATCGTCACCGGCCCGTCGATTGAAAAAAGCATCGCCCCGCTGCGCAGCTTTGTCGCCGAGCCGATGCGCTTTGGCCGATTGTTCTTAGCCGGCGACGCCGCGCACATCGTGCCGCCAACAGGCGCCAAGGGGCTGAACCTGGCCGCGTCTGATGTGAAGTATTTGTCAGACGCCTTCATTGATTTTTACGCTGAAAAGTCCGACGCAGGCATCAACGGCTATTCGCAGCGCGCCCTGGCGCGCATCTGGAAGGCCGAGCGCTTCTCGTGGTCGCTCACCACGCTGATGCACCGCTTTCCAGACACCGACGCCTTCGGCCAAAAAATGCAAGAAGCCGAGCTGGCGTATTTGGTCAGTTCAAAAGCCGCGTCTACCGCGCTGGCTGAGAACTACGTCGGCTTGCCACTTTAGCAAGCGCTACCGGCCAATTTGAGTTAAGTTATGGGGGCAGCGACATCAGACCGCTGACTTTTAATAACACTCAATGGAGACAACCATGAAAATTGCAGGAATAAAAACCTTGTTTTTTGCCAGCCTCACAGGCGCTGGCGTGCTGGCCTTGCTGACAGCCTGCGCCACGCCAGAGGACGCCAAGCCAATTGTGGGCCGCATCTCTGCGCTGCCGCCCATGATTTACCCGGCGGACAACCCAACATCGCCCGCCAAAGTGGCGCTGGGCAAACAATTGTTTGCCGACACCCGCTTGTCGGGCGCAGGCACAGCAGCCTGCCAAAGCTGCCATTACCGCGACCTCGGCTGGACTGACGCTAAATCTTTGTCACCCAAAGAAGATGGCAGCGTCAATACCCGCCACACCCCCACGCTGTATAACGTTGGCCACCAGTCGCTTTGGTACTGGGACGGCCGCGCTGCCACGCTTGAAGGCCAGACCCTGGCAGCCTGGCGCGGCCAGATTTTGGGGGACCCGGCCAAAGTTGTGGCGCTGCTCAATGCCGTACCTGGCTACGCCTCGCAGTTTCAGGCGGTTTATGGCGGGCCCGCCACGCCAGACAACGTGGTGAAGTCGCTGACCACATTTTTCCGCAGTCTGAACAGCGAAAACGCCCCGTGGGACAAATACGAAATGGGTGACGTCAAAGCCGTGTCCAAAGACGCTGTTGAAGGCTACAAAGTGTTTGCTGGCAAAGGCCAGTGCATCGTTTGCCACAGCCCACCGATGTACGGCAACAGCACATTTTTTAACGTGGGGCTGGAGCATGGCAAGGCCAAACCTGATGTAGGCCGCTTTAACGTCACCAAAAACCCGGCTGACATGAGCGCCTTCAAAACCCCAACGCTGCGCTCGATCGAGCTGTCAGGCCCCTACTTTCACGATGGCAGCGTTGCCAAGCTGGAAGACGCGGTGCGCTACATGGCCGGCGGCGGCAAGCCTGACCCCAATAAATCACCGATCTTGCGGGACACCCAATTGACCGACAAAGAAGTCAGCCAAGTGGTGGCGTTCTTAAAAACACTGACCAGCACCGAAAAGTGGGAGCAACCCAAGTTACCTTGAGCAACCACAATAAAAAAGCCCCGGTATCGGGGCTTTTTTACTTGCGCGCGTTGAGCTGACTGGTCGCCCGTCATGTGTCACTGATCAGCAATAAAATCAGCCTCTAGACCAAAAAATTCAGGCGTAAACAGCTCCTGAAAATATAGCGAATGATCCATGTGAAAACATCCTTTCCACGCCCCCTCAAAGGCACAAGCATCCTCAGCCTGGCACTTAACCTGCCTGGCCCGGCGGCGTTGATGCGTTGCAAGCAGATGGGCGCGCGCTGCGTCAAGCTTGAGTCACCTGCTGGCGACCCGATGCAAAGCTACAGCCTTGCGGCCTACACGGCCATGCATCAGGGCGTTCGCATCACCCAGGCTGACCTTAAAACCGCCAGCGGGCAAAAGGCCCTGCACCGGGAGCTGGCCAAAGCCGATGTGTTGCTGACGTCGTTTCGCCCGTCGGCGCTGGTCAAACTGGGTTTGACCTGGCAGGCGCTGCACAAACAGTACCCGCAGCTTTGCCAAGTGGCCATTGTCGGCAGCCCCGGCGCGCAGGCTGAAGAGCCCGGGCACGACTTGACCTACCTGGCAGACAACGGCTTGGTGACCGGGCTGGACCTGCCCGCCACGCTGTATGCCGACATGGGCGGCTCATTGATGACGAGCGAAGCCGTGTTGCAAGCAGCGCTGCACCGGCACAGCGGCGGCAAAGGCATTTACCTTGAAGTCGCTTTGGCCAGCGCAGCCAGCTACCTTGCCCTGCCGCGCACTTGGGGCCTAACAGCGCCCGGTGCGGCCATCGGCGGCGGCCATGCAGGCTACCAAATCTACCCCTGCAAAAACGGCCGCGTGGCAGTGGCCGCGCTGGAGCCGCACTTTGCAACTCGCCTGTGCGCAGCGGCCGACATCGGAGCAGCAGACATGCACCTGCCCGCCACCCGCCAAGCCATTGCCGCCTGGCTGATGGGTAAAACCCGTGCCCAGCTCGACAAACTGGCGATTGACAAAGACATTCCCCTGCACACCCTTAAGTGAGCTGGAGCGCAAACCCTAGCCGATTAGGTCGTACACCCTAGGGTCAACCCTTATTTGTGGTTAACCTTCAAGCATCTTAAAACCGATACTCACCACGACTGAAGGACCACCATGACCGCCAAGAACTTATCAACCGTTGCCACTGACCTGATCGAGTGCTACGGCAATACCGCCAAAAACGTGATTGACGCCTACCACGCAGGCGGCGAGCGTGTCGTGACGGTGCTGGAAAAGCGCTGGAATACCGCTTTCAAAGAATCACGCTCACAGCTGACCAAAGATGTGGCTAAAAACGCATCTGCTGCGCAACTCGCCTTCAGCGTCTACTACACCAAGGGTTTGACAACGACCACCAAGGGCGCCGAGCTGGTGGTGAGACAGCTGGTGAAACTGGCCGAAGCAGGTGTAGAGCGCGTAGCCGCCAACGCCAGCCTGTTTGCAGAAAAAACCGGCCTGAACACCCTGAACACGATTGCCGAAGTCACCAAGCCAGGCGCCGTAGTATTGAGCCAGCTGGCCGCCAAGGTTGAAGAGAAGTCTGCCCAGTTGGCCAGCAAAATCGCCGGTGGCAACGTCACCACAGCCAGCGTCAAGCGCGCATCAGCTTTTGGCCAGCGCCGCACCGCCAAGGCAGCTTGAGCTTTAAGCTTCGTTTGTCGCTACGTTTTTAGTAGCTGATTGCGCCCGTATTTATTGAGCCAAAGCCATATTTTATTAGTAATTTAGCCTTGAAATCAGTCAAAAACCCCCAAAACACTGCATTTTGGGGGTTTTTGCATTTTGGTAGCGACGCAAGATCAGGAAAGCCCTGATAACCGAAGAGCGCTCACAGCTTTGCCCTGCGCTTTTCAGACTATTTTCAACCCGCGTGTAAGACTGGCTCCTTCCGCCATACTAACTTGGAGCATGGCGCACTTTGTATGCGCTTGCCGCAAGGAGTTGCTCATGGCCTGGACGAATTCGCGCCTATTTACCCAGTATGTTTTTGCGCTATTTCAGCGCCCCGGCTGGCCCGCAAAAGCAATGCAGCCAAGCCCTGCCATGGCGATGCTGACAGTGGGACTATTGGCCTCTGCAGTGCTTGTCAATGCCACTGCTCAGCCCGCGGTGACCAGGGCGCTGGCTACGCCAAGTCAAACCGTGACGCCGCTACCCGTTGGTGCCTTGAAAGACAAAGAACAGCAGGAGTTTCCGCCGTCACCGCCCGTCCGCAGTGGCCCACTGCCTGCCGCCGTTGCCAAAGCCCTGGCAACAGTAGCGCCTGCGCTGCGGGACGATCGTTTCCCGACGGCGGCGGTGCGGGCCATCGGGCAAGGCGGTGACGCGCGCATGGCCTGGTATCTCCACGACCTGATGCGTTTTGTCAACAGCCGGGCCAGCGCCGGGGAAGTGGTGTCTGCCTTCGAGCAGCTGACAGGCGCGCCTTTGCCCCGCGACTCCTTCACCGCCATGGGCGACCGGGTGCTGGCCTGGAATCTGCCGGCACCGCCGGGCTACCGCGAGATGAAGCGGGATTTGTTTTTACTGATCGAGCCGCGCTGGCAAAGCTTTTTTGACGATGCGCAATCAGCCATCGACTGGCGACAGGTGGGCTGGGGCGGCGTGCTGATTGACGACCGCCCAGACGCTACACAGGGCCAAAGTTGCACACGCGGGTGCATTCCGGCGCTGGACCAACCCAAAACCACCCCGGCGGCACAAGGCACCTGGTACCCGGACAACGCCATCGTCTTTGGTCTGGTCATCAACGGCGAGGCCAGAGCCTACCCCAAGAACATGATGGAAGTGCATGAAATGGTGAACGATACGCTCGGTGGGCGACAAATCGGCATGCCTTATTGCACCCTATGCCGATCGGTGCAGGCCTATTTCACGGATCGTGCAGGCAGCTTCAAGCCGCTGCTGCGCACCTCGGGCCTGCTGTCACGCTCGAATAAATTCATGTACGACCGGAGCACCTTTTCAGCCATCGACACCTTCACCGGCCAGGCCATTTCTGGCCCCCTGCACCGGGCCAATATTGTGCTGCCGCAAGCCACCGTCGTGGTCTCGACCTGGGCTGCCTGGCGCAAGGCTTACCCCAACACCACCATCCTGGCCGAAGACGGCGGCGTGGGCCGCCGCTATCCTTTAAACCCTTTGGGTGGACGTGACGAAAAAGGCCCGATTTTCCCCGTAGGCCCGGTAGATACGCGGCTGGGTGTGCATGACCTGGTGCTGGGCGTCATTGCACCAGACGGCAAACCTGTGGCGTTTCCACGCGCTGCCGTGCAACTGGCGCTTAACTCTGGCGAGCCGGTCCGCCTTGGCGGCGTGACGGTACGCGCCGATGCCGACGGCCTGCGTGCTTTTGCAGGCGACACTGAAACCCCCAGCCACGAAGCCTTCTGGTTTGCCTGGAGCCAGTTCAGGCCGGGTACGCTGCTATGGCAACGCGAACGTTAGCGAAAGCGTCGATGCCAAAGCCCTGCCACAGCGTCCTCAGGGGACAGGGCCCGATTAAAACCAACAAACGCCCACCGCATTCATTCGCTTTGTAATATATTGCCTCTTCACCCGACTGAGTTGATTCGCACAACATCGGTTTTAATTTCGGTTGTGTACGCCCTTGTCACAGCCCCTTCAGTTTTAAAGAAACAATAAACCCACAAAATATGGAATCAATCTATTACGTCATGGCCTGGGCCTGCCACCGCCGCTGCAAGCATTGTTATGAAGATCGCTTCAGACCTTACGTCCGGGGTGCTTTGACGGATGTGGTTGACGAAGCGGTGCGCAATTTCCCGCGCATCATTGACAACTTACCCGAGCACATGCGCTACATCGACCTGGCTGACCAGGCCGCCGACGGCAGCTACCCCGAAAAAATTGGCCGCATCGTGCTGTCTGGCGGCGAATCGTTGATGGACCCGGTGCGGGAGGCCGTGACATACCCGGTCATTGAACGGCTGCGCGACCGCTATGCCGCCCAAGGCGGCGTCAAGATCATTGTGCAAACCACGGGCGACTTGCTCAACGACAAAATAGTTGGCGAGCTGTTGGCCCGCGGCGTC
>JBBRDA010000121.1:0-8302 GCA_038204335.1 Burkholderiales bacterium
TCCCGCGCAACGAATGGGAAAAATTCAGGGACCGAATTGCTTCGCTGCCCATGCAGGCTCAATGGTGGAAGCGCATCTTTCTTGGTAACGCCATGGATGTAGACATGGATGCAACCGGACGTGTGTTGGTCTCTCCAGAGCTGCGCTCTGCCGCCGGCATCAGCAAAGACACGGTGCTACTGGGCATGGGTGGCCATTTTGAGTTGTGGGATGCGGCAAGCTACGCCGCGCAGGAAGCTGAGCAGATGAAAGGCGACATGCCTGACGTCTTCAGAGACTTCTCGTTCTAGAAAGATGATGGTGCAGGACACATGGACACACCGCACCGTCTTGTTGAACGAAGCAGTTGCAGCGCTTCGTATTTTCCCAGACGGACATTACATCGACGCCACTTTCGGGCGCGGTGGTCATTCGCGATTGATCCTCTCACAGCTATCGGATCAAGGCTCGCTAACCGCCTTCGACAAAGACTTGGAAGCCATTGCCGAGGCGAAAAGCATCACCGATTCGCGCTTCTCAATTCGCCACGAGGGCTTCAACCAGCTTGCCAAGCTCCCGCCCTCAAGCGCTGCGGGCCTCTTGATGGACTTGGGCATCAGCTCACCGCAAATCGACAACGCTGCAAGGGGCTTTTCATTTCGTGGCGATGGGCCGCTGGATATGCGCATGGACACCACGCGGGGGCAGAGCGTCGCCGACTGGCTGGCAGACGCATCGGTAGAAAACATGACGGAGGTGATTCGTGACTATGGCGAAGAACGGTTTGCTGGGCCGATTGCAAAGGCGATTGATCGTGCAAGGCAGGAGCGGGGCCGAATCGAGCGCACGCATGAGTTGGCCCATATCGTGGCTGGCGCGGTCAAAACCCGCGAGCCGGGCAAGGACCCGGCAACGCGCACATTTCAGGCTTTTCGGATTTTCATCAACGCCGAGCTTGAAGAGCTCAGTCAGGCGCTAGCAGCATCACTCAACGTATTGCAACCTGGAGGCCGGTTGGTCGTGATCAGTTTTCATTCGCTCGAAGACCGCATCGTCAAGCAGTTCATCGCCGAGCATTCGCGCGAGGTGTTTGACCGTCGTGCGCCTTTCGCCGCGCCCAAAGCGATGCGACTGAACGCGCTGGGCCGCGTTAAGCCCAGTGAAGCTGAAATCACCGCCAACCCGCGTGCCCGCAGTGCGGTGATGCGTATTGCCGAGCGTACCGAGGTGCCAGCATGACCCGGCTGAATCTTGTTTTATTGCTGGCTGTATTGGCCAGTGCGCTGTATTTGGTACGAACCCAGTATGAGTCGCGCAGGCTGTATGTTGAGCTCGAAAAAGCTACCACCCAAAACCGCAAACTTGAGGCAGAAAACGAACGCCTGCAAGTTGAAAAGCGTGCACAAGCTACCCCATTGCGGGTTGAAAAACTGGCCAAAGACAACCTGCAGATGCGCAGCGTGACACCAGCCATTACGCAGTACGTGACGCAAGGTGGTGTCACTGCGACCGGGGTTGCGAGATGAGCAGAAGCGTGCAGTACAGCTCCAGCCCGCTGTTGGCGAGCAAAACGCCGGTGTGGCGCAGCAAATTCATTGTTGCAGCAATCGCTTTGGCTTTCATTGGGCTGGCGGGCCGAGCTGCCTACGTACAGGTGCTGGGTAATGAATTTTTTCAGCGTCAGGGCGAAGTCCGGTTTGCTCGTACTTTGGAGCTTCCCGCCAATCGCGGCCGCATTCTTGACCGCAACGGTTTGATTCTGGCTTCCAGTGTCCCTGCACCCAGCATCTGGGCGATTCCAGAAGATATCGTCGCCACCAAGGCGCAGTTGGTTGAGCTGGCCGGGCTGCTGGAGATACCTGTTGCAGAGCTGAACAAGAAGCTTGCCGACGAAGACAAGAATTTTGTCTGGATCAAACGCCAGGTCGACGATGCCGTGGCCCAAAAGATAACCGCATTGGCCATCAAAGGTATCTACCAGCGCAAGGAATACAAGCGGCAGTACCCCGAGGGCGAGACCTTAGCGCATGTGGTCGGCTTTACCAACATTGAAGATCGCGGCCAAGAAGGCATGGAGCTGGCCTTTAACAAAGAGCTGGGTGGTCGAGCAGGATCACGCCGCGTCATCAAAGACCGGCTGGGACGCGTGGTGGAAGACACGCGCGAGCAAGTGCCGCCTGTCGATGGCAAAGATCTGCAATTGTCGATTGACAGCAAGATGCAGTTTGTAGCCTACCAAAAATTGCGTGACGCAGTCGTCGCGAATAAGGCTGTAGCGGGTAGCGTGGTCATGCTCGATGCCATCACGGGTGAAGTATTGGCCATGGCTAATTACCCGAGTTATGTCCCTGACAAAAGGCAAAACATGAGTGGTAATCAGCTTCGCAACCGCGCGCTGACAGATACTTTTGAGCCCGGCTCAGTGATGAAGGCATTTACTGTGGGGTTGGCGTTGGAGACCGGGCGCGTGAAGCCTGAAACCCAAATCCAGACGGCGCCTGGGCGCATGCAAATCACTGGCTCGACGATTTCAGATGCCCATCCGCATGGTGTGCTGACGGTCCAGGAAGTGATTCAAAAATCAAGCAATGTTGGCACAGTAAAAATTGCCATGCAAATGCAGCCACGCGAAATGTGGGAAGTTTTCTCACAGGCAGGTTTTGGACAGAAACCGCAGATTGCCTTTCCCGGCGTAGTTTCTGGCCGTTTGCGACCCTACAAAACATGGCGACCGATTGAGCAAGCCACCATGTCGTATGGCTATGGTTTGTCAGCTTCTCTGTTTCAAATGGCGCGCGCTTACACCGTGTTTGGCCATGATGGGCAAATCATCGATGCAACCCTTCTTAAAAGTGATGAGCCAGCCGCTGGCGTACAGGTCTTTTCGGCCAAGACGGCGCTGGAGGTTCGAAAAATGCTTCAGATGGCGGCGGGCCCCGGCGGTACGGGCCAAAAGGCTCAGACTTTGGGTTACTCGGTAGGAGGTAAATCTGGTACCGCCTATAAACAGGTAGGCAAGAGTTACGGTACTGACAAAGACAGAAAATACCGTGGCTGGTTCGTGGGCATGGCGCCGATCGACAAGCCGCGCGTGATTGTGGCGGTGATGATTGACGAGCCTCGAGCCGGTAAGTATTACGGCGGTGACGTCGCAGCACCAGTGTTCAGTGAATTGGTGCAACAAGCTCTTCGCATGAAGGGCGTACAACCAGATATGTCAGTCAAGCCGCAAATTGTGATGCGCGCAGTAGAGGAGTCGTTTTGATCACGCAACTCCATACCCCGCAGCAGGCCGCAAACTGGTTGCATGAGCGGGTACGAGGCGGCTTAAAGACTGATAGCCGGCAAGTGAAAGCTGGGGACGGCTTCATTGCCTGGCCAGGCGCTGCGACTGACGCACGTCGGTACGTCGCCGACGTGCTAAAGACCGGCGCTGGCGCATGCCTTGTCGATATGGCTGGCCTTGACGCTTATGGATTTGTCGATGCGAGAGTTGCTGCTTATCAAGGTCTTAAATCTGCTGCGGCACCGATTGCAACGGCTTACTACGGTGACCCCAGCAAGCAGTTGCAAACCGTTGCCGTTACTGGAACCAATGGCAAAACTTCTACTGCCTGGTGGCTGGCACAGGCGCTTGGCAAGTTTGATCGCAAGTGCGGTTTAGTGGGGACCTTGGGCATTGGAACGCCGGGCGCCATGGTCTTCAATGGCATGACCACGCCTGATCCGGTGTTGCTCCAGCAGCAACTCCGGCGATTTGTCGACGAAGGTTTTGCTGCCTGTGTCATTGAAGCTTCGTCGATAGGAATTGCCGAACATCGACTCGATGCAACACAGATCGAAGTGGCGATGTTCACCAACTTCACGCAAGATCATCTGGACTATCACGGCTCCATGCCGGCCTATTGGGCGGCTAAGGAGTCACTATTTACCTGGCCTGGATTGCGAGCTGCCGTCATCAATCTTGATGATGCCAAGGGGCATCATTTGAATCTGATGCTTGAGAGCACTGCCATCGATGTGTGGACAGTTGCCATCAATGAGCCTGCGCGATTGCGAGCCGAAGCTATTGAGCAACATGCAGACGGGTTGACTTTTACTGTGGTGGAGGGTGACGAACGGCGCACGGTAAGCGCTACCGCAATCGGGCTGTACAACGTCTCCAACCTGCTGGGCGTGCTGGGTGCGCTGCGAGCTTTGGGCCTGCCGCTAAAAGATGCTGCATTGGCTTGCTGCAACTTGTCTGCTGTTCCAGGTCGATTAAACACATTGACCGTAGCAGGTAAACCACTGGTCGTGATTGACTACGCGCACACGCCCGATGCCATTGGCAAAGTGCTGGCCACGCTTAAACCTGTTGCGCAGGCGCGAGGCGGCCAGCTATGGTGTGTATTTGGCTGCGGTGGCGACCGCGATGCGTCAAAACGTCCCCTGATGGCGGCTACAGCCCAAAAAAATGCCGACCAAATCGTCGTGACCAGCGACAACCCGCGCAGTGAGAACCCCGCGGTCATCATCAGCCAGGTTCTACTGGGCTTGACCCACAGTGAATCGGTACGCGTGCAGGCGGATCGTGCCTTGGCAATTGCTGAAACGCTGGCCATTGCTGAGCCAGTCGATGTGGTGTTACTTGCAGGAAAGGGTCACGAAAACTATCAAGAAATTGACGGTATCAAGCATCCGTTCGATGATTTGCTTCATGCGCAGCTGGCGCTGGGCAACAGGCAACTGAGCGGGGCAACATCATGATGACCTTGCAGCAAGCCGTGCAATGGGTGGCCGCAGTGAAAGTCGTGGGCGATACCGGCGTTGAGATCAAACGTGTGCATACCGATACGCGCAGTCTGCAGCCCGGTGATTTATTTGTGGCGATCAAGGGTGACACCTTTGATGCGCATGACTTTTTGGGAGAGGCCAGGTCCAAGGGCGCAGTCGCAGCGATCGCGCAGTATGGCCTTGGCGCTTCTGGCCTGCCTGGTTTAGAGGCTGTTGACTCGAAGGCGGCATTGGGCCAGTTGGCAAAAGGCTGGCGCGCCCAGTTTGATTTGCCGCTGATTGCGGTAACAGGCAGCAACGGCAAGACCACTGTGACACAGATGATCGCATCTATATTGCGTACCTATCAGCCAGGTCATATGTTGTCGACTGAGGGCAATTTGAACAATGACATTGGCGTGCCATTAACGCTTTTGCGCATGTCCGCCGACCACACCATTGGCGTTGTTGAGCTGGGTATGAACCATCCCGGAGAAATTGCCTACCTGGCTGACCTTGTGAAGCCGACGGTTGCCTTGGTAAACAATGCCCAGCGCGAGCATCTCGAGTTCATGGGCACGGTTGAAGCTGTTGCGCACGAAAATGGCTCTGTGATTGATAGCCTGCCTTCGAAGGGTGTCGCTGTTTTCCCTGCCGACGAAGAATATACCGTTGTCTGGCGCAAAGCTGCAGGCGCGCGCGCTACTCTCTCCTTTGCCCTGACAGGCCCGGCTGATGTGACGGCTGATGCTCATTGGGATGCCGATTACTGGAGGGTGTCGGCGTCAACGCCTCAAGGGACTCTGCAATACCGGCTTCATGTTGCTGGCAGCCATAACGTTAAAAATTCACTGGCTGCTACAGCCTGTGCGCTGGCAGCGGGGGTACCTATTGAAAGCATTGCAGCCGGCTTGACGGCGTTCGAACCTGTCAAAGGACGCTCGCGGGCGACGCAAGTTCACCTCGACGGACGCAGCATCACGCTGATAGACGATACCTACAACGCTAACCCCGACTCCATGCGCGCTGCAATTGACGTGCTCGCGGGGCTGCCTGGCCCGCGTCTTCTCGTCATGGGTGACATGGGTGAGGTGGGAGACAAGGGACCGCAGTTTCATGAAGAGGCGGGTGGCTGGGCGCACGCTCAGGGTATTGAAAGCCTTTACACGCTGGGTGCGCAATCGTCATTGGCCAGTAGTAGTTTTGGTTTAGGTAAGCATTTCGATGACATCGACACCCTGAAAGAGGCTGTTCTTGCAGAGCTGCCGCATCTGCGCAGCGTACTGGTCAAAGGTTCACGTTTTATGAAGATGGAGCGTGTCGTGCAGGCCGTCACAGCCCATGCATTGACTCAAAAAACGACAAAAAAGGGACACCAACATGCTGCTTAGTTTGGCTCAATGGCTTCAAGGTTTGTCACCTGAATTCGGATCCTTCCGGGTTTTTCAATACCTGACATTTCGAGCTGTCATGGCCGCTTTAACGGCGCTGCTTATGGGCTTGGTGGCAGGTCCTTTCGTTATTCGTCGACTGACTGCGCTCAAGATTGGTCAACCCATTCGTGACTACGCCATGCAAACGCACTTAAGCAAGTCCGGCACGCCAACCATGGGCGGTGTACTAATTCTGTTCTGTATCGCAGTCTCCACGCTTTTGTGGGCCGATCTGTCGAATCGTTTTGTCTGGATTGTGCTGATCGTCACTTTGGGCTTTGGCGCTATTGGCTGGGTAGACGACTGGCGCAAGGTGGTTCACAAAGACCCAGAGGGAATGCGATCGCGCGAAAAGTACCTATGGCAGTCTGTGATTGGTCTGATTGCAGCGCTGTACTTGGTGTTCAGTATTTCTGAAAGCTCAAATTTGCGAGTTGTGGGGCTTTTCATCAGTTGGGTGCAATCCGGCTTTGATGTCAACCTCCCGCCCAAGGCGGGTCTGTTGGTGCCCTTTGTCAAGGAGGTCAGCTACCCATTGGGCGTGTTTGGTTTTGTCATCCTGACTTATCTCGTAATCGTCGGATCCAGCAACGCCGTCAACCTGACAGACGGACTGGATGGCTTAGCCATCATGCCTGTGGTGATGGTCGGCTCTGCACTTGGTGTCTTTGCCTACGTCACGGGAAGCTCGGTTTATTCAAAGTATCTGTTCTTTCCGTCAATTCCAGGTTCGGGCGAACTGATGATATTTTGCGCTGCCATGGCTGGCAGTGGTTTGGCGTTTTTGTGGTTCAACACCCATCCTGCGCAGGTCTTTATGGGTGATGTCGGTGCGTTGGCTTTGGGCGCAGCCTTGGGCACGATTGCTGTCATCGTGCGCCAAGAAATTGTGCTGGCCATCATGGGTGGAATATTTGTGGTCGAAGCGCTGTCGGTGATGTTGCAGGTAACGTACTTCAAATACACCAAGAAACGTTATGGGCAGGGGCGACGTATTTTGAAAATGGCACCCCTGCATCACCATTTTGAAAAGAGTGGCTGGAAGGAAACGCAGGTTGTCGTTCGCTTCTGGATCATCACCATGCTGCTCTGCCTCGTGGGTCTTTCAACATTGAAGCTCAGATGAAAAACTTGGCTGATCAACGCGTTTTGGTGCTGGGATTGGGTCACTCGGGCCTGGCACTGGCACGGTGGTGCTCTAGGTGGGGCGCGCGGGTGACGGTGGCAGATACCCGTGCCGATCCGCCGCAAGGCGAGGCCTTGCGAGCAAGCGTTCCATCAGCCCGATTTGTGCATGCCGAGATGAGCCCCGAATTGCTGGACGGAGCGGAATTTGACATGCTGCTGAAAAGCCCGGGGCTCAGTCCTGCGTCTGTAGCTGGCGTCATATCTGCAGCACAGGAGCGGGGCTTGGCCTGCAGCAATGAACTCAGCCTGTTTGCCCAAGCGCTGGCTGATTTAAAAGCCGATAAAGCTTATGCGCCAAAGGTCATTGGCATTACGGGTACCAATGGCAAAACAACGGTCACGTCATTGACCGGTCAATTGGTGCAACGTGCTGGCAAGACAGTGGCGGTAGCGGGCAATATTGGTCCGACCTTACTCGACACCTTGGCCGAAAAAATGGACACCGACAGTTTGCCTGAGGTATGGGTACTGGAATTGTCTAGTTTTCAATTAGATGGCCTCAAGACTTTTGAACCGCTCGTCGCAACAGTTTTGAACGTCACTCAGGACCATCTGGACTGGCATGGAGCTTTCGAAACTTATGCGGCAGCGAAAAACAATGTCTACGGCACTACGGGCCTGATGCTGCTGAACCGCAATGACCCGGTGGTTATGGCGGCCATTCCCGTTGCTGTCAAGGGTAAGCCTGCACGTAGCTATTTAACCTTTGGCCATGACGAACCGCAACGCCCAGGTGACTACGGCATTGAAAGTATCAATGGCATGGCATGGTTGGCACGCGCATCAGAGGCTGACGAAACCATCAAGCGAAAAAGAGGCTCGCTACCAGGCGCTTTAGAGCCATTAGAGCTGCATATTCAACGCTTGATGCCCGTTGATGCGCTGCGCATCCATGGCCGACACAATGCTTGCAATGCAGCTCTAATGGCTCTAAAGCGCCTGGTAGC
>JBBRDA010000122.1:0-8035 GCA_038204335.1 Burkholderiales bacterium
GCTGTCGCTGCGGTAGTGAACCTGGTTAAGCATGTCGCCCAAGTTTTGACGGAAGTTGACCGCTGAAGTTTCTGTGATCATGTTTCGCTCCTTTGCTTGGATTCAATCATTATGACCGATATGGTCAATATGATCAACTCAAAGAGAGCTAGAGAAAAGCCCGGAGGTCAGATTTCAATTGTATTACCGTGAAACAACCATTTTAAAGCCGTTTTAAGCCCAAACCCGCGCTGTTTTGCCCCAAACCTCGTCAAAAAGCAGTTGTTGGGCCGTTTTAGATGCAGTTTTAGGGCTGTAGCTCAATAAATACGGGCGCAAGCAGCTCCTGAATATATAGCGTTTCAGATTAAATCTACAGACTGACGGCAACTGGGTTTGCGGTTCGACACTGCTGACCGCGCCACCCTGGCGACAGCTTGCATGCTTCATTGCGCCGGCCATCAGCTACTATTTCTGCGGTTCAATGAAGTCTCAAAATTTCCAAACCCCCCTTAAAACGTTCTGAAGGAGACAACTATGTTCAGTCATGTGATGCTTGGTGTAAATGATCTTGAGGCCTCGCGCAAGTTTTACGACGCGCTGCTGGGCACGCTGGGCCTGGGGCCTGGCGTGGCTAACAAGAACCGCTACTTTTACCGCAGCCCCACAGGCACGTTTGCCATCACTACGCCGATCAATGGCGAACCCGCCACGCATGGCAATGGCAGCACCATCGGGTTTGTGGTGCAGACGGCCGAGCAGGGCGATGCCTTTCATGCAGCGGGTATTGCCAACGGCGGCACAACGTGTGAGGAGCCGCCGGGCTTTCGCGATGGCCCGGCGGGCAACCTTTACCTGGCTTACCTGCGTGACCCGGACGGCAACAAAATTTGTGCGCTACACCGGCCGCCGAAGTAAACAGAGCCCAAGCTATTTCCAGCGACCGCCCGCCCCACGCTGTTAGCCGTTTGCGCACCGCCCGGCTGGCGCGCAGCTCAAAGCCCTTTTTGGCGCGGGGCGGCTCCAGGGTGGAGCGTTGTGCGGGTTGCCGCCTGGCGGTCAGCCACTGCCTGTGCGCCTTGCGCCCCAACGTGCCGTGTCAGGCAGGTATGTGTTTGATCATGGCCGACATTGAGGCGCTAAAGCCAAGCAACACGGGCTGGTTGGTAGCTGATGTGGTGCGCGATACCTTTGCGTTCGGCTGGGCGAGAACTGAAGTTGACCCTGCGCTGCTGGCGTTGCTAACTGACCCAAAGTGGCAGCCTTACCTGGTGTTTCCGGGTGAGTTTGTAGCGCCTGAGCGGGTGGTGACCCAGGTGCAAACCGCAACCACCAAGCGCCCTCTGTTCGTACTGCTGGACGCCACCTGGCCCGAGGCGCGCAAGATGTTTCGCAAAAGCCCCTATTTAGACAAGCTGCCGGTGCTGAGCTTGCAGAGCGAGCAGTTGTCAAACTACAAGCTGCGGCGCTCGCAGCGCGACGCGCACTTTTGTACGTCAGAGGTGGCTGCCATGTGTCTGGCGCTGGGCGGTGATGCGCTGGCGGGGCAGGCGCTTGAGGCTTATCTTGACGTGTTCACCCACCATTACTTGCAAGCCAAGCAGCAGTTGCCAGTTGATGAATTTGACGCAGTGCACCTGCGGCTGAACGATTTGCGGCTGAAAGTGTGATTTTGCCCATCATTTTTAGCTATTAAATAAGCCTTTAGCCCAATAAATACGGGCGCAAACAGCTACTAATTAAATAGCATTAAAACGTGTACCCAACCCGTGTTTCATTGCCCTCAATGGCGTCCAGCAACACCATCAATGGCCCCAACTGGCGATATCTCGCGGCGGTAGCGCGCACATATTTGATGAAGCGTGGGGTGTCCGCCAGATACCTGGGTTTGCCGTCGCGCAGTGTCAATCGGGCAAAAATACCGAGGATCTTCAGGTGGCGCTGCAAACCCATCCATTCCACCGCACGGTAAAACTCGCCAAAGTCGTCGCCCACGGGCAGCCCTGCTTTGCGGGCCTTTTGCCAGTAACGTACGGTGACGTCGAGCACAAAGTCTTCTTCCCAAGTCAAAAAAGCGTCGCGCATCAGGCTGGCAATGTCGTAGGTGATGGGGCCGTAAACAGCATCCTGGAAATCGAGCACGCCAAGCTGATCATGACTGACCATCAAATTTCTGGCCATGTAGTCACGGTGTACAAAAACTTGTGCGCCGCCAAGCGATTGCAGGTTGCTGGCTTTGATGTGCTTAAAAGCATCGTCCAACACTGTTTGCTGGGCTGTCGTCAACGCAAAACTGCGGTGCTTGGCGACATACCAGTCGGGGAACAGCGCCAGCTCGCGCGACAGCAACGCGTCGTCATAAGGCGGCAGCACGCCGGGCTTGGATGACAGTTGCCAGCGAACCAGCGCGTCAGTGGCCTGCCCGTAAAGCGCTTCGTGCGCAGCTGTCGGCTGTGCAATCGCATCAACGGGCAGCGGCGGCGCTATGACCTCCATCATGGTCTGGGCACCTAGGTCGCTCAGCAACATGAAGCCGGCCGGCTGGTCCCACGCCAGTACGCGCGGGGCTTGCAAGCTGGCTTCAGCCATCAGGCCAGCGACCTTTACAAACGCTTGGCAGTCTTCCTTGTCAGGGGGCGCATCCATGATGATGCAGGTGCCTGCTGGGTGTCTGTCAAGTCTGAAATAGCGCCGGAAGCTCGCGTCGGCAGAGGCTATGCGCAAACTGCCTATATCCAGCGCGTGGATGGCAGCTTCAGCTTGCAGCCAGGTTTGAAAGGTCCGCTCGCGAGCCGGGTCTGCCCACGCGATGGGCGCATACGACGTGGTGTTGGCGGGGGGGGTGGGGGCGGTCATGGTGTTTGCGCTCCGGTGCCTGGGCGGTCATGGATAATCATGGTTGATTCTACAAACGGGTTTACCTTTTACTCATGATGCGCCGAGCATCCCGCCAGCTTTTTATTCCATCCCCGGTGCGTCGCGCCGTCCTCTGTCTGGTGTCCGCCACTGGACTGGGGATGCTGGGTGCGCCAGCGTGGGCGCAGTCGGCGAATACTGCGGCGCAGATTTCAATTGCTGACGATGCGCCATTGGTTTTAAAAAGCACTCCCATGCTGGCAGAAACACCGCCGGCCGACCCGGACAGTACGCCCCCCACCTTTGTGTTTGGCGACCGTATTTCTGGCCGCACGGATCTAGAAACCATCATCGACGGCAACGCGGAAGTGCGGCGTGGCAGAAACGCCATTCGCGCTGATCGCATTGAGTATTACCAGCCCGACGACCAGGTCATCAGCCGTGGCAATGTGCGTATCAACAGCGCTGGCAACCTGTTCAATGGTCCCGAGTTGCAGCTAAAAATTGACACCTTTGAAGGCTTCTTCTTAACGCCTAACTATCGATTTTTGTCTAACGGCGGCAATGGTGCGGCCGCACGGATTGATTTCATTGACGACAAGCGCCTGGTTGCGCGCGATGCCACCTTTACAACCTGCGAGCGGGGTGATGAAAAAACCTGGGAGCCTGCCTGGGTTTTGAGCGGCACCAGCTTCAAATTTGACCAAGAAGCCGACACCGGCGAGGCCACAGGCGCGGTGTTGCGGTTTAAAAACGTGCCGATCCTGGCTTTTCCAACCATCAGTTTCCCGCTCAGTGACAAGCGTAAGTCGGGTCTGCTGCCGCCAACTTTTAACCTCGACAGTACCAGCGGCTTTGAGGTTAGCCAGCCGTATTACTTCAATATTGCCCCAAACCGCGACGCGACAGTGACCACGACCGTCATGAGCAAACGCGGCATTGATGTGGGCGCAGAAGCGCGCTACCTAGAGCGCGACTATGCCGGTAAACTGCGCGCCAACTTTTTGCCAAACGACACCTTGAGAAAAATCAACCGCTGGTCGTACGCCCTCGAGCATTCGGGTAGTCTGGACACTGGTTTGAGCCAGGTCGGCAGTTTGGGCTTGAATCTGAATCTGAACCGCGTCAGCGACAACAATTACTGGCGTGATTTTCCGCGTAGCAGCAGCTCGCTGACGCAGCGGCTGTTGTCCAGCGATGCCAATTTAAGCTGGGGTCGCGGCTACCTAACAACTGCTGTGCGGGCTTTGAAGTGGCAAACCCTGCAAGACCCGCTGTCGCCCATCGTGCCGCCTTATGACAGGCTGCCTCAGCTCACGGCCGCGTACACACGGGTCAATGCGCCCTTGGCAGGCGTGACTGGTTTTGACTGGTCGGTGTCAGGAGACTTCACTCGGTTTTCATCAGACCGCCTTCTCACGTTGCAGCCCAACAGTGACCGCGCGGTGTCCATCGCCCAGCTCAGTCGCCCTTTTGTGACGCCGGGCGGCTACATCACGCCCAAGATGCAGCTGCACGCCACGACCTACAAGTTTGATGCCCCGATTGTGGGCGGCGCAACCAGCGCGTCGCGCGCCGTTCCTACTTTTAGTCTGGACAGCGGCCTTCAGTTTGAGCGCCAGGCCTCTTTGTTCGGCCGCAACTTTACCCAGACGCTTGAGCCCCGGGCTTTTTATGTTCGCACGCCTTATCGCGATCAGTCGAGGCTACCCAACTACGACTCAGGCGCCAATGACTTTAACTTTGCGACTGTGTTCACTGAAAACGCTTTCGTCGGTAACGACCGTATTTCGGACGCCAATCTGCTCACCTTGGGTGTGACATCGCGGTTGCTAAACCCCGACACTGGTGCTGAGGCTGTGCGAGTCGGTGTTGCGCAGCGCCTGCGCTTTTCCGATCAAAAAGTGACGCTACCCGGCGGCCTGCCAGTCACCGACCGCATCAGCGATTTGCTGTTTGGAACCTCGATCAACTGGGTGCCAGAATGGTCATTCGACAGCACCGTTCAGTACAACCCTAAAATTGGCAAGTCCGAGCGCTCGACTTTTGGCGCGCGCTACAGCCCCGGCAATTACCGCGTTGTGAGCGCCGCCGTTCGGCGCCAGCGCAATGTCAGCAGCTCGCTCGATGTGGGTTGGCAGTGGCCCATCAACGACCTGTGGGGCGACAAAGGCAAAGACTTGGGTGCCGGCAACGGGCAGGGCGGTGGGCGCTACTATGGTGTGGGCCGGCTCAACTACAGCTTCCAAGATAAAAAACTGGTTGATGCGGTCGTCGGTCTTGAGTACGATGGCTGCTGCTGGATCGGCCGTGTGGTGCTACAGCGTTCGCAAAGCGGTACAACCACGTCCAACACCCGTATTTTGTTTCAGCTTGAGTTGGTTGGCTTTTCCCGCTTGGGCGTGAATCCGCTGGACACGCTCAAGGCCAATATCCCCCGCTACCAGTTCCTGCGTGACCAGATAACCGCTCCTAGCCGCTTTACCACCTATGACTAATTACTGTACTCAAAGTCGCACCCCAACCTCTGCCGGCCGCGTCACTTCTGGCTTTGCATGGCCGTTGGCGGTCATGTTGCTGGTATTGCCCTGCCTGGTGGTGCAGGCCCAGACGCTGCGGCCTTCGACCGGGCCGCTGCGCTTGACGAATCCGCCGGTCGCTGGCAGCAATCCGCTGTTTGGCCGCCAGCGCTCAGCTGATTACATTGTGGCTGTGGTTAACGCTGAACCGGTGACCAACAATGAGCTGCGCAACAGTCTGCTGCGCGCCGAGCAGCAGTTGACGCAGGCCGGAACTGCCATGCCACCGCGTGACGAATTGACCCGTTTGGTGCTGGAGCGGCTGATAGCCGACAAGTTGCAGTTGCAGGAGGCGCGTTTTTCTGGACTGCGCATAGACGAGAGCGCCGTCGATAGCGCCGCATTGGCTGTAGCTCAACAAAACCAGCTGACGGTTGATGAGCTGCGCAAACGACTGGTCGCCGATGGCCTGACGTATGCCAAGTTCCGCGATGGTTTGCGCGACGAGTTACTTGTCAACCGCTTTCGCCAGCGTGAAGTTGAGGCGCGGGTCAAAGTCACCGACGCGGATGTGGACCAGTTTTTACGCGACCAGGACGGTGGCAACGACGGTGCCGCGATAGACCTTAACTTGGCGCAAATTCTGGTAGCCGTGCCAGAAAACGCGACGCAGGAGCAAATCACCAGCTTGCAAGCCAAAGCTCAATTGGCCGCCGACCGTGCCAGGGCAGGCACAGACTTTGCCGCATTGGTGAGTGAGTTTTCTGAGATTTCCTTGCGAGCTTCGGGCGGCCAATTAGGCCTGCGCAGTGCCGATCGTTACCCGCCGCTTTTTGTACAGGCCACTGAAAAACTGCGTACTGGCGGTATTGCTGGCCCCGTACGCAGCGGCGCAGGCTTTCATGTTCTCAAGGTGATTGAAAAGCGCCAGGCAGGCATGCCGGGTGTCAATATTACGCAAACCCGTGCTCGGCATATTTTGCTGCGCGTCACTCCTCAGCAACGTGAGGCAGCGGCCATAGAAAAGTTAACTGACATCAAAAAACGCGTCGCTGCCGGCCAAGCGGACTTTGCCGCCTTGGCGCGTGAAAGCAGCGACGATGGTTCGGCTAAAGACGGGGGCGACTTGGGTTGGACCAACCCGGGCATGTTTGTGCCTGAGTTTGAACAGGCCATGAACAGCTTGGCGCCCAATCAGATGTCCGAGCCCGTTGTTTCGCGCTTTGGCGTTCATTTGATCCAGGTGCTTGAGCGTCGCGAAACCCAGCTTTCTAGCCGGGACCAGCGCGAACTGGCTCGAAGCGTGATCCGCGAGAAAAAGCTTGAAGATGCCTACGCTGTATGGGCGCAGGAGATTCGCGGCCGTGCGTATGTGGAATTCCGTGAACCCCCGCTGTAAGCTAACCCTTTAGATGCGCCACATCCCGCGCAAGCGGTTTGGTCAGCACTTCCTGACCGACCGGGGCATCATTGAAGACATTGTTCAAGCCATCACGCCCTTGGCAGGCCAGGCCATGGTGTAGATCTCCCCTGGCCACGGCGCAATGACGCAGCCGTTGGTCGAACGCCTTGGGCATTTGACAGTGATTGAACTGGACCGAGACCTGGCGGTACTGCTGCGCAAGCGGGCTGATTTAAGCGTGATTGAGGCCGATGTGCTGACAGTTGACTTCCGTGCGCTGGCTGAGGCTGCAAAAAGTACCGAACCTGTACCAACAAAATTGAGGATTGTTGGCAACTTGCCGTACAACATTTCTACCCCGATCTTGTTTCATTTGCTCGACGTTGCCGATGTGGTTCAAGACCAGCACTTCATGCTGCAAAAGGAAGTCATTGACCGCATGGTGGCCAAGCCGTCAACCAGCGACTACAGCCGTTTAAGCGTGATGCTGCAATGGCGTTATGAGATGGAAAACGTACTGTTCGTGCCGCCGACGAGTTTTGACCCGCCACCGCGTGTTGACAGTGCCATCGTGCGTATGCTGCCGCATGCCGCGCCGGCTGCGCTAGATGTCAAGCTCTTCAGTGACCTGGTGCGTGTCGCTTTTAGCCAGCGCCGTAAATTGCTGCGCCACTCTTTAGGCAAGTGGCTAGAGGCGCGCGACTTTGGTGGCGCGTTTAACCTGCAGCGGCGGGCAGAAGAAGTGCCGGTTGCGGAGTACATCGCGCTGGCGCAGATTGTATAAACGCTATAGATTCAGGAGCTGCTCGCGCCCGGCTTTTGTGCGCTAAAGCCCTGTTTAACCCATAAAAAAGCTCTCAAACATGGCGTTTGAGAGCTTAGTTCCGATGGGGCTGGTCAGGCTGCTGCCAACCAGTAACCCGAGTTGAAAGGGCTGCTCATGCGCAGCGCTAACGGTGACACGTCGAGCAGTTTGTCGGTAGGCATGGCTTCTTCGCCGTCTGCTGCTACCGCTTGAGCCTCATTCGCCCGATCCCCTTGGCTGTTGTCTGGGGAGCGGGCTACAGAAAAGAATAGAAGCACCGGAACGGAATTTTTCGATCCGCCCAGTAGTCCGCTGCATCCCTGAAGATGTCCAGCAATTGCTCACGCGCTTCCTTGTCAAATTTGGCATGCGCCGGGATTTGCTCCAGCACCACAATAAAGCCGGGCTGTGGACCTGATTTGTGAACCAGGTCTGTCATGCAGTCGTACAGTGCGTCAAAATTTTTGCCGAAAT
>JBBRDA010000123.1:0-7968 GCA_038204335.1 Burkholderiales bacterium
TGTAGCCGGTTTGTGTGCCCCACAAATAACCCGCCAGCCCAGCCAGCGCGCCAGCCACGGTAAATGCCGCCAGCTTGTAGCCAAAAACGCCATAGCCCATGGCGCGCATGCGGTGCTCGTTGACGCGGATGCCGCTTAGCGTGCGGCCAAATGGGCTGAACAGCAGGCGGCGTAAAAACACATAGGTCAGCAGCAATGCGCCCAGGGTGAAGTAATACAGCGTTCGTTTACTGTCCAGGTCAAACGGTATCCAGCCAAAAATCGCCGCGCTGGGTTTGAAGTTGACGTACAACCCGTCAGAGCCGCCCAGAGCCTTGTTGTCAAAAAACACGTAGTACACCATCTGCGCAAACGCCATGGTGACCATGATGAAGTAAATGCCGTGGGTACGCACCACAAAAAAGCCAATGATGAGTGCCGCCAAGCCGGATGCCAACACGGCGACCGGCAGCGTCCACCACAAACTGACTGCTTCGCCTTGTGGCGTTAAAAAAGCCAGCGCATAACCCGCCAGCCCAAAGTAGGCCGCATGGCCCAGCGACACCAGACCGGTCACGCCTTGCAGCAAGTCCAGGCTCATGGCAAAGATCGCCATGATCATCATCCGCGTGACCATCTCGGTATAAAACGGCGTGCCCACAAACGGAAAGGCGAGCAGGGCCACCAGGCCCATGCCAAGCACCAGCTTGATGCTGGTTGGGAGTACTTCGAGGTTGGCTTGCTGTGCGCTCATGCTTTGAACAAACCTTCTGGCTTCCAAAGTAAAACAATCGCCATCAACATGTACACCAGCATGCCCGACACGGATGGCAACAACACTTTGCCAAAGGTGTCGACCAAGCCAACCAGCAGCGCGGCAATCAACGCACCGCGCACCGAGCCAATGCCGCCAATCACCACCACCACAAAGCACATGATGAGCACCTGCGATCCCATGTTGGGGTACACGCTGGCAACGGGCGAGGCGATCATGCCCGCGACTGCCGCCAGGCCAACGCCCAGTGCAAATACCGTGGCGTGAATCAATTTGATGTTGATGCCCAATGATTCAGCCATGTCGCGGTTAAAAGCACCCGCACGAATCTTCATGCCCAGGCGGGTTTTGGAGATCAGCAAATACAGGCCAAGCGCCAGCGCAATGCAGACGCCAGACATGAACAGGCGGTACACCGGGTAAGACAAGTTTTCAGTGAGCGGGATCGACGCACTGAGCAATGCGGGGATCGTCACGCCATGCACGTCGTCGCCCCAAATAATGGAGCGCAGCTCTTCAAAAATATAAATCAAGCCAAAGGTCAGCAGCACCTGGTCGAGGTGACTGCGTTTGTAAAAGTGCCTGAACAAAAGCCATTCAAGCGCCAAACCAAACGCAACTGCGAGCACAGCGCCCACCAAAATAGCCAGCGTCAAGCTGCCAAAAGCCGTGCTGAGCGACCAGGCCAGGTAGGCCCCCAGCATATAAAAACTGCCATGCGCCAGATTGACCACACCCATGATGCCAAAAATCAGCGTCAGTCCTGCAGCCAACATGAACAGCAGCAAGCCGTACTGCACGCTGTTGAGCAGCTGGATGAGGAATTGGGGGAAGTCCATGAGCGAGATTATTCACTGGCAAAAAAATGGGAGGTCCAAGGACCTCCCCTGCCGGCTTGCAAAACAGGTCAAGCCATCTTGCAGCCTGCGCCGCTGTCGGCTAGGGCCTTGGCGGCCACGCCAATCACCTTGTTCTCTTTGTTCTCAACCCGGCGAATATAAATGTCTTGGATCGGATTGTGTGAAGCACTCATCTTCCACTTGCCGCGCGGGCTGTCGATCACAGCGCCTTCCATCGACTTGTACAGCGCGGTTTTGTTGGCCAGGTCGCCCTTGACGGCGTTGGCGCCTTGTACCAAGAGCAGGCCGGTGTCGTAGCCCTGCACCGCATACACGTCGGGCTGGCTGCGAAAGGCCTTGGCGTATTCAAGGCGGAATTTCTGGTTGCGTGGGGTGTCCAGTGAATCGCTGTAGTGCATGGTGGTGATGATGCCGTCAGCCGCCGGGCCCGCAGCGTCCAACACGCCTTCGGTCAAAAAGCCTGAGCCGTAAAGCGGAATTTTGTCTTTCAGGCCAGCGGCGGCGTAGTCACGAATGAACTTGGCCGCACCGCCACCTGCAAAAAAGCAGGCAACTGCGTCAGGCTTGAGCGCGGCGATTTCTGTCAGCAGCGCCTGAAACTCAACTTGCGGGAAGGGCAGGCCGAGCTCTTTAACAATCGTGCCGCCTGCGGCCGTGTAGCCTTCTTTGAAGCCCTCAAAAGCCTCGTCGCCCGCCGCGTACTTCCAGGTGATCCAGACGGTCTTTTTGTGGCCCTTATCGACCATGACTTTGCCCAGCGCCCGGGTGGGCTGCGAGTTGCTAAAGCTGGTGCGAAACACGTTGGGCGCGCAAAGGCTGCGCGTAGCGGCATGCACGCCCGCGTTGGGGATCAGACTCAAAACACCGGTGTCGCGGGCGATTTTTTGAATGCCCATTTGCACGCCGGAGTGCACCGTGCCGACGATCACATCAACCTTGTCGCGTTGGACCAGTTTGTTGGCGTTTTCAATGCCTTTAGAGGGATCTGATTCGTCGTCGACCTTGAAGTATTCAATCTCACGGCCGCCCAGCTTGCCGCCTTGTTCATTGACTGCCATGCGAAAGCCGTTTTCAATGGCCACGCCCAGTTGGGCGAAGGTGCCGGTGTACGGCAGCATCAGGCCAACACGCACCTTGGCGCCTTGCGCGCGCACGATTTCAGGCAACAAAAGGCCAGCGGATGCTGCGCCAACAATGGCGGCACTGCGGGTCAAAACGAGGCGGCGAGAGGTCATTGAAAACTCCTGTTGAAAGACAAAAAAACAGACTGGTCGAATGGTAATCGCGGAGCCGCTTTTTGCGGCTAGTGTAAAACCCGTGCTTTACAACTCAATTGTTTAGACTTAAAGTAAATACTGTAAACCCCAGTTAGCAAATGCTGTGCCTGCAAGATGCACCACTATTGGGATTGCCGTAACTTAAAGCGCTGAATCTTGCCGGTGGCTGTTTTGGGCAATTCAGCCGCAAACTCGACCCAGCGCGGGTACTTATAAGGGGCCAGATGCTGCTTGACGTGGGCCTGCAATTCTTCAGCGCTGGCGTTTCGGCCCGACTTGAGAACAACATACGCTTTGGGTTTGACCAGCTCGTCAGCGTCTTTGACGCCAATCACGGCCACTTCTAGTACGGCTGGGTGGGTCATCAAGCAGGCTTCAACTTCAAACGGTGACACGTAAATCCCGCCAACCTTGAGCATGTCGTCACTGCGGCCGCCGTAGGTGTAGTAGCCATCGGCATCTAGCGTGTACTTGTCGCCGCTTTTGGTCCAGTCGCCAGCAAAGGTGGCTTTGGTTTTGGCGCGGTTGTTCCAGTACATGATGGCTGAGGTAGGGCCGCTGATATGCAGCTCGCCAATTTCGCCCACCGCACAGTCTTTACCGTCGTCACCGACGATGCGCAATTGGTAACCGGGCACCGCTTGCCCGGTGGTGCCGTAGCGCACCGCGCCGGGCCGGTTGCTTAAAAAGATGTGCAGCATCTCTGTTGAGCCAATGCCGTCCAGAATCTCCACGCCGTAGGCGGCGGTAAATTGTTTGCCAATCTCGGCAGGCAATGCCTCACCCGCGCTGGTGCAGATGCGCAGCGCCACTTCAGACCTGGCAGGCCGGGCCGGGTCTGCCAGCAAGGCGGCGTACAGCGTGGGAACCCCGTAAAAAATGGTCGGTTTGAAGTTTTTAAGGATGATAAAAACGTCTAAAGGCGTGGGGCGGGCAGGCAGCAACACCGTGGTGGCGCCCACCGCCATCGGGAACGTCAGCGCATTGCCCAATCCGTAGGCAAAAAACAGCTTGGCGGCTGAATACACCACATCTGAGTGCTGTATGCCCAGCACGCCGCGCCCATACAGCTCGGCGCTTTGAATCAAATGGCTGTGCAAATGCACGGTGCCCTTGGGCGCGCCAGTAGAGCCGCTGGAATACAGCCAGAAGCAGGCGTCGTCGGCACAGGTCTCAGCGACGTTATTTGCTATATTTTCAGGAGCTTCTTGCGCCCGTATCAATTGACGTAGAGGATGATTTGATGGTGAATTTTGCGCCGTATCAATGGGTTCTGCCGCACCGGCAACGATCACTGTTTTCAAGCTGTCGATCTTGCCGATCAGGGGCTCGAAAGCAGGTAAAAGTGCTTTGGAAACCAGCAAACCTTGCGCCCGCGAGTCGCGCAGCATGAAGTCAAAATCAGCGGTGGTCAGCAGCGTATTGGCGGCGACTGGAACGACGCCTGCCAGGATGCAGCCAAGGAAAACCACCGGCCAGTCCGGCGTGTCCAGCATGGCGATCAGCACACGGCTTTCGGGCGCAAAGCCAAGGGCGCGCAGGGCTTTGGCAAACTGGTGGGATTGGCTCGTTAGCTCCCCGTAGCTGAGCGTTTCACCGCTCAAGGCGTTGATGAAAGCGGCTTTATCAGGCCAGGCCGCGTTGCGCGCCAGCAGGTCGTGCGCAGCGTTGTAGCGGCGCGGAACCGTAACTTGCGGCGGCTGGGCGCGGTGGTCAGCACTGCTGAGGCTCATGCTTGGGGTCATTCTTGTCTCCGGTAGCAGACTTTTATCTGCTATTATTATTATAGCTGCTTGCGCCCGTATTCATTGGGCTAAAAGCGTATTTTATACCTGAAATCGGTACTTTTAAGTCGTTTTTAAGCGTTTTAAGCGGTTGCGGTGCTTTGCAAAGCCTCTGTCAGCCACTGCCTGCACCAGGTGGTCGCTTCTTCTTCAGGCATGGTGCCGCTGCTGGCGTCGTGGCAGTACAGCTCGCCCAAGCGCTGCGCGCCCAGGTCGGCCAGGCGCTCGTCAAACTTTTTGCCGCCGAAGCAGAAGGTTTGCAAGTAAGTGCGGTCACCCAGCGCTATCACGCCGTATTTGACGTGGCCTAAAAACTGCGGTTCTGTGCTCAACGACTCATACAGAGCCCGCGCGTTGTCTGGTACATCACCTTGCCCGTAAGTGGATGTGCAAATGAGATATATTGCATCTTTGGCGTGATCAGCACTGAAAACGCTGACGTCGAGCTGGTCCATCAGTTGGATCTCGATATCGCTGATCAAGTCGGTGCAGTCCATCTGTATCGCTTGAGCCACATAGTCTGCCGTGCTGGTCATGGTGCCTACCAGTATCTTGAGCTTCATTTATAAACCCTCATCAAAATATGCAATAAACTGCTTGACGCTGTCTCATGTTGAAGTATACTGCAATTATGAGCTTGATCAAAGACCGGCTAGAGCAAGACACCCACGCCACGCTGGCCGAATTGGGCGGCCGGGTACGCGCTTGGCGGGCAAGGCGCGGCATGACGCGCAAGGCGCTGGCTGCTGACTCGGGCTTGAGTGAGCGTTTTTTGGCTGACGTGGAGTCGGGCAAAGGCAATGTGTCGATCAACTCGCTGGAGGCCGCTGCACACGCCCTGAACATCACCGTGATTGACCTGCTGCAAGACGCCCCGCGCCCCGCTTTGGCGCGCACACAGGCGTTGCTGGGCCGACTCGATGATGCGCAGCTTGACCAGGCTTATGCCTTGCTGGGCAGTTCTTTCGGACTCGAAGACGCGCAGGGCAGAGAGCAGCGGGTGGCGCTGATGGGCTTGCGCGGTGCAGGCAAATCTACCTTGGGCGCACAACTTGCCGCTGAGCGTGGCGTGCCCTTCATTGAACTGGCCAGAGAGATTGAACGCGAAGCCGGTACCAGCATGAACGAGATTTTGCTGCTGCACGGCCAAGCGGGTTACCGCCGTTACGAGCGGCGTGCGCTTTTGAGAATCGCTGAAGAGCACCCCGATGGCGTGGTGATGACCACAGGCGGCAGCATTGTCAGCGAGCGTGAAACATTCGATTTGCTGCAAAGCCGCTTTTATTGCGTCTGGCTCAAAGCGAGCCCTGAAGAACACATGGCCAGAGTCGTCGCGCAAGGCGACATGCGGCCCTTTAACGCCAGCGGTGCCAATCACGAGGCACTGGATGACTTGCGCCGGATTCTGTCAAGCCGCGAGGCGCTGTATGCCAGAGCCGATGCCGTGGTGGATACCGCTGCCAGAACCCTGAAGCAAAGCATGACGGACTTGAAAAGAGCCGTTCCACAACAAAACCAGACGGAGACAACATGAACGCGATGACAGAGCCACTTTTGTTCAAACAAACCATTCAAGGGGTAGAGCGCGACATGGTCAGCTTTGCCACGCACCCGGCCAAGTACCAGCACTGGACGCTGAGCGTTGAGGGTGACGTGGCCAAACTCAAGCTCGACATCAATGAAGACGGCGGCATCAAGCCGGGCTACAAACTCAAATTAAACAGCTATGACCTGGGCGTAGACATTGAGCTGCACGACGCCATCAACCGCATTCGGTTTGAACACCCGGCTGTCAAAGTGGTGGTGTTTGAATCAGGCAAAGAGAAAATCTGGTGCTCGGGCGCCAACATTTACATGCTCGGCGTGTCGACCCATGGCTGGAAGGTGAACTTTTGCAAGTTCACCAACGAAACCCGCAACGGGCTGGAAGACTCGTCCAAGCACGACGGCTTGCAGTCCATCGCGTCGGTGACGGGCGCCTGCGCTGGCGGCGGTTACGAGCTGGCGTTGGCTTGCGACCGCATCATCATGGTGGACGACCGCTCATCTACCGTGAGCCTGCCTGAGGTGCCGCTGCTGGGCGTGCTGCCAGGCACTGGCGGCCTGACCCGCGTGACGGACAAGCGCAAAGTGCGCCGCGACCTGGCTGATATTTTTTGCACCACGTCTGAAGGCGTGCGCGCCGATAGGGCCAAAGACTGGAAACTGATCGACGCACATGCCAAGCCGCAAGTTTTTGGTGCGCTGCTTGCTACTGAAATTGAAGCTGCTCGCGCCCGCTCTATAAGGGTGACAGCTGCAAAAGGCATCGAATTGACGGCCTTGAAGCCGCTCATCGACGATGCGGGCTACCACTACAGCACGGTAGATGCGCAGGTTGACCGGACCAGCCGCATTGCCACCATCACGGTCAAAGCGCCACCAAGCGCCATCGAGTCAACATCTCAAGCGATCGAAGCAGCGGGTGCCAACTGGTACCCGCTCAAGCTGCAACGCGAGCTGGACGACGCCATTTTGAATTTGCGCACCAATGAGCTTGAAGTCGGTACCTGGGTGATTAAAACCACGGGCGACGCAGCCCAAGTCATGAAGATGGACCAGGTGCTGGCCAGTCTCAAAGACCATTGGCTGGTGAAAGAAACCACAGGCGCGCTGCGCCGCACGCTGGCTAGGTTAGATGTGACCAGCCGCTCGCTGATTGCACTGGTCGATTCCGGCTCGTGTTTTGCGGGTACGTTTTATGAGTTGGCGTTGGCTTGTGACCGTATTTACATGCTGGACTTGCCTGACAGCCCAGACGCTGCTCCCGCGCTGCAACTGAGCCCAGCCAACTTTGGTTGGTTTCCGGCTGTTAACAGCCTGAGCCGCTTGCAAACCCGCTTTTATGAAGACGAAGCAACGATTGCCCAGCTTAAAAATCTGAACGACAGCCCGCTGCGTGCTGATCAGGCGCTGGCACTCGGTTTGGTCACGTTGGCCCCAGACGACATCGATTGGGAAGACGAAATTCGCATCATGCTCGAAGAGCGTACCAGCCTGTCACCTGACGCGATGACGGGCCTGGAAGCATCGCTGCGTTTCCCGGGTAAAGAAACCATGGAAACACGTATTTTTGGCCGCTTGTCTGCGTGGCAGAACTGGATTTTTATTCGCCCCAATGCGGTGGGCGAAGAGGGCGCTTTGAAACTGTTCGGAACTGGCAAAAAAGCCAAATTCGACTGGAAGCGTATTTAATTTTCAAAGGAAATCATCATGAGCAGCATCGATTTACAAGCATTGATCCCCAACAACGT
>JBBRDA010000124.1:0-7906 GCA_038204335.1 Burkholderiales bacterium
GCTCTTCGACGCCTGCAAGGCTGAAACGATATGCAAATCAAGTGGCGAGTTGAAAATGCTTGGCATAACCATATGTTTTGTGTATCAAGAATACTCGGAAATTATTGAGGTCAGACTTCAATTAAATCAATTTGCTATAAATAAAATAGCCGCTTGCGCCTGTATTTACTGGCCTAGAGCCCTAAAACATACCTGAAACTGCTCCAAAACGACCTGTTTTGAGCCTGAAACAGCCAAACCTGTAGTTATCCCCGTCACAGCCGTCACGCTAAAAACAAAAAAACGCCATATAAAAGTATGGCTTTTTATCTGTATTTCTTTTACCATCGCTAGATGGCAAAAGTTGGTTTTGAGTGGAACGCAGAGAAAGATACAGCCAATCTAGAAAAGCACGGCGTCTCATTCTCGATGGCTCAATACGCTTTTGCCGACCCGCTCCGCATCATTGCCCGGGATGAAACCCATAGTCTTGACAGTCCGTTTTACGTATCGTGACGCTGTTATTCGGATCATCGGCGCTGGTTATTGGCGCAAAGGAAAGGCGATTTATGAAGGTGAAAATCAAGTACACAAATGAGCCACTGGGTGATGTCAAAGTCATCAAAGACTTTTTGCCGTCCCCGGCTGAACTTTCATTTAACGAGGAGGCGGTGAAGGTCACGCTGTCTTTGAGTAAAAAAAGCATCGACTTCTTCAAGTCAGAAGCTGCCAAAAATCACACGCAGTATCAGCGCATGATTCGCAGGCTGGTGGATGCTTATGTGGCGTCCCACAGCCAACCTTGACCGACTTGTTATGTCTGCCGGAGACTGGAAAAGCCTGTACCAAGCCGCCGTGGCGGGTGACCTGCTGCTGGTGCAGTACCACATCAAAGAAGGTGTCAATCCAAACTATCAGCACCCAGAGATCCTTTGTACGCCGCTGGTGGCCAGCCTTGTCAATGGGCATCTGGATATTTCGCGCTATTTGCTGGGCAACGGTGCGGACCCGAATCTGCTGTCTGAGATGGACAACCTCACGCCGCTGCAGGCTGCCAGAAAACATGGCCACCAAGAGTTTGTGAGCCTCTTGACCGGCTTGGGCGCAAAAGATGCTTCTAAGCCGTTTTGGTGGCGCTGGCTGCCGGTTTAGCGGGACGATTGCCAACCGAGCCCAGCCGACCGGGTTCCAATATGCTATATATTTAGTAGCTGCTTGCGCCGGTATTTATTGGCTTAAAGGACTAAAATATACCTAAAAACAGCTGAATACAGCCTCTTATCAGCCCCAAACGGCAAAACAGCTGCTCAAAATGGGCGAGCTAAGCTGGGTATGAGACCACTTTGCGAATATTGCGCACTAACCCCGCACTAACTGCGCAGTCATTTGTAGCCAGGCCGTAAAGCTCTGTAAAGCTGACAACGACAAACCCGGTTGTAGCGTTGGACAAAGGCAGAATCAGTCTGCCACAGGAGTCAGCCATGCCCATCCATCCACACCACTTACGCAAGCTATCGTCCGCGCTGGCCGTTGCGGGTTGGCTGGCTTGCCCGTTTGCTATGGCACAAATGCCTGCAAACACGGATGTCAACACAGCCGCCGCTTGGCGCGCCACGTCCCGGCTGGGTTACGGGCCGACTGAAGCCACCGCACAAGCGGCAAGGCAAAACCCCAAAGCCTGGGCCTTGAGCCAAATTGACACCGCCTACGCCGCCAGTCAGCGCGCGCCCAACATACCGGCTGACATTACCCGCTTTAACCAGCCTTTGAACGACACGGCCAGAGACTTTCGTGCCGAGCGTGAGGCGCGTAAAAACGCCAAAGCACCAGCGCCGGGCGCTTTGGCAATGGCGAATGATGGCGGCCCTGAGGGCTTTAGCCGCGAAATGACGCAAACCGCTGCCGCCTGGCGGCTGATGGCATGCAGCGACCCGGCGTTTGAAAACCCGTTACTGGCCCGCATGACCGAGTTCTGGTTTAACCACCTGAATGTTTTTGTCGGCAAAGGGTCAGTGCGCCCATTTGTCGGCCACTACGCGGTCAACGTGATTCGCGCCAACGCCTTGGGCAAGTTTGAAGATTTGCTGCTGGCCAGCGCACGCCACCCGGCGATGCTGCTTTATTTAGACCAAGCGCAAAGCAATGTGCGCGGCTTGAATGAAAACTATGCCCGTGAGCTGATGGAACTGCACACCCTGGGTGTGGATGCGGGCTATACCCAAAACGACGTGCGTGAACTGGCCCGCATTTTGACGGGCTGGACGGTCGGTTTGCAGCAGGGGGAAGGCTTCAGGTTTGCTGAGCGGCTGCACGACAGGGGCGACAAAACCCTGTTGGGCCAGCGCTTTACCAACAACGGCATACAAGAAGGTGAAGACGCCATTCGCATGCTGGCACGCCACCCCGCCACCGCCAAGCGTATTGCCAAGCGGCTGGCCACCACCTTTGTGTCTGACAAACCGCCACAAGCGCTGGTTGACCAACTGGCGGCCACCTTCACCCGCACAGAGGGCGATATTCGGTCAGTGATGCGGGTGCTGGTGCAGTCGCCCGAGTTTTGGCGGGCAGACAACACGTTGTTCAAAACCCCGATGGACTTTGCCTGCTCGGCATTGACGGCTGGCGGCGGTGCCAAAGAGCGGCGCGAGATTCAATTCACACTCGGCTTTTTGGCCCAAGCAGGCCAGCCCCTGCACGGCTGGCAAACGCCTGATGGCTACAAGACCGATGCCGCCACCTGGCTGGCCCCAGAAGCGCTGACGCGCCGCGCCGACTTCGCGATGGCACTTAGCAACCGCATCAATGAGCCCACCTATCTGCAGCCATTTTTAAGCCCCGCCAGCCTGGAACGTATTGCGCGTGAACAGCCCGCCACGCGCACGGGGCTGACGTTGGCCAGCCCAGACTTCATGCGCAAATAACCCGAGATATTGACCATGACTATTCCCCTACTTTCGCGCCGCCAACTGTTACTCGCATCTAGCCTGGCGCTGGCTGGCAACGCACCTAGTATCTGGGCGCAAGCCGCACCCCCCAGCAGCAAAGGCACAGGCCGCTTGGTTGTGGTGATGCTGCGTGGTGCGTACGACGGCTTGTCAGCCTTTGTGCCGTATGCCGATGCCGACTACTACGCCAACCGCCCAAACATTGCGATTGCCGCACCAGACGGAACCAACAAGACAGCCCTGAAGCTGGACAGCACCTTTGCGCTGCACCCTGCCCTTGCGCCCGTTTTGCCGCTGTGGCAGCAGGGCGTGCTCAGCTTTGTGCCGAGTGCAGGTTTGCCTGCGCCAAACCGGTCGCACTTTGCGGCGCAGTACGAAATGGAAATTGGCCAAAGCGGCAAAACCAGTGCGGCACCGGGCTGGCTGAACAAGGTTGCTGGTAACAACAAAACCATCACTACGGCCATTGGCGTCGATCAAAAAATCACCACCGCCATTGGCGTTGGTGAGGCCAACCCGGCCATCTTGGCGGGTGATGCGCCCGTCAAACTCATCGCGCGTGGCCAGGCCGCCCAGCGCACCGGCGTGCTGGCCAATGACAAAACACGGCAAGCCTTGATGGACTTGTATTCAGGCAACGACAAACTCAGTGAAGCCTTTAGGCAAGGCGCAGGCAGCCGCATGCAAAGCGCGCAAGAGCTGAGCGCTGAAAAAGCCGAGATGGACGGCAAGCGCATGGGGCCAGCGATGGGGATGGGCGCAGGTATCGACAAAGACGGCGCACCACCAACAGCCCAAGCGCAAAACGCACAAATGCTGGCTGCCAGCAACGGCGCTTCTGACGCTATCGGTCTGCAGCTTGACGCGCAGCACCTGGGCACGCTGATGCGCAACGACCGCAATCTGCGCCTCGGTTTTTTGTCAGCAGGCGGCTGGGACACCCATGCCAATCAGGGCAATGTCACCGGTCAGTTGGCCAACAACCTGGGCAACCTCGGCCGCGCGATTGCGCAACTACGGCAAGACTTTTCAGAGCCCGGCGATGTGGTGGTGGTGATGAGCGAGTTTGGCCGCACGGCCGCAGAAAACGGCTCGCGCGGCACCGACCACGGCTTTGGCAACACCATGTGGCTGGTGGGCAACCGCGTCCATGGCGGCAAATGGCACGGCCAATGGACAGGCCTTGCACGCGGCAACCTGAATGAAGCGCGCGATATGCCCGCTCACCATGATTACCGGGCTGTGCTCGCCCAAGTGCTGCGCGCAAGCTTTGCCATGCCTGATTCCGAACTAGCCAGGTTGTTGCCCGACAGCAGGTGGGACACGCGGCTTGACGGCTTGATGCGTAAAGGCAGCTAGTACCGCAACGACTAAGAGCACAACCCATTCAGGTCTTGGCTGATCCTTTAGGCAAAGCGTAGGTCAATAACGCCAAGCCCGCCAACGCCGAGAAAATTGAACCCGCATAAACACCCAGCCTGACCGGAGTGGCAAGCACAGGGTCAGTAAAAGCCAACGCGCCAACAAACAGGCTCATGGTGAATCCGATACCCGCTATACAGCCAACGCCAACTATTTGAGCCATGTTGCCCGGCAGCTTGGCTTTGAGTACAACTGCGCTGAGATAAACCATCAAGGCGATCCCGATCGGCTTGCCAAGCGCAAGTCCTAAACCCGCTCCTAAGGTGATAGGGTGCATCAGGAATTGGCCAGCACCGTTCAAGCTTACGCCAGCATTGGCAAACGCGAAGACAGGCATCACGCCAAACAAGATCCAGGGCTTGAACATGTGCTCTGCGCGGTGCAACGGACTTTTTCCTCCCTTAACCTTAAGCGGCACGCACGCGGCCACGATCACACCCGCGATGGTTGGGCTCACGCCGGATTTGTACATTACCACCCACAACACCGCTCCCACCAACATGTACAAACCAATGGAGGCAACTTTCAAGCGATTCATCACAATCAGCACGGCCGAAACGCCTGCGGCGTAGAGCACGTAATCAAACAAAACCTGTTCGGTATAAAAGAACGCAACAATAAGGATTGCGCCAAGATCGTCCACCACGGCAACGGCCAACAAAAAAGCTTTCAATGCAGGCGGCACGCGGTTACCAAGTAACGATAAAACGCCCAGCGCGAACGCGATGTCAGTGGCGGCCGGTATGGCCCAGCCTTGACCATAACCAGCGCTGCTGGCAAAAGCCAAATAGACCATAGCCGGTACAGCCATTCCGCCTACAGCTGCCAAAACCGGAAGCAAAGCTGCATTTCGATTGGACAATTGCCCCTCGAACATCTCCCGCTTAAGTTCAAGGCCGACAAAGAAAAAAAACAGCGCCATCAGCGCATTTTTTATCCACGATGACACACTCATTTCAACGCCGCCACCGCTCAGACCAATACTGAAAGGGTGGGCTAAAACCGTCTGGTAGGTTGCCCCCCAAGGGGAGTTGACCACAACCATCGCCAGCGCCGCGACAAAAACGAGCAAAGCGCCAGGCACCGCCTCTTGAGGCAGTAGTCCTAAAAACTTTTTGTTATTCATGGTTAATGCTTTACCTGACTGACCTGATCAGGCGATAGAAATGAGATAGCCAACGTAGGCGATGTAGGCAGCCATAAAAGCAAAACCCTCCCAGCGCTGCAGCTTGATGCCAGTTCTGGCAAACAACACCAGCAAAGCAGTTGCGGCAAGCATGACCCAAATGTCGAGCTGCGCAATTTGGGCGGGAACATCAATCGGCTTGACCAACGCGGTGACACCCAAAATAAAAAAGATGTTAAAAATATTTGAACCAATGATGTTGCCGTAGGCCACATCGGCATGTTTACGCAGTGCTGCCATGACGGACGTCACAAACTCCGGCATCGATGTGCCCACAGCCACAATCGTCAAGCCAATGATAGTGTCTGAAATACCCAAACCTTTAGCCAGCTGAATCGACCCATCGACTAAAAACCCAGCACCGAAAATAGTGATGGCTATGCCGCTGACCGCCATCACGATGGCAATCGTCATGTTGCGGGGGCCTTTGCGGGCATCATCAGAGCGGTGCTCTGCCACAACCGCAGCCTCGTCTGGAGATCGCCTTTCCTGTTGATACACGTAGAGCACATACCCAAGCAGCGTAGCGATGAACACCACGCCCACCAAGGGCCCGATGCGCCCATACAGAACAACTACGGTGCATGCAACTGCGGCTGCAACCAGCATCAAGGCGTCTCTGCGAAAACCTTTTGGGTTGATTGCCATCGGGAAAATACATGCCGACAGACCCAATATCAACAATATGTTGGCGATGTTTGAACCGATGACATTGCCTACCGCAATGCCGGGGGAACCATTCATGGCCGCTGTCAAGCTGGTAACAAGCTCTGGCGTAGAAGTGCCAAACCCTACCAGCGTCAATCCGATAAGCAGTGGCGACACGCCAAGAGCCTTGGCTGATGAGACCGCGCCTCGAACAAGTAATTCTCCACCTGCTACTAGCAGCACCAATCCAATCAAAATACTAAGCCAGATATCCACGATGCGTCCTGCGTCAAAACCGACAAGCTGATAGAGCTGACGGCATTTAGTTGTCTAAATCAAAGGCAGCAGAGCCGCAACGATTCCCAAAAGATGAAAATTCTCAAGTAGCAACTTCAAAAACTGCGTACGAGAGACATGGCGTGAAATGAAAAACGAGCTTGTAACGCTCAATCAAAAATATCATTCAGCCAAGACTTGCGCCGCTTAGGCTGATAGCCGTAGGGAGTTTGTGAGCCGTGCACTGGCCGCGCGCTGTAGCCATCTGAATCAACAAAATCAGGTCGCGACTGAACTGGTTGACGGTGCTGCGGCTGACTCGGTGGCGACACAACGGACTGAGACACTGCAAGTTCAATCAGCTTGTCCAACTCACCGCGATCTAGCCACACACCTCTGCAATTCGGGCAATAGTCAATCTCTACACCCTGACGGTTCATCATCACCAGCGTCACGTCAGGGCAAACAGGACATTTCATCTTGGATTCCTTAGGTTATAAAAGTTAGCGGCTTGCAATCAGGTGCGCAGTTGCCGCGTGTGCTCGGCGGCTGCGCTGCAAGTTATTGAGCAACGCCCGGCTGGCCCGCATCAACGCGCTCTGCAGGGCTGAAAACCAGTCTTTGGCCAGCGACGTCACAACAATCGGTTTGCCGCCGTCTGTCATCAGTTCGATCTGGCAGCGCTTGTCAATGCCGCCACGCGGGCCATTGATGTCCGACAAATGAACCCGAACGCGCGGTGTGAGCCAAGCTAAGCGTTTGAGCGCCTGGCGCACCCGGCGCTCAGTCACAGTACGTAATTCAGCGGCGTGAGGGTCGGTTGACTCAAAAATAACTTGCATGCTTCATCCTTCATGTGGGTTGATGGAAAGTGACACGCAAGAATAGGTGGAATATTTATTCCTAAAAAGCAGATAATTAAGAAGTTATCCTTCTGAAAAAACTGAGCTTCGGCCTGCTTGACCGTTTGCTCTAGCCTCAGCAACCAAGCCAAGATGCCAGTTGCTAAGCGCCCCGAAGTTTTTCAGGTCGCGCGATTTTTTTGAATTTGATCAACCGCGCCATCTCAATGGCATCTTTTTTGACCTGACGCTCTGCATCGAGCAACTGCCCGGCGGCCAGCCAGCCAGCAAACTCTTCGGGTGTTTCCAGCGTGATGCGGCCCAGCGCCGCGCCGCGAAATTCGTAAATCACAATCTCGGCGGCTTTTTGTAGATTGATCCGGCCTTTGGTCAGCACAGCACCGCGCTTGCGGCCAATGTCTTCCAACACGGTTTCGTCCGTGGACTCCGGCGTGATTTCAATTTTGTAGCGGTCGGTCAATGCTGCGGGGTATTTTTTGATCAGCAGGTTCAGCAGTTCGAGTGCCACTTCTTCTTCACTGAAGGCATTGCGCCCAATCGCACCACTGGCAGCCAGGTTGTAGCCGCTTTGCGCGACGATGATGCGC